>NZ_DASZJJ010000074.1:0-12954 GCF_035948235.1 Paraburkholderia sp. | reverse complement strand
GCGCGCAGACGAAATCCAGCGCTTTTTCGAGTCCGGTGTCGGGATCGACATCGGCGAACGATTCGGTACTCACGGTGGGCAAGGTGTCCACGCGATCGAGAAGCTGACCCTGGGCGTCATAACTCAGGCGGGTCGCAAGCGATGTCTGGCGTTTTGCGCAGTCGAACGCCATCCGTTGCTTGAGCAGCGTTGCCGGCGCCACGCCGCGCGCGACCGCCGTGGGCTGGTCGTAGCTGATCTGCATCCACGCGTGGCGAATGTCGCCTTTGCGGACGATGGAGTCGGCGTCCACCGACTCGGTCCACGCATTGGGCGCCGATGCGATGGTGGTCCAGTTCGCGGCATGCACGAGCGGCGCGGCCGCCGCGAGAGCGAGACACGCCAGCAACCGCCGCGCGCTGCGATGGAGCGAGGCGTGCCGGGGATGCAGTGAGATCGGAACCTGGGTAGTCATCAATTGCCGTGAACAGAGGGATAACGCGCTCATTGTAATTTCACAGCGTGAAAACGCGCGGCGCCGCCTGCATGGAACGGCCGGGAAAGCCCGCTTTGCGCTGCCGCTCTTCAAGCCGGACACGCCACTGCCACAGTTGGGTGGTGCCATTCTCGCAAACGATTAACCAGAACTCGCTTCGGGCGGCGAGACGCTATATATTTAGGGCTTTGCCCGTGGCCCGGCCTGGCGCGGAAGCACGGGTTTGCACCTCGGACCGATTCACGGCAATAAAGGTTCGGCGATTGAGCCGGCGGGGGCGCCGAGCGCGCTCCTGAACAACCGGTAGGACCGTATAAAAAACGCCTTGGAGGCCTGATTGTGATGTCGCGCGAGCGCATGGGGGAGGTGCTGGACCGTAGCGGTCTGGCGATCCGGTGGGGAGGCATTCTCGGCCTCCTGTGCCACCCTATCTATTACGTCGTGTGGACTTTTGTGCTGCCCCAGCCCTACGACAATCTGTTTCTGCGCCTTAGCGCAGCGCTCGTGTGCATCCCGTTGATTTTTCAGGCCCAATGGCCGAAGCGCTACAACCGCTATCTGCTGATCTACTGGCATGCGTGCCTGATCTACGTTTTACCCTTCGTCTGCACGTACCTCACGATCAGAAACGGCTTCTCCACGATGTGGATGATGACCGAAGTGATGATGATCTTCATCCTCGCGCTGTGCATCGACAGTCCGCTCCTGCTGATTGCGTGCATTGGCATGGGCGTGGCCACGAGCTCGCTGGCGGCGGTGCTGTCCTCGCCAACGCCGATCGTGCTGACGGCGGCCACGCAGGCCGACCTCGCGCTGCTGCCCGTGGTCGTGCTGTGCAGCATGGCGTTCAGCTACGCCGTCAACATGGGCCGCGTGTGCTTCGAAAAGAATCGCGCCTTGCAGGCGCTTGCGGGTTCGATCGTGCACGAGATGCGCAACCCGCTGAGCCAGTTGAAACACGTGCTCGACAGCATCGAGGAAACCCTCGCCGCCACCCACGAAGCGCATCGCGCGACGATGATCTCGCCCGAAGACGCGGCCGCGCTCAACCGGCATCTCGCGCAGGGCAAGATGTCGATCGAGCGCGGCCTGCGCGTGATTGCGATGATGCTCGACGAAGTGGGCACCCGGGCCATTCGTCCTGAACGTTTCGCGTATCTGGGCGCGGCGGCTGTGACGCGCAAGGCGATCGACGAGTACGGTTTTGCCGACGACGCCGAGCGCAACAAGGTGCGCCTGATCGTGCGCGAGGACTTCACGTTTCGCGTCGATGAAACCGTCTATCTCTTCACGCTGTTCAATCTCATCAAAAACGCTCTGCATCACATGGCCGCGCGTCCGTCGGCTACGCTCACGCTGATGATCGAGCGCCACGCGGTCAGTGTGCGCGATACCGGCGCGGGCGTGCCGCCCGAGCTTTTGCCGCATCTGTTCAGCCCGTTCCGCACCACCGGTGCGAGTGGCAACACGGCAGGAACGGGACTGGGCCTCGCGTATTGCCGGCGTGCGATGCAGGCGTTCGGCGGCAGCATCGAGTGCCGCTCGGAGCCGGAGCAGTTCACCGAATTCACGCTGCGCTTTCCGCCGGTGCCCGAGCGGGAAGTGGCCGAATACGAGCGCGAGATTCTCGACCGGGCGATGCCGGTGTTCGCGGGCAAGCGCATCCTTATCGTCGACGACGACGACCATCATCGCACCCGCACGCGGCGCGTGCTGGCCGGTCTGGGCGCGCTGGTGAGCGAGGCGGCCAATGGCCAGAGCGCGTTGGCGATGCTCGGCGACAGCGAGACCGCGCCCTCGGATCTGGTGCTGCTCGACGTCAACATGCCGGTGCTCGACGGCTACGCGGTCGCGGAAAAGATCCGGGCGAACCACGCGCATCCGAACCAGGGCGTGCCGATTGCGGGCTACACGGTCGAAGAAGGCAGCGTCGCGCAGGTGCGCGCGCGGCGCGCGGGTATGGATGTCGTGATCGGCAAATCGGGCGGGGCGATGGGGCTGATCGTCGCGCTGGAAACGCTGTTTGCGAGCGGCAAGCGCCGTCGTGTTTATGGCGGTTTCGACGGGCTGCTCGGCAAGTCGATCCTCGTCGCCGACGACGACGCCTTCAGCCGCCAGGTCGCGAAGGCCGTGCTCGAACGCGGCGGCGCGCGCGTGCTGGAGGCGGGCCACGGCCAGGCGGTGCTGGCCTGCCTGCAATCGGACATGGCGATCGACGCGATCGTGATCGACATGAACATGCCGGGCATGGGCGGCGTGGAGGCTACGGCGCGCATTCGCGCGCGCGGCGACCGCTATGCGGCAACGCCGATCATCGCGCTGACCTCGCAGTCGGACATGGAGGCGGTGCGCGAATGCATCGCGGTGGGCATGAACGACGTGCTCGTGAAGCCGGTGCAGGCTGCGACGCTCTACGCCTCGCTGATGACCCATCTGGCGCGCGTGCATGCGCCCGCAGCCGGGGTCGCGGCGCACGTTTCGAATGATCCTCAAGCCGCTGACGAGCGCGATCTGCTCGACGAACGGCATCTCGACGAACTCGTCGGGCTGGATATGCTCGACCAGACCTTCCTCGACGGCATCGCGCAGCTGCGCGCGCTGGTGAGCGAGATCGCCAACGCCGCGCGCGCGCAGGAGATCGAGGCCACGCACGCGGCGCTGCATCGCCTGCTGGGCGTGAGCGGCAATATCGGTGCGAAGGCGCTGCATACGTATGGGCGGCGTCTCTACCCGCCCATGGTCGAGGGGCGCTGGCCCGAGGAAGCGGACTGGATCGAGTGCCTCGCCGCGCTGGGGGCGCGTTCGGCCGATGCGCTGGATGCCTACTTCGCGTCGGTCGCGGCGCTGCGGCCGCAATTGCTGCGTTAATCATGGATTGCAGGGATTGGCGTCGGGCCGTTACGCGCTGAACGGTCCTGCGCGCCAGGCACGCGTTGCGCCTTATCTATGCGAAAAATTCATTGATTAAGAAAAATAAGTAACCAGACGCATGGAGTGATCGGGATACCATTCGGGTTATCCCGTAAAACATGCACTTCAGGCCGTTCTCATGAGTTCCAATCCCCCTTCGATATTGCCCAGCAAGCCCTTGGCGTTTGCGCTTGTGACCATGCTGACCGGTGTCGGCGCGGGGCTTGGTGGGATGGGGCTCGCGCTATTGCTGCATGCCGTCCAGCACGTCGCCTACGGTTACAGCCTGGGGCAGTGGGTGGGACACGAGAGTTTTCTGGATGGAGTGAGCGCCGCGTCGCCGCTGCGCCGCCTTGCGGTTCTGGCGCTGTGCGGCGCGGTCGCCGGCGTCGGCTGGGCCGCGCTGTATCGCTATGGCCGCCCGCTGGTCAGCATCCGCAAGGCGGTCGGTTCGGCCGACCCGCGCATGCCCCTGGTGAGCACGACGGTGCACGCGCTGCTGCAGATCGTGACGGTCGCGCTCGGCTCGCCGCTCGGACGCGAAGTCGCGCCGCGCGAAATCGGCTCGTTGCTGGCGGCGCGTCTCGCCCATCGCGCCGGTCTCACCAGCGCCGATTGCCGGCTCATGGTCGCGTGCGGCGCGGGTGCGGGGCTTGCCGCGGTCTACAACGTGCCGCTCGGCGGCGCGGTGTTCGTGCTGGAAGTGCTGCTGGGGACCTTCGCACCGCGCGCGCTGATCGTCGCGCTGGTCACATCGACGATTGCGGCGGTCGTAGCGTGGAGCGGTCTGGGCAACGAGCAGCAGTATGTCGTGCCCGATTTTGTTTCCAGCGGGCCTTTGCTGGTCTGGGCGGCCGTGTGCGGGCCGCTTTTCGGGCTCGCGGCATGGGGCTTCGTCAAGCTCACTTCCAGCGCGCGCTCGCACGCGCCGCGCGGCCTGAAGCTGGTTGCGTGGTCGATCGTGAACTTCGTGGCGATTGGCGCGCTGGTGATGGTGTTTCCGCAGCTTGCTGGCAACGGCAAAGGGGCCGCGTCGCTGTCTTTCGGCGGCGATCTCGCCATTGGCCTGGCCGCCGTGCTCCTGGTGCTGAAGGTGGCGATCGAGGCGTCGAGCCTGCGTGCGGGCGCGGAAGGCGGCCTGCTCACGCCGGGCCTGACGAATGGCGCGCTGCTTGCGGTGGTGCTGGGCGGCGTGTGGAGCATGGCCTTGCCGACGCTCGCGCCCGGCGCCTGTGCGCTGATCGGCGCGGGGGCATTTCTGGCCGCCTCCATGCAGATGCCGCTCACTGCCGTGGTGCTGATCGTCGAATTCACGCATGCGAATCACAACCTGCTGTATCCGCTCCTGCTTGCCGTGGCTGGCTCCGTGATGACTTTCCGCTCGATTCCCGCCGTCCTCGCTTATTTCAGCGATCTGCGCACGGGCGCGGAAATGCCTGAAAAACAGCTCGAACGCACCAACGCCTAAGCGCATCCGGTTTCTTAACGTTTTCTTGACACCTGTTTTCTTACTATTGCAAATGATTTTCATTTGCGAAACAGGATAACAACATGGTGTTCAGTCGGGGAACGTGGGGCCGGCCGTCGGCGCTGTTGACGAATTTATTGAGCGCGACGGTGGGCTGTGTCGCCATGGCTGCCGCGCACGCGCAGACCACGGCGAACCCGCCGACGTCAGCCATTGCGGACGCTGCGAAAGCATCCAGCGCATCCAGCGCAGCGGAAGCGTCCACGGTATTGCCTGCGGTGAAGGTGAGCGGCCAGAACTCGCCCTATCAGACCAAATATCTGGAATCCGATCAATTCACCGCGCCCTTGCTCGATATGGCGCAGAGCGTGGCGATTGTGCCCAAGCGTGTGCTTGACGAACAGCAGGCGCAGAGCCTGCAGGACATTCTCAAGAACGTACCCGGTATCACCTTCACGTCCGGCGAGGGCAACCTGGGCTGGGGCGATATGTTCACGATTCGCGGTTTCTCCGGCGAGCAGAGCATCACGATCGACGGTCTGCGCGATGCAGGGCTGGCTAGCCGTTCCGATACCTTCGACGTTGAACGCGTGGAGGTCTTTAAAGGCACAGGCACGATCGAATCGGGCGTCGCCGCGCCTGGCGGCAGCGTCAATCTCGTTACGAAAGAGGCGCACCTGGGCGATGCGTATCATCTGGCGACTACGCTTGGCAGCGCGCGTTATCGCCGCGTGACGGCGGATCTCGACAAGCAGATCGGCGAGCATACTGCGCTGCGCCTGAATCTGATGCGTCATACGCAGGATGTCGATGAGCGCGCCAACGTTCACGACGACCGCTGGGGCGTGGCCGGCTCGCTCGCCATGGGGCTGGGTACGCCAACGCGTGTGACGCTCGACTATTTCCATCAGCAGGACAACAACGTTCCCGATACCGGCGTGCCGATCGAGCGCGGCACCGGCGGCAAGACGTTTCCGGGCGTCGCCCGTAACGCGTGGTATGGCGATCCCAATCTGTACAAGGATCATTCGACGACTAATCGCGCGACCGTGAAAATCGAACACGATTTCAACGACAACACGCGAATCTCGAACATCACGCGCTGGGAGCAGACCGATCGCACCACGGTGCTTGCGCCCGCGCGATTCAATTCGACGAGCGGCACCTCGTACGGTTATACGGGCACGGGATCGCTGATTACGAGTGGTTCGGGCATTCTCTCGTACAGCGGCGCGGCGGCGGACGCGAATCTTTCTCCGCTGGCGGTTTTGCGGGGCAATAACTACGGCACCTCGAAACGCTACGACATTCTTGCGAACGAGACCAATCTCAACACATCGTTCGACACGGCGGGGCTGCATCACGATCTGGTGATCGGCGCGGAGTTCTATCACGAACGTTATGGCGATCTGCCGCGCAGCGTGCTCGCGCCATCGACGAATCCGGTGATGGATTTGACCAATCCGTACGGCGTGTCGATGGGCGGCGTGGAGACGATGGAAGGCACGACCGGCGATTACGCGGCGGTCAACGACGCGGGCGTTTACGTGCGCGACACCGTGACCATCACGCCGAAGTGGATCGTGGAAGGTGCGGCGCGCTATGACCGCTTCTGGGTCAAGCAGGTGAGCGGCGCGGCCAATGCCCATACCGTCCTGAATACTAGCGACGGTGCATTTAGCGGGCGTATCGGCGTGACTTACAAGCCGTTGCCATTCGGCAGCATTTACGCGAGCTATGCGCGCGCGTCGCAGCCTTCGGCGGTGGGCGCGACGACCAATAACACGATTTATGGCGCGACATCGTCGGCGGTTGCGAATCTCAAACCCGCCGTCGCGCAGACCTATGAACTGGGCACCAAGTGGGATTTGCTGAACCAGCGTCTCTCGCTCACCGGCGCGCTGTTTCGCACCGAACTCAGCGATTCGTGGGATTACGGCGATACGACCTCAAGCGTGGTGCGCGAATTGCCGCCCAAGCGCGTAGACGGGATCGAGATTGGCGTGTCCGGCAATATCACGCAGAAGTGGTCGGCGTTCGCAGGCGTAGCGGCGATGCGCGGGCGCATCACCAAGGGCGTCAACGAAGGCCAGCGTCCCGCCAATGTGCCGAACGCGACCTTCAATCTCTGGACCACCTATGCGGTAACGCCGAAATTCTCGGTGAGTTATGGCATGCAGTACGTGGGCACGCGCCGCTATACGGACAACGAATATGTGGGTGGGCAGAACAACAACAGCAGTACGGTGAGCGGTGCAAACGGCACGCATCCGGCCTATGTCTACGATGCGGAAAAAGCGCCGGCGTTCTGGCTGCATTCGCTGGCGGCGCACTATGAGGTCAACAAGAATCTGTCGCTGGGCCTTAATGTGCAGAACCTGTTCAACAAGTTCTATTACTCGGCGGTGGGCGCTTCGCTCGACGGCTTCCAGCTTTATGGCGTGCCCGGCGCGGGCCGTACGGTGCTGCTCTCGGCCGACGTCAGGTTCTGACCGGTCGTGTCTGCTATGACGGCGGCCCGCGTAATGGGGGCCGACGTTCGATGTCATTCAAAGAGTCGAAAATGATCGTGGAAATTCCGGGCGTTTTCAGCCCGCAGGAAGCGCAGGTTCTGGTGGAGAAATTGCGCGCGACGCCGTGGGTCGACGGCAAGGTTACCGCGGGTGCGCAATCGCAGCGCGTCAAGCACAACCGCCAACTGGACGGCGATGATCCGCTTGGCCGCGAAATCGGCGATGAGATCATCAACCGGCTCGCCAAAGACGCGGTGTTCATGTCGGCGGCGCTGCCAAAGCGCATCTATCCGCCGCTTTTCAATCGATATGGCATTGGGGAATCATTCGGATTCCATATCGATAATGCGGTGCGTGGAATTCGTGCGTCGCGCGAGCGCGTGCGCACGGATCTGTCCGCCACGCTATTTCTCTCCGATCCCGATACCTATGACGGTGGCGAGCTGGTCATTCGCGACACCTACGCCGAGCAGCGCGTCAAACTCAAGGCCGGGAGCATGATCCTGTATCCGGGTTCGAGCGTCCACAAGGTACAGCCCGTGACGCGCGGCGAGCGTATCGCTTCGTTCTTCTGGATCGAAAGTCTCGTGAGAGAAGACGCGCAGCGCAACCTGCTGCTCGATATGGACGTGGCGATCCAGCGTCTCACGCAGCAGGAAGCGAGCGAGGAATCGCTCGTGCAGCTCACGGGCTGCTATCACAATCTGCTGCGTATGTGGGCCGATTGCTGATTTGCAATGAACATCAGGCGCCTACTGGCGGCATCAGATCGATATGAAAACGCGCTCCGGCTCCAGGCTGGGAGTCGAGCGTGACGCGCCAACCCTGGTGTTCACAGATACGTTGCACGAGCGACAGACCCAGCCCCAGATTGCCGAGATTGTCGACGCGGGCGCCGTCGCCTCTTACAAAGGGCGAAAAGACTTGCGGCGCGATATCGGCAGCGATACCGGGGCCGTCGTCCGTCACATCGAAAGCGCTCACTCCGGCACGAATCACGATCTGCGTGCCGCTGGATGCATGCTGGAGCGCATTGCGGATGAGGTTCGATAGCGCAATGCGCACCAATGCAGCGGGGAAGGTTGGAGTACGTCTGGCGTCGGTTGCATCGGCGTAATCGACGTAATCGACGTAGTCGGCGATCAGCCGCAAGCCCAGGCGCTGCGCGCGCTGATTCCAGTGCGCCACTTCCTGCTCGACGGCTTCGGCAAGCGTGCTTTGCTTGAAGCCGCTTGCGTCGGATGAATCGCGTGCGAGCATCAGGTACGCAGCGAGCTGCTGATGAATGTCGATCGAAGCACTGTGCACGCGTTGCAATTTCTGCTGCAGCGTGGGCGTCAATTGTGGATCGTCGAGCAGCAGTTCGCAGGAACTCGATATCACCGTTAGCGGCGTGCGCAATTCGTGGCTGACGTCGGCGGTGAAGAGTCTTTCGCGTTGCAGCGCCATTTCGAGCTGGTTATAGGTGGCGTCGAACGCTGCCGCAAGGCGTCCGATTTCGTTGCCTGGATAGGCGTGGGCAATGCGGGTTTGAGGCGGCAGTGCAGGGCGTTTGATCACCTGTTCGGCAAGACCGGCGAGCGGACGGACGAGTCTGCGCGTGACTGCACCGCCCAGCAGAAAGGCGATGAACAGGCTCGCGCCCACGCACAGCACGGTGATCCAGTGCGAGTGGACGCGGCGCTGCTCGAACGCGGTGTAATCGCGTAGCAGCACGTAGCGCACGCCGTCACGGTCGTCGGCGATGACGTGCCAGTCGCGTTCGTCGTGTTCGATACGCGTGAAGCCGGGCTCGATCTGGCGCAGCCAGTCGGGAAAGGTTTCGCTGCCGGGTTCGCCATGAAAGAAGCGGCTGCCGCGCCCCACGTCCTTGCCAGCGAGATATTCGCCGCGCACGCGATCAAGCGCCATGCCCATATCGATCTGTTGCAGATGGGTTTCCAGGCGATTGACGGTCCACATCGAGACCAGCGAAAGCAGTGCGCCCACCAGCACTGCGACGATCAGATACGCAATTACCAGCTCGCGTGCGAGCGTGCGCTGTCTGGATCGCGGTCCAGGGTCGGTGGCGCAGGCGTGCTCAGACGCCATCGTCCGAACCCGCATGCAGTTGATAGCCGACGCCGTGCACCGTATGCAGCAAAGGCTGCCCGAACGGCTTGTCGATCACCTGGCGTAATTGATGAATGTGCGTGCGCAGGCTATCGCTATCGGGCGGTGAATCGAGCCACAAGGCTTCTTCAAGGCGCACGCGCGAGACGACGGCGGGGCTTTCCTGCATGAGCATCTTCAGCACGGTCATGGGCGCAGGCGGCAGGCGCAGCGTCACGCCGGCGCGCGACAGGGAACGCGTGTCGATATCGAGCACGAGATCCGCGACCTGAAGCGTGCGCGCGGCGGCGCGCTTGCGCGGGCGCTGCAGCAGGGCGTTGACGCGCGCGGCCAGCTCGGCGAGCGCAAAGGGTTTGACCAGGTAGTCGTCGGCGCCCGCATGAAAGCCGCTCAGACGTTCATCGAGCGTATCGCGCGCCGTCACCATGATAATCGCGGTCTCGCATTGGGCCTCTGTGCGAAGGCGCCGGCACAGCTCATAACCATCCAGACGGGGAAGCGAGAGGTCGAGCACGATCAGGTCGTACTCATTGCGGGTCGCGAGTGCGTAACCCTGCATGCCGTCGAGTGCGCAATCTACGAGATAGTTTCGCGCCCCCAGATAACTGGCGATATTGCCGAGAATATCGGGGTCGTCTTCGATTGCGAGAATACGCATATTGCAGATGGGGCCGTGTTACTGAGTATGACGGATTTTATCAGTCAGCCCCGCATTTTGCCGCGAAAATGCAATAAGAAAGAAGTCCTTATCGATTGTGGATTACTTCATTGACGCTCCGCGAGTGCCTTGATCCGTTCGGCCACCACATCGTCGATTGGCGTATAAACAATCATGCCAAGATCCGGGCGGCCATCGACTGCAAATGCGGAGTACTCCAGTTCGATTGATCCGAGTTCCGGATGCATCAGCCGTTTCACACCGCCATCGGCGTGGTTATGCAGGTCGTTCTCGCGCCATAAGGCTTCGAATTCAGGGCTCGCGGCGCACAACTCATCGACAAGCTCGCCAGCCTCGGAAACGAGGCCCGCACGCGCCACGTCGGCCCGGAACGCCCCCACGACAAAACGCGCGACGCTGTCCCAGTCGTGCTGCTTCGCACGCACCTCTGCATGGCCGAACAGAAAGCGCAGGATGTTGCGCCCACCGGGCGGCAGCGCGCCGTAGTCGGTCAGCACGACAGCGGCGGCGCGATTCCACGCGATCACGTCCCAGACGGGATTCTTGATGATGGCGGGACTCGATTGCAGCGAATCGAGAAAGCGCTGCAGTCGTGGGTGGACGTCGTTGTCGGCGCGGTAGCGCACTTCCGGCGGTCGGCCCAGTCCGAGCATGAAGAGATGTTCGCGCTCGGTGTGGGTGAGCATCAGCGCGCTGGCGATGCGTTCGAGCACGCTCGCCGAGGGCGCGCCGCCACGCCCCTGCTCGAGCCAGGTGTACCAGGTCGGGCTGATATTGGCGCGTTGCGCGACTTCTTCGCGGCGCAGGCCCGGCGTGCGCCGCCGCCCCGAATAACCAAAGCTCGCGGGATCGAGCCGGGTGCGGCGGCTCTTCAGGAAGTCGCCCAGAGAGGCTGGCGTGGTGACTGACATGGGATTCCTGTTAGTCGTTTTACCATGATAACGTCACTACTTTAACGGAATAAAAATCCGGCTGATAGTGCGGAGGTCACGACCAGAAGGAGTTGACGATGCGAATCTTTTTGACGGGCGCGACCGGCTTTATCGGCTCGGCCCTTGTTCCGGAACTGATTCAGGCCGGTCATCAGGTGATCGGCATGACGCGCTCGGACGCCGGAGCGCAGGCGCTCAGGGCGGCAGGCGCAGAACCTCACCGCGGTACGCTCGAAGACGTCGAAAGCCTGAAACGCGGCGCCGAAAAGGCGGACGCGGTAATCCACGCGGCGTTCGATCACGACTTTTCCCGATTCGCCGAAAACTGCGAAAAAGACAAACGCGCGATCGCGGCACTAGGCTCGGTGCTGACGGGATCGGACCGGCCGCTGCTGATTACGTCGGGCACTGGTGTGGGCAGCGGAGATCACGGCGAAGCCGCAAGCGAGGACGTGTTCAACACGAGTCATCCCAATCCGCGTATCGGCTCGGAAATCGCGGCAAATGCGCTGCTGGACGCGGGCGTGAATGTTTCGGTGATGCGCCTGCCGCAAGTGCATAACCCGCTCAAGCAAGGGCTGATTACGCCGCTGATCGCCATTGCGAAGGAGAAAGGCGCCGTGGCGTACGTTGGCGAGGGGCGTAACCGCTGGCCGGCAGGGCATCTGTCCGATGTGGTGCGTTTGTATCGGCTCGCGATTGAAAAAGCGCAGGCGGGTGCGCGGTATCACGCCGTGGGGGAAGAGGGCGTAAGCAGCCGCGACATCGCGGAATCGCTCGGGCGTGGGCTTGAATTGCCTGTCGTGTCGATCGGCGCGGAGCAGGCGCAAGCGCAGTTCGGCTGGATGGCCTTGTTCGTCGGCATGGATATGCCAGCTTCCAGCGCGCTGACCCAGGCGCGCCTTGGCTGGCGACCCACCGGACCGTCGCTTATTTCGGATCTGGATCAGGCGCGGTATTTGTAGCGCCGCCTGATTTTGAATTAGAGCGATAGCTGGGCTTTTTTCGTCAGCTATTGCTCTGTCTGGCACGTGAAAACAAAATCTCGCGCATCGCTTTTCGGGCCCAAACCGCTTTCAAATCGATCGAATGCGTAGATCACCTGCACGGATTGATCGGCGCAGACTTTACGGGCAACCTTGAAACAGGTCTTACTGCTGTCGAACATTCCGTGGCAATGGACGCTCCAGCCTTCACGGTCGTTGGACAATTTTACGGTTTCCACATTGTGTGGCAAATGGGACGCCGTCGTGCAACCAGCGACGGATACTGCCGCAATTAGCGCGGTGAGAATATGGGTTTTCATGCATTGATGGTCTGACTTAGTCCACCGTGTAGCCGTGGCCCGTCATGCAGGCACGCCACGCACGCCAGTACGAAGACAGACCGGCTTCGTTGTTCACCTGCACCTGCGCGTCATACGCACCTATGGCGCGCCGCTCCTGACGGCGTTCAATGCCCCCGGCCATGGTTCCAATAGCGGCTCCGGCGGCCGCGCCTTTGCCTGCGTTGCCCCCGATGGCGCCGGCCACGGCACCCACCGCCGCGCCGCGCGCAGCGCCTACGACGCGTTGTCCGCCAGGTACGACGACCGGTGCGGCTGCCGTTGCTGGCCACGCCGGATCGAAGCCGGATTGCCCTTTGGCCCAGCCGTAACAGGCCGCGTCGTCGTTGGATTGCTGATAGGGCGTTTGCCCGCGAGCCGGATAGACCGTGGGCTTCGACGTGGCGTTCTTCGCCCAGGGCATGGCCGCGCTGGGCTGGACGCTGGTGTCGGATATCGCGCCGGCCGGCATGCTCGGCCTGACGGGCGGCATCTTCAACCTGGCCGCCAACCTCGCAGGCATCATCACGCCGCTGGTCGT
>NZ_DASZJJ010000073.1:0-19458 GCF_035948235.1 Paraburkholderia sp. | reverse complement strand
TCCCCCCGGAAAAAGGCGCGAGCCATGTGGCTTGCGCCCTCAACGAACGTTGCCCGGTGTCGGTAGCCGACGCCGGAATGACCTGGCGCGCCGTGCTTTTCAGCACGGCGCGCCTTACCGCATTCATTAGCGTAAGCGCGCGGGACCAGCGTACGCCGATGAATAGCCCGCTTTGTAGCGTGCGCCCTGAGAAGCGTTTGCGGGAAGCGGGTTTTGACGAAGGGTGTAGTTTGAACTGACTCTCATCTGAAACCTGAAGGAGAAAAAAATGGCAACTGCCAAGAAGAAACCGGCGGCCAAGAAAGCCGCAGTGAAGAAGGTTGCAGCGAAGAAGGCTGCTGCTCCGGCGAAGAAGGCCGCAGTGAAGGTTGCAGCAGTGAAGAAGGTTGCAGCCAAGAAAGTCGCCGTGAAGAAGGTTGCTGCGAAGAAGGCAGCACCGGCGAAGAAGGCCGCTGCGAAGAAGGTTGCTGCCAAGAAGGTCGCCGTGAAGAAGGTTGCTGCGAAGAAGGCAGCACCGGCGAAGAAGGCCGCAGTGAAGAAGGTTGCAGCCAAGAAGGTCGCAGCCAAGAAAGTCGCGGTGAAGAAGGTTGCTGCGAAGAAGGCAGCACCGGCGAAGAAGGCCGCTGCGAAGAAGGTTGCAGCCAAGAAGGTCGCGGTGAAGAAGGTTGCTGCGAAGAAGGCAGCGCCGGCCAAGAAGGCTGCTGCCAAGAAGGCCGCACCGGCGAAGAAGGCTGCTGCCAAGAAGGCTGCGCCTGCGAAGAAGGCCGCGCCTGCTGCCAAGAAGCCTGCTGCGAAGAAGGCTGCCCGCAAGGCGCCTGCGAAGAAGGCTGCCGCTGCTGCCCCTGCGGCTGCTGCTGCGCAACCGGCTGCACCCGCAGCAACGGTGAAGACGGCGCTGAACCCGGCCGCTGCATGGCCGTTCCCGACGGGCAGCCGTCCGTAAGCCGTTCGAGTAGTTCAAGCAGTACAAGCCGAAGCGCGCGAGAGTCAGTTAAACAACGTGTGCTTCGGTGGTCGGGCCTGGCGGTTTGCTTGCGAGGCCCGATCTGCAATCCCGTCGCAGGGTTATCCGCGGCGGGATTTTTTTCGTCCGCAGGTTTTGCGTGATGGACCTGCTGGGCAGACGCACGGCCAGCCACAAGGCTGCGCGGACATGAAAAAAGGCGCATGCACAGGGGAGAGCATGCGCCTGAGGTTCCGCAGGTGGGCGCGAAGCGCCGCGCTGCGGTACAGGGGAAACCGGTCTTCGTTCGGCTGGCGTGATCGCAGGCCAGCCTGGATGATTCTCTTGCCTCGTTAGTGCGTCACGCGCGTCACGCCGCCGCTCGAGAGCAGGCGCACGCGGTCGCCGGCCTGGAACACTTCGCCCGTGGCGGTCTGCGTGATGGCGCGATAGTCGCCGTTATCCAGACGCACGGTGATCTCCAGACCGTCGTGCATCGCCACGCCGTTTTCAACCGCATTGCCGGCCACCGCGCCCGCGATGCCGCCGATGATGCCGGTGACGATCGAGCCGCGCCCGCCGCCGATCGCGCTGCCGGCCACTGCGCCAAGCGCGCCGCCGCCGACGGCGCCCAGGCCGCTCGGCTGGCCGTTGTTCGAGCTGATCTTCACTGCGCGCACGCTTTCGACCACTGCCATGCGCACCGTGGCTTCGCGCTGCGCTTGCGACGCGGTGTAAACGTCGGCGGAGCTGCTGTTATAGGCGCAACCCGTCATGGCGAGCGAACCCGCGATCATGACGGCCACAATCAGACGATTTGTTGTTTTCATTTCCCAAAAACTCCAATGCCCGCCGTTCCCGCGGCGCTGCGTGTTCAGAGCGACAGTTCGTAACCGAACGCCGTCTTGAATCGTTCCATGATCTGCGCTTTCGTGGGCGCATAGTTCTGCGGACCTTGCTGCTCGATCTTGAGCGCGCCCATGAGGCTCGCGAGACGCCCGGTGGTTGCCCAGCCGAGCTTGTTCTCGATGCCGTAGAGCAGGCCGCCGCGGAAGGCGTCGCCGCAACCGGTCGGGTCGAGCACGCGTTCGGCCTGTACGACCGGGATCTCTTCGATCTGGCCGTCGTGGTAGATCTGCGAGCCTTGTTCGCCGCGCGTGATGATGAGCGCGTCGACCTTGCTGGCCATTTCTTCGATCGACCAGCCGGTGCGGTGGCTCACAAGGTTGGCTTCGTAATCGTTGACCGTCAGGTAGGTCGCAAGTTCAATCGCGCGACGCAGCGACGCACCGTCAAACAGCGGCAAACCTTGACCCGGATCGAAGACAAACGGGATTTGTGCCTTCGCGAGTTGCTCCACGTGCTGGACCATGCCGTCGAAGCCGTCCGGCGCGACGATGCCGAGCTTGATGCCGGGCGCTTCGTCTGCCTTGTTCACGTGCGACTGCATCATCGCGCCCGGGTGGAACGCGGTGATCTGGTTGTTTTCGAGATCGGTCGTGATCATCGCCTGCGCCGACCACATGTCGGGCAGCACGCGCACATGCGCCGTGTTCAGGCCGAGCGTGTTGAAGCGATCCATGTAGGGCTGCGCGTCGGCAGCGCCGAGCGTGCCCATGATGCGCGCGTCGCCGCCCAGCAGATGCAGCGAGTAACCGATATTGCCCGCGCAGCCGCCGAATTCGCGGCGCATCGTCGGCACGAGGAAGCTCACGTTGAGGATGTGCACCTGCTCGGGCAGGATGTGCTCCCGGAAGCGACCCTCGAAGGTCATGATGTTGTCGTAGGCGAGCGAGCCGCAAATGAGCGTAGCCAAGGCGGGAATTCCTGTGATGCGTGTGATGAAAGAGGGCGGCGCGCGGCGGGTATCGTCGTACCGATGCTGTCGCAATCTGCGCTGTGCGCGCCGCCGCCGTGATTACTTCAGCGCGGCGAGTGCTGCGTCGTAGTTCGGCTCGTTCTTGATTTCGCCGACGCGTTCTGCGTACACGACGTTGTCGTTCGCGTCGATCACCACCACGGCGCGTGCCGTGAGGCCCGTCAGCGGGCCGCTGGTGATGTCCACGCCGTAGGCTTGCGCGAACTCATGGCCGCGGAACGTCGACGCCGTGACGACGTTTTCGATGCCTTCGGTCGTGCAGAAGCGGCCGGCTGCGAACGGCAGGTCGCCCGAGATCACGACGACAGCCGTGTTCTCGAGGTTGGCGGCGGCTTCGTTGAACTTGCGCGTCGAGGTGGCGCAGGTCGGCGTGTCGAGGCTCGGCACGATGTTCAGAACCTTGCGCTTGCCGGCGAAATCGGCGAGTGCGACCGGCTTCAGATCCTTGCCGACGAGCGAGAACGACGGAGCTTTCTGGCCCGGCGCCGGGAAGGTGCCTGCGACGTCGATCGGGTTACCGCCTAGCGTGACTTGACTCATGATGTGCTCTCCGGATTTAAGGCTGTTGTGGTGAGTGGCGCACCCGGCGACGCCGGGTGCCAGAGGCGCGCGCGCACGGATGCGCGGCTACGGATAGAAGATCTCGATGCGAAAATTCGATGCGATGACGTTGCCGGTATCGAGCCGCACGATCATCGTCTGCGTGGTGCGCGCGGGCAGACCCGCGTCTATGCGGGTGCCGGGCGGCACGTAGTCCTGCGGCCAGAGCACGCGGCGCAGCACCACGTTGTTCTGGCGGTCCAGCAGCGTGAGTTCGATGGCCGGATACGCGAGCGCCACCTGGAAGCGGTTGCGCAGCGGCACCTTCAGTTCGAGATGATGCGGGTCGTCCACCTGGCGCAGATCGGACGGTTGCACCTGCAGACCGTCGATGTCGCGCGGCGGGTTCACGCGGCAGCCGAGTTGCGCGCAGACCTGCTGGTAGATCGGCTGCGACGCGGGCCAGTAGACCATCACGCTTTCGCGTTGCCACCAGACGAGTTGCAGCGCGAGCAGCACGATCAGCGCGAGCGCCAGCAGCGAACCGAAGATGCGCCAGCCCGGGTGCCCCTTGGCGCGCGCGGGCGCTTCGCGCGTCACCGCGAAGGGTTCGTCGCCGTCTTTGGCGTCCAGCGCAGTGAAGGCGGGCGCGCTGGCGGCGGCCCCCGCCGCAGTACCTGTTGCAATCGCCGTGGAGCGGCTCAGCGCCGGTTCGGGATCGATGGGGTGTGGGCGGGGCGCCGTGCGGCCCGTTTCGCCCGACGAAAGCGTCGGTTCGGTGTGAGCCGCATGTGCGCTGCCTGGCGCGACCGGCTCGGGCGGAATCAGTTCGGGCTCGACCCGCGTCCAGCGCGTGGCGGGCGGGAAGGGTTCGGCGGGCGTTTCGGCTGCGGCAGGTGCCGGCGTGGACGCGAACGTGGGTTCGTCGTCGTGGACCACGCGCATTTCGACTCCGCGCAACGTATGGCTGGTCGCGGCGGCGGCAAGGCTGGCTTGCGGCAGATGTTCGGCGTTGTATTGCAGGCGCGGATCGATGTGGCTGTCCGGCTGCGGCGCCCACGGATCCCAGGCGGCGCTCGAAAAATTCGGCGGCGGCGCGGGGCGGGCGGGCGCTTCGGCTTCAGGAGCGGGCGCGACTTCCGGTGCCGCTTCAGGAATCGGAGCGGCGGCTTGCCGCGCGGGTTCGGACGCGGGTGCCAGCGCGGGTTCCGGTTCCGGCTCGCGCGGCGGCTCGACGATGGGTTCGGGTTCTACCGGCTGCGCGACCGGCTCGTGGTGCGCATGGTGTGTTGAATGCGAAACTGCTGCCGCATGCGGCGTTGTCAGGCTCGCGGCAATATCGGCCGCAACGGGCGTGGCCAATGCGAAGTCGCCGCCTTCGGGCATTTCGTACAGACTACCCGATGCGTCGAAAGCTTCCTGACAATGGCCGCAGCGCACGAGGCCGCGGCGCGCGGCGAGCTGCGCCGGCTGGACACGGAATACGGTTTCGCAGAAGGGGCAGCGCGTGGCCAGGAGCATGTGTGCCGTGGACCCGGATGGTTGGCGATACCCGCCATTCTAATGGCAATCCACGACGCTTAACGACTTGAGCCGCCGCCCCGAGGGGACAGGCGGCTTTCGTGGAGCGTTATGCGCGACGCGTACCGGCCAGGCAGACCCAGCCTTCGTGCTCGCGCCAGACCGAGATATCGATCCATTGCGCGTACACCTGCGCCACTTCATCGGCCTGGCGGGCCAGAATGCCCGACAGCGCGATGCGTCCGCCCGGCTTCACGCGCGACGAAAGCATCGACGCCATCAGCTTGAGCGGATTCGAAAGAATGTTTGCAACGACGATGTCGAACTCGCCCGGCTGCAGGTCGTCGGGCAGGCCATAGGTCACGTCCGCGTGGTTGCGTTCGCTGTTATGACGCGCCGATTCGACCGCCTGCGGGTCGATGTCGATGCCGATCACGGGGTTGGCGCCGCACTTCTTCGCGAGGATCGCGAGGATGCCCGAGCCGCAACCGTAATCGAGCAGCGAGGTTTCCGGCTGCACGTTCTGCTCAAGCCACTCCATGCACAGACGAGTGGTGGGATGGCTGCCCGTGCCGAAAGCCAGGCCCGGATCGAGTTCGAGCACCAGCGCGTCCGGATCCGGCGCGTCGTGCCACGACGGCACCACCCAGATGCGCTCGCCGATCGGAATCGGGTCGAACTGCGATTGAGTGAGGCGCACCCAGTCCTGTTCCTCGACTTCGCGCAGCGTGTGCTTCGGCGTTTCGGCCAGACCCAGCTCGTTGGACGCGGCCGCGAGCAGCACGGCCGGTTCCTGATCGGCGCCGATCAGCGCGATCACACGCGAATGCTGCCACGCGGTGCGCTCGGGCGTGAGGCCCGGTTCGCCGAAGAGCGGCTGCTCGTCGGGCGTGTCGGCGTCGGCGTCTTCCACCGACACCGAGAGGGCGCCAAGCTCGATCAGCGCGTCGGAGAGTTCTTCCGCGCGATCGCGCTCGAGTTCGACGATCAGTTCCCGGTAGCTCATGGAATTACGCTTCGTCCTTCTTCACAGACTGGCGCTCGGCCAGACGGCTTTCGAGGTAGTGAATGCTGGTGCCGCCTTCGACAAACTTGGCGTCGAGCATCAGCTCGCGGTGCAGCGGGATGTTGGTCGAAATGCCTTCGACCACCATTTCCGACAGCGCGATGCGCATGCGCTGGATCGCCTGTTCGCGCGTTGCGCCGTAGGTGATCAGCTTGCCGATCATCGAATCATAGTTCGGCGGCACAAAATAGCCATTGTAGGCATGCGAGTCGACGCGCACGCCGGGACCGCCCGGCATGTGCCACGAGGTCAGGCGGCCCGGCGACGGCGTGAACTTGAACGGATCTTCCGCGTTGATACGGCACTCGATCGAGTGGCCCTTCAACTGGATGTCGCGCTGGCGGAACGCGAGCTTCTCGCCCGCGGCGATGCGGATCTGTTCCTGCACAATGTCGATGCCGGTGATCTGCTCGGTGACCGGGTGCTCGACCTGCACGCGCGTGTTCATTTCGATGAAGTAGAACTCGCCGTTTTCGTACAGGAATTCGAACGTGCCCGCGCCCAGATAGCCCATCTTCTTGCAGGCGTCGGCGCAACGGTCGCCGATGCGGTCGAGCAGGCGGCGCGCGATGCCCGGCGCCGGCGCTTCCTCGATCACCTTCTGATGGCGGCGCTGCATCGAGCAGTCACGCTCGCCCAGCCACACGGCGTTCTTGTGCGAGTCGGAGAGGACCTGAATCTCGATGTGACGCGGATTCTCGAGGTACTTCTCCATGTAGACCTGCGGGTTGCCGAAGGCGCGGCCCGCTTCTTCGCGCGTCATGTTGACCGCGTTCACGAGCGCCGCTTCCGTGTGCACCACACGCATGCCGCGACCACCGCCGCCACCCGAAGCCTTGATGATGACCGGGTAGCCGATCGCGCGCGCAATCTTCACGATTTCTTTCGGATCGTCGGGCAGAGCGCCTTCCGAGCCCGGCACGCAGGGCACGCCGGTCTTGATCATGGTCTGCTTGGCCGTGACCTTGTCGCCCATCATGCGGATCGTTTCCGGGCGCGGACCGATGAAGGTGAAGCCCGATTGCTCGACGCGCTCGGCGAAGTCGGCGTTTTCCGACAGGAAGCCGTAGCCGGGGTGGATCGCCTCGGCGTCGGTGACTTCCGCCGCGCTGATGAGCGCGGGCATGTTCAGGTAACTCAGGTTCGAAGGCGCCGGGCCGGTACAGACCGCCTCGTCCGCGAGCTTCACGTACTTGGCTTCCTTGTCGGCTTCCGAATAGACGACGACCGTCTTGACGCCGAGTTCGCGGCACGCGCGCTGAATGCGCAGCGCGATTTCGCCACGATTGGCAATAAGGATTTTTTCAAACATGGTGGGTATTCGACTCATCAATGGGCGCCGCATGGCCATGCAGGCGGGCCGCCAGGGAGGACCGGTGGAGCGCGCGGCGCTGGTGGCCGCGCGCGCCGCGACCGGCGAGGGCGGTGCGGCGCCAGAGGGATGTCGCGCGAAGCGCCGGCGCGCTCATGCGAAACGCTCGTGATCTGCGGGTGGCCGGGCTTACGCGACCACGTAGAGCGGCTGGCCGTATTCGACCGCCTGGCCGTTCTCGACGAGGATTTCCTTGACCACGCCCGCAACGTCCGACTCGATTTCGTTGAGCAGCTTCATCGCTTCGATGATGCACAGCGTCTGGCCTTCCTTGACCGTGTCGCCCACCTGGACGAACGGGTCGGCGCCCGGCGACGGCGCGCGGTAGAACGTGCCGACCATCGGCGAGGTCACGACGTGGCCTTGCGGCACGGCCGGCGCGGCAGCGGCGGGCGCTGCGGCTTCGCCTGCGTGGGCCGGTGCGGCTGCCGCAGGGGCGCCGGCGTACGGCGCCGCGAATTGTGCTGCGCTCGGCTGTACGTAGACCGGCGGCGCGTTCTTGACGATGCGCACCTTGCCTTCGCCCTCGGTGACTTCGAGTTCCGAGATGCCCGATTCGGAGACGAGGTCGATCAGAGTCTTCAGCTTACGTAGATCCATGGTGCAGCCCCTTTGCTTGAATACGTGAGGTGCCGGGGCGCGCGCGTCCCGGCACGGGATAAGAGTTGTCTTTCAGAGTGCGTCGGTCATCCGGCGCCGAAGTCAGGCGGCCGACCGGGCAGCGAGCCGGTCGAGCGCGTATTCGAGCGCGTAGAGATAACCCTTCCAGCCGAGGCCGCAGATGACGCCTTCGGCCTGGTCGGAAAAATACGAGTGATGCCGGAAGGCTTCGCGGCGATGCACGTTCGAGAGATGGATCTCGACGAACGGAATGCCCACGCCTGCCAGCGCATCCCGGATCGCCACGCTGGTGTGCGTGTACGCCGCCGGGTTGATCAGGATGAAATCCGTCTGTTCCGTGCGGGCGGCCTGGATGCGGTCGACCAGCGCGCCTTCGTGGTTGCTCTGGAACGTCGCAAGCTCCACGCCGGCGTCGGCGGCACGGTCGGCGAGCGCCTGATCGATCTGCGGCAGCGTCACGCGCCCATAGACCTCCGGTTCCCGGGTGCCGAGAAGGTTGAGGTTGGGTCCGTGCAAAACCAGCAGTCGCGTCATGGTCGCTTCTTTTTCCGTGGAATTGCGCGAACTTTAGCGCTGATTAGAGAAATTTGTCTAGTTTTCCAAACGGTCGATGTGACCCCTATACGGCGCTGTAAGGCGCGGTGAGGTCCATCTTCAGTCAATTGCATCAATTCGACCGGCAAAAAGTGCTCTACGGCCGTTAAGCCCCGGTCAATTGTTCGGCCGCGTCAAAGTGCGTCAAGCGTGTGGCGCATCTCGTCCGGTTTAATTTGGCCTAATTTTGTCGCACGAACGGCGCCGTTCGCGTCGATTACGACGGTGTAAGGCAAGCCCCCGGCGTTGTTGCCGAAGGCGCGTGCGACATCCGCACCGCCAAAACCGGCGATATAGATCGGGTAGTCGACCTTGACCTTGCTGAGGAAAGTCTTGATGTTGGCCGCCGAATCCACGCCAAGTCCGACGAACTGGATGCCTTTCTTCGCATATTCGCGATGCAGCGCGGAAAGCTCGGGCATTTCCTCGACGCACGGGCCGCACCAGGAGGCCCAGAAGTTCACCACGATCGGGTGGCCTTTATAGATGGCGAGCGACTGCGGCTTGCCATCCGGGTTGGTGACGGCGGCCGACCAGAGCTGGTCCACCGCGCTCTGTTTGCCGGCGACTGTTGCCGCGTCCGCGTTGGTGATGGCGGAGGCGCTACCTTCATGCCCGCCGCTCGCAAAGTGTCCTGCAATAATGCCGCCGCAGGCCGCCACCGCCGCGACTGCGACGCCGGCCAGAATCCGCTTTGTGTTCATTGCTGCGCTGTCTATAAGAGTCAGGTGGGTCAGGTTGTCGAGGTGGCGCCGTTTTCGTCGATCAGCGCCTGGAGTGCCTGCGCATTCGCGCGTGGCACACGCCCGCGGGCGTCGGCACGAACGGCGCCGCGCAGGTCGTCGGTATTGTAGAGCGCGACGTGAATGCCGACCGGCTCTTCGTTACGCGAGGGCTTCCACAGGAAGCTGAGCGTTTCCACATAGCCGCGCGCGGCAAAGTGGCGCGTTTCCGAGACGTCATACTGCACGTTCGCGTTCAGCAGCCAGATGGCGACGTCCTTGGCGTTATCGCAGAAGATCTGCAGATGGATGTCCGAATGCTCGCCAGCTGTGCCGTTGAGCACCGCGCCGGTGAGGAACGGGTTGAATACCGCGAGCTTCGTCATCCAGTCCAGCGCGATCTCGCGCAGGTGCCGCAGCACCGCCGGTTGGCTGTCGCCCTGAAACAGGGCCTGATATTCGCGGATTTCTTCCTCGATCTGGTCATTGTCGGGCAGCCAGACACCTTCGATGCGGGTGTCCCCGACCACCTGCCGCGCAGCCTTGCGCTTGGCGGTGGCGTAATCGAGGCCGTCCTCGGCAATCATCCGTGCTGCCGAGATGGCAATTTCCTCGCGCACGCGCTGAGGATCGAAATGAGCTCTGCGAATCATGCGTCCATCATACTAGAGAACGCATGGCGTCCCCGCAGGCGCTCGCCCGGGCAATCGGCCAATGCCGGCTCTACACCAGCGCGGCCACACGGCCACCCCCACGCCCGCCCCAGCGAAAAAGCCCACAGGGCTCGGGTACAATACTGTCCTTTGCTCCGGCGGCGACCCAGGCCAGGCGCCGCCGTCTTGCTTTACCCATCCCAATAAACCGATCAACCCGTTCACGACGCCCGCGCGGCGCGACAGGCTTATGCACATCCATATCCTCGGCATCTGCGGCACGTTCATGGGCGGTCTCGCCGTGCTCGCGCGCAGTGCGGGCCACACGGTCACCGGCTGCGACGCGGGCGTCTATCCGCCGATGAGCACGCAGCTCGAAGCGCAGGGTATCCGCCTGATCGAAGGCTACGACGCGAGCCAGACCGAGCTGAACCCCGATCTTTACGTGATCGGCAACGTGGTGTCGCGCGGCAATCCGCTGATGGAGGAGATCCTCAATCGCGGCCTGCCGTACACGTCGGGTCCGCAGTGGCTCGGCGAGCACGTGCTGCGCGACAAATGGGTGCTCGCCGTGGCGGGCACGCACGGCAAGACCACCACGAGTTCGATGCTCGCGTGGCTGCTCGAAGACGCGGGCCTCAATCCCGGCTTCCTGATCGGCGGCGTGCCGCTGAACTTCGGTATTTCCGCGCGCCTGACCGATTCGAGCTTCTTCGTGATCGAAGCCGACGAATACGACACGGCGTTCTTCGACAAGCGTTCGAAGTTCGTCCATTACCGTCCGCGCACGGCGCTGCTCAACAATCTCGAATTCGATCACGCCGATATCTTCCCCGATCTCGCCGCTATCGAGACGCAGTTCCATCATCTGATCCGCACCATTCCAGGCGTGGGCCGCGTGGTCTCGAACGGCCGCAGCGAGGCGCTGGAGCGCGTGTTGACGCGCGGTGTGTGGAGCGATGTCGAGCGTTTCGGCGTGGATGGCGGCTGGCAGGCGTTGCCGGCTGAAGACGGCGTGGCCGTGGACGAACGCTTCGCCGTCTATCACAACAGCGAGCGCGTGGGCGTGGTCGACTGGCAGATCCAGGGCGAGCACAACCGCCTGAATGCGCTGGCGGCAATCGCCGCCGCGCGCAGCGTGGGCGTGCCGCCCGCGCAGGCCGCAGCGTCGCTGGCCAGCTTTCGCAATGTGAAGCGCCGCATGGAAGTGCGCGGCAGCGTGGACGGTGTGACCGTCTATGACGATTTCGCGCACCACCCGACGGCGATCGAAACGACTATCGCGGGCCTGCGCACGCGCGTGGGCAAAAACAATACGCGCATCCTTGCCGTGCTGGAGCCGCGCTCGAACACGATGAAACTGGGTGTGATGAAGGCGCAACTGCCTGCAAGTCTCGCCGATGCCGACCTCGTGTTCGGCTACGGCGCGCCCAGCGGCAAGGACGCGCTGGGCTGGGATCTGGCGGGCGCGCTCGCGCCCCTGGGCGAGAAGGCGCATGCCTATCACGACCTCGACACGCTGGTGAAGGCCGTGGCCGCCGCCGCGCGTCCGGGTGACCAGGTGCTGGTGATGAGCAACGGCGGATTTGGCGGCGTGCATCAGAAGCTGCTGGATGCGCTGGCGGCGCGGAGCGCGACGTGATCGTCTATCTGCACGGTTTCCGTTCGTCGCCGCAGTCGTTCAAGGCGCGCCTGCTGGCGGCGCGTCTGGCCGAACTGGGCCGCGCGGGCGAGTGGTTGTGCCCGACGCTGCCGGTTTCGCCCGCCGAAGCGATCGCGCAGATCGAGCAGGAAATTGGCGCGCACGCCAAAGCGGTCGAAAAGATCACGCTGATCGGCAGTTCGCTGGGCGGCTACTTCGCCACGTATCTGGCCGAAAAGCACGGCTGGCGCGCCGCGCTGCTGAACCCGGCGGTCGTGCCGGATCGCGATCTGTCGAAGTATCTGGGCGAGCAGCCTTTGTGGCACGGTGGCGGCAGCATCGTCGTCGAGCCGCATCATATCGACGAATTGCGTGCGCTGGCCGTCGCGCAGATCAGCCAGCCGCAGCGCTACTATCTGCTCGCCGCGACCGGTGACGAAGTGCTCGATTACCGCGAGATGCTGGCGCACTATCCGGGTGTCGCGACGCACCTGATCGAAGGCAGTGACCACGGCATCAGCGAATTTGCCGATTACGTCGACGAAGTTATCCGCTTCTGCGATGCAGCTTAGGGGAAGAACCCAGGCGTCGCGCCGTTCGCGCCCCATGCGCGAGCGCCTATATGTATACAGCAGCACCGCCCGGGCGCGCCGCGCCCGACGACGGTGATAGCAAGACTGAACGAGAGTGTTGAGTGAACGTTTTCTTTGAGGAATCGGGCAGTTTCAAGGCCGGCAGCGTGCTGTCGAAGCAGGGCGACGCGTTTCAGGTCGAGTTGCCGGGCGGCCGGCGCGCCAAGGTGCGCGCCAAGGACGTGCTGATCGAATTCGACAAGCCCGCCGCCGGTGAACTGCTGGAGCAGGCCGACGCAGCCGCGCAGGAAATCGACCTCGATTTCCTGTGGGAGTGCGCGCCCGCCGACGAATTCGCCTATACGGCGCTCGCGACCGAGTATTTCGGCGCGACTTACGGCCCGGTCGAGCGCGCCGCGCTGGTGCTGCGCCTGCACGGCTCGCCCGTGTATTTCCGCCGCAAGGGTCGTGGCCAGTATCAGCGTGCGCCCGAAGAGCAACTCAAGATGGCGCTCGCGTCGCTCGAGCGCAAGCGCCAGCAGGCGCTCGTGCAGGCCGGCTACGAAGAAGAGATGAAGGCGGGCAAGCTGCCTGAAGCGCTCAAGGACAAGGCGCTTGGTCTGCTCACCAAGCCGGACAAGAACTCGATCGAATACAAGGCGCTCGAAGCGGCTGCGGCTGCGCGCGGTATTTCGATGCCGCGCCTGATGCTCGAATGCGGCGGGATTTCGTCGCCGCGTGCGCTGCACGAAGCGCGCTTCCTCGCCGAATTCTTCCCGCACGGCACCGGTTTCCCGCCGGTCGAAGTGGGCGCGCTGCCCGACACGCTGCCGGATGCAGGCGATCACGTCCAGGCGTTCTCGATCGACGACGTCACCACGACCGAAATCGACGATGCGTTCTCCATCGAGCATCTCGCCGATGGCCGCGTGCGTATCGGTATCCACATCGCGGCGCCGGCGCTGGGCATCGCGCGCGGCGACACGGCCGACACGATTGCGCGCACGCGTCTGTCGACGGTCTACATGCCGGGCGACAAGATCACCATGCTGCCCGACGATTTCGTCGATGCCTTCACGCTCAAGGAAGGCGGCCTGCGCCCGGCGCTGTCGCTCTACAGCATCGTGAACCGCGAGACCCAGGAAATCGTCGCCAGCGAAACGCGCGCCGAGCGCGTGTTCGTGAAGAGCAACCTGCGTCACAACACGCTCGACGAAGTCGTCACGGAAGAAACCCTGGCCGCGGGCACGGGCGACTATCCGCACAAGGACGACATCGCCGTGCTGTGGCCGTTCGCGCAGGCGCTGTTCGAAAAGCGCCAGCAGGCGCGCGCGGGCTACGGCCTGCGCCGTGAAGTGCAGCGCAACACCGACTACAACTTCTACGTGGAAGGCGAGCAGGTCAGCATCACGCCGCGCCGCCGCGGCTCGCCGCTCGACATGATCGTCGCCGAACTGGCGATTCTCGCGAACTCCACCTGGGGCGCGTTCCTCAACGATCACGGCGTGCCGGGCATTTACCGCTCGCAGCGCGCGTTCGGTGCGCCTACGGGCCCCAAGCGCACGCGCATGCAGACCAACGCTGCGCCGCACGAAGGCCTGGGCGTTGCGCAATATGCGTGGAGCACCTCGCCGCTGCGCCGCTACGTCGACCTCGTGAACCAGTGGCAGTTGCTCGCGTGCGTGGAGCACGGCGTGGCCGCCAAGCTGGTCGCGCCGTTCAAGCCCAAGGACGCCGATCTGTTCGCCGTCGTGCAGGGCTTCGACGAAACCTACACGGCTTACGCCGATCACCAGCGCCGCATGGAGTACTTCTGGTGCCTGCGCTGGCTCCAGCAGGAAATGCGCGGTGACAGCGGCGAGCCGCGTCGCGAATTCCCGGCCACTGTCGTCAAGGACGATCTGGTGCGCTTCGAGGAAGTGCCGCTGCTCATGCACGTGCCGGCGCTGGGTGTGCACGCACGCGGCACGCGCCTGATGATGGAAGTGATGTCGATCGACGAACTGACGATCGAGGCGTCGGTGCGCATGCTGCGCGTGCTCGACGCGCCGGTCGTGACGAGCGGCGAGCAGCCCGAGGAAGAAGCGGGCGAAGACGAAGAGCTGATCGAAGCCGCCGACGATTCCGCGCAAAGCGAAGCGGAAGCGCAGGCCGAAGCGGACGCAGAAGCCGACGCAGAAGCGAACGCCGAAGGCGAAACGCAGGAAGGCGGCGAAGAAGTGCAGCAAGCCGAACAGCACGCAGACCAGCACGCCACGGAGCCGCGCGAATGAGCGTCGATCAATCGCAGCATCGCGACCGCTACGCCGTCGTCGGCAATCCGATTGCGCACAGCAAGTCGCCGTCGATCCACGCGCAATTTGCCGCCGCCACGGGCGAGCCGGTCGAGTACGACCGCCTGCTCGCGCCGCTCGACGGTTTCGTCGAGCATGTGCAGGCGTTTCGCGCCGCGGGTGGTCGCGGCTTGAACGTCACCGTGCCGTTCAAGCTCGAAGCGCATGCGCTCGCACATCGTCTGTCGCCGCGTGCGGCGGCGGCGGGCGCGGTCAATACGCTGCGTTTTGACGAAGACGGCATTTTCGGCGACAACACCGACGGTTTCGGCCTCGT
Organism: Paraburkholderia sp.; assembly: GCF_035948235.1. Lineage (GTDB taxonomy): Bacteria > Pseudomonadota > Gammaproteobacteria > Burkholderiales > Burkholderiaceae > Paraburkholderia. The sequence continues at coordinate 4,723 of NZ_DASZJJ010000073.1, read as the reverse complement.
TCGCGACATCGAAGTGAATCTGGGCGTGCCGCTCAAGGGCGCGCGCGTGCTGCTGCTCGGCGCCGGTGGTGCGGCGCGCGGCGTCGTGCTGCCGATGCTCGAACGCAATCCGCTCGAAATCACCATCGTCAATCGCACCGCGCACAAAGCGCACGCGCTGATCGAGCAATTCGAAGGCGCGGCGCGCGAGTTCGGTTGCCTGATCAACGGCGGCGGTCCGCAAGCCGTCGATGCAAAGCCCTACGACGTCATCATCAACGCGACGGCCGGCAGTCTGGATGCGGCGCTGCCCGAGTGCGACGCACGCGCGTTCGGCGCGGGCTCGCTCGCCTACGACATGATGTACGGCGCCGAGCCGACCGTCTTCATGCGTCACGCCGAATCGCTGGGCGCGCGCGCAGCGGATGGCCTGGGCATGCTGGTCGAGCAGGCCGCCGAGTCGTTCTTCGTCTGGCGCGGCGTGCGTCCGGACGGCGCACCCGTGCTGGCCGACCTGCGCGCGCAGATCGCGGCGCAGGTCTGATCTCGCGAGCGCCACGCGATGCGCCGCGACGCGGGACCGCAAACCGCAAGCGACTACGTGCGCGGCTTCGCCCAGCGTACGGCTGCGTCGCGCGGTAACGAGCCGGTGAAGCGCCCCGGCGCGCTGCGCTGGCTGATTTACGCGGCTTCGGTTGCGGTCGTTTCGTGGTTTGCGCTGCAACTGTTCTACTTCGCGCAGATCGCGACGTGGAACTCCGTCGATCCGCAGAGCACGGCGTTCATGCGTTCCGACGCAGCGTACCTGGCCGCCGACCGGCCGGGTCTCGACATCCAGCATCAATGGGTGCCGTACGACCAGATTTCGCGCAATCTCAAGCGCGCGATCATCGCGTCCGAGGACGCCAACTTCGTCAACAACAACGGCTACGAAACCGACGCCATCCTGCAGGCGTGGGAGCGCAACAAGAAGCGCGGCCACATTGTGCGCGGTGGCTCGACGATCACGCAGCAACTCGCGCGCAATCTGTTCCTGTCGCGCGAGAAAAGCTATATCCGCAAAGGCCAGGAGCTGATCATCACGTGGATGCTGGAGACGCTGCTCGACAAGGAGCGCATCTTCGAGATCTATCTGAATTCGGTGGAGTGGGGCAATGGCGTTTATGGCGCGCAGGCCGCCGCGCAGCATTACTACAAGACGAACGCGACGAAGCTGACCGCCTGGCAGTCGGCGCGGCTGGCGGTGATGCTGCCGCGTCCCAAGTACTTCGACGATCATCGCAATTCCGCGTTTCTCTCGCAGCGCGCGGGCGTGATCGCGCGCCGCATGGGCGCGGCGGAACTGCCTCAATCGCAGCAATAAGCAGCAAAAAGCAGCAATAAAAAAGCGCCGGCAAAACCGGCGCTTTTTGCATCTACATCCACTAACTGCCGCTTATTGACGCGCAAGACGCGCGTTATCCGGCATCGGCATGTTGAAGTTGGTGCGGAACGGATTGATGTCGAGTCCGCCGCGACGCGTGTAGCGCGCGTAGACCGCGAGCCGGTCCGGTTTGCACTCGCGCAGGATGTCCATGAAGATGCGTTCGGCGCATTGCTCGTGGAAGCCCGTGTGGTTGCGGAACGAGATGATGTAGCGCAGCAGCCCGGCCTGATCGATCTGCGGCCCGACGTAGTGAATCTGCACGCTGCCCCAGTCGGGCTGGCCCGTCACCGGGCAGTTCGATTTGAGCAGGTTCGACACCAGCGTTTCTTCAACCGGCGATTCGCCCACCGCCGCCTTCAGCAGCGACGGGTCCGGGTGATAGACGTCCGTGTCCAGATCGAGCCGGTCGATCGACAGGCCGTCGAACTCCTCGAACGCGATCTTGCCGAACGCGCCCGGCTGGTCGAGCTTCACCGACACCGACGCGCCGCAAGCCGCCGATACGTCGCGCTTGAGGATGTCGTGCACTTCATCGGCGGACGCAAACGCGGTTTGCGCGAACGAGCCCAGGTACAGCTTGAACGACTTCGATTCGACGATATTGGGCGAATCGGCGGGAATGAAGAACGTGGCGATGGCGATCTGCGGCTTGCCGCGCGCGTTGAGCCACGAAAGCTCGTAGGCGTTCCAGATATCGGTGCCGAAGAAGGGCAGTTGCGCGCCGATGCCGATCTGTTCGCGCGCGCCGATGCGCGGGATCGGGAACAGCAGTTTCGCGTCGTATTGCTCGGTGTAGCTCGACGCCTTGCCGAGCGGGGATTGTTCGGGAGTCATGATGCGCTGGTTTCGGTTGATGCGTCGTTCGTGAGCGTCGCGCGCGCTGCGCGCACGGCGTCCACGGGATTGGCCACGCCGCTCGCCACATGCCCGGTCGCGGTGACCGAGCGGGCCGATTCGCAGTGGCGGATCTGGTCGTCGAAGAAAAAATCCGGTTCGAACTCGCGCAGGAACGGGCCTTTGTCGAGTCCGCCCAGGAACATCGCTTCGTCGATTTCGATGTTCCAGGCCATCAGCGTGCGGATCGCGCGCTCATGCGCGGGCGCCGAGCGCGCGGTCACGAGCGCCGTGCGAATGCGCATCTGCGCATTGGCGTCCGCGAGCTTTTGCAGGCGGTTCAGTGCGGCGAGCAGCGGCTGGAGCGGACCGTGCGCGAGCGGTAGTTCGCGGTTATCGCGCTCGTGGCTCACGAAGGCGCCCAGGCCGTCACGCTGGAAGATCTGCTCGGCTTCGTCGGAAAACAGCACCGCATCGCCGTCGAACGCGATGCGAATCTCGTGCGCGTTGCGTTCTGCCATTGTCGCCGAATTTGCGTCGTCTCGTGGGAACACGCGCGCGGCCGGAAAGCCCGCGTCGAGCGCGCCGCGCACGTCCTCGGGATTGGCCGACAGAAACAGCGACGCGTTGAGCGGCTTAAGGTAATGCCAGGGTTCGCGCCCGCGCGTGAAGACGCCGCGCTGGATGTCGAGCTGATGCTCGCGGCACGAACTGAACGCGCGCAGGCCGCTGATCGGATCGCTGCGCGAGAGGATCACCACTTCCACGTGATGCGCGCCGTTGTTGAGCGCGAGCAGCTTGCGGATCAGCGCGAACGCGACGCCGGGGCGCGCGGGCACATTCAGCCGCTCGCGCTGCAGCGCCTCGTAGCTGCGCAGGTCGCCGGTCTCGTAGACGCGGTTCTCATCCTCGAAATCGAACAGCGCGCGCGACGAGATCGCGACCACCAGTTTGTCGGAGAGCGAAACGGACACAGTCGTGGGCCCTTCTTTACGAGAGGAACAAACGATAAGCCGGATTCTTCGTCTCTTCCCAATGCGGATAACCGAGCGTCGCGAGGAAACGGCGGAACTCCGCATCTTCCGCGGCCGGCACCTGGATGCCGACCAGAATCGAGCTGTAGTCCGCGCCCTGGTTGCGGTAGTGGAACAGGCTGATATTCCAGTTCGGCGCCATCGACGAGAGGAAGCGCATCAGCGCGCCCGGGCGTTCCGGAAACTCGAAGCGGAACAGGCGTTCGTCGTGCGCGAGCGGCGAGCGCCCACCCACCATATAGCGGATGTGCTGCTTCGAGAGTTCGTCGCCGGTCAGGTCGACGCTCGGGAAACCGTGCTCGACGAAAGCCCCGGCGATCTGCTGCGACTCGCCGCGATTGCGGATCTGCACGCCGACGAAGATATGCGCGCGCTCGGCGTCGTCGATGCGGTAGTTGAATTCGGTGACGCTGCGCGTGCCGACCAGTTCGCAGAAGCGCTTGAAGCTGCCGCGCTCCTCCGGAATCGTCACCGCGAACACCGCTTCGCGCGCTTCACCCACTTCGGCGCGCTCGGCCACGAAGCGCATGCGGTCGAAGTTCATGTTCGCGCCCGAGGTGATCGCGATCAGCGTCTTGCCTTCAACGCCTTCACGTTCGGCGTACTGCTTCGCGCCCGCGACGGCCAGCGCGCCCGCCGGTTCGAGCACGCTGCGCGTGTCCTGGAAAACGTCCTTGATGGCGGCGCACAGCGCGTCGGTGTCGACGGTGAGCACATCGTCCAGATATGCCTGGCACAGGCGGAAGGTTTCCTCGCCCACCAGTTTCACCGCCGTGCCGTCCGAGAACAGGCCCACCTCGCTGAGTTCGACACGCTTGCCCGCCTTGAGCGACTGCGCCATCGCGCAGGAATCGTCGGTCTGCACGCCGATCACCTTGATCTCCGGACGCACCGCTTTCACATACGCCGCGACGCCCGCCGCCAGGCCGCCGCCGCCGATCGGCACGAAGATCGCGTGAATCGGGGCCTGATGCTTGCTGAGGATTTCCATCGCCACCGTGCCCTGACCGGCGATCACGTGAGGATCGTCGAAGGGATGCACGAAGGTCAGGCCGCGTTCTTCCTGCAGGCGCACGGCGTGGGCGTAGGCGTCGCTGTAGGATTCGCCGGCCTGCACGACTTCGACCATCGCGCCGCCGTGGGCGCGCACGGCATCGACTTTCACCTGCGGCGTCGTCACCGGCACGCAGATCACCGCCTTCACGCCCAGACGCGCCGCGGAGAGCGCCACGCCCTGCGCGTGATTGCCCGCCGAAGCCGTAATCACGCCGCGCTGCAGTTGTTCCGCCGACAGATGCGCCATCTTGTTGTAGGCGCCGCGCAGCTTGAACGAGAACACCGGCTGGTTGTCCTCGCGCTTGAGCAGGACGGTGTTGCGCAGACGGGCCGAGAGATTCGGCGCGCGTTCGAGTTCGGTTTCGCGGGCGGCGTCGTAGACGCGGGCGGTGAG
>NZ_DASZJJ010000072.1:0-23726 GCF_035948235.1 Paraburkholderia sp. | reverse complement strand
GTTCTGGCCCGAACCGGCCGTGAGCACCTGACCCATGATCACGTCGCTCACCTGCTCGGGCTTCACGCCTGCGCGCTCCAGCGCCGCCTTGATGACCAGCGCGCCGAGGTCGGGTGCGGCCACCTTCGCCAGCGAACCACCGAATTTACCCACCGCCGTGCGTGCGGCCGAAACGATCACAATGTCAGTCATTTTCCATTCCTGCATTAAAGAGACTTACTGGGGTAGCTGCATCAAAAAACCGCACCACGCGCCGCATCAACGACACGACCGCGTCACATGAATCAGCGTGTATGCATACCATTACACACAGATGACAAAACGGGGAACATACGCAATAACAATGCGTGTTGGCTCAACGCGGCTTTTTTAAATCGACTGTGACTCAGGCGCGGCGCAACGATGAACGCTGCGGCCGCGGATTCTGCTGGATGTTTTGAAGCGCAAATGCAATAGCTTTTATTTCGCGGCCTGAGTGACGGCAGCCTCCTGCGTGGCGGGCTGCTGAATCGCTTTAGCAGTAACCGATTCAACTGTATTGCGCGCTGAATCGATCGTTTGCTGCGTCAGGTTACGGAATGTTTCTGCCGCATTATTGAAGGCGGCAAAGGTCGAATTGAACGACGTCAAATACGGGGCGAATCCTGCGGGTGCATTCTGCGGGAAGCTTTCTGCAAAAGACTTCGCACGTTCCTGCTGGGCTTCAGCGTGTGCTTGCGCAGCTTGGGTCAATTCCGCCTGGGTATGCGTGGCGATGTCGAACAGTTGACGGCTATACGACAAAGCCTTTGCGGCGGCCTGCTGCGAAGCGCTCACATGCTGCGTGAACAGTTCGACAGGACTGGCGGTTTGCAGCGCGCTCTTGAGCGTTGCTTCATTTTCCGTCAGCAGCGCGCGCGTGGCTTGCAGGTTCAGCGCAACCACGGCCTCGACACTCTTGAACGCCGGCTGAGCCAATGCGAAAAACGCCGCAATGCCAGACTGGTATTGGGCCCGGAGGTGATCGGATGCAAATGGGTTGGTGGACTCGCTCATCGACTATGCCTCATGGTTAGAAATGCTAAACAGATTGACGAAATCGAGCCGCCATCCGAAGCGACTCACAACCACTCACTCGGACAATGTACGCAATACGCACACTGTCGTGGCAAGGCAATTAGAGACTTGATTCTAAGCCATCAATTTAACAATTTTGTGCAACACACAATTAGGTGAAAACCCTGAGTCACCACAATTCGATTCAGATCGGGTTTATTTCTTGCAGTTGTAAGGCAAATCGCAGTCTGTTGGCGCGTAGAGGCGATGCATACGGGGTCGGGGTCGTTGGGCGAGACCGAATTTTTGCTAATGCGTTTTAGCAATTAATTCGACCCAGATGGAATGCCCACATTATCGGGAATATTGGTGGGCGAAATGCACGCCGTCATGCGTCGTGCATTTCTAAATAGCGTTGCCGGAATTGCATCAATCGAATTGATATAAAGGAATCCGAATTGAATCGCGGGCTTTGCAATTTCATTTAAGGGGTGCCCAGGATGTGCCCATTGACACTCATGCCATACATCGAATACGGCGTGTCGTGATATTTCGCGCGCGTCTGCGCGACTGATCCGGTGTAGCGCGGGTCTTGCGGACGCTCATGGCTGTCCATGAACGTCGCCACGTCCCAGGCCTCCTGATCGGTCAGCGTGCCACCGAGTCCCAGCGGCATGTTCGCCTTGATAAAACCCGCCGCATTCTGGATTTCGTGCATGCCCGCGCCCCAGTTAAACGACTGCGCGCCCCACAATGGCGGGAATACGGTTTGACCGTTGCTGCGCTGGCCCTGACCGTCCGCGCCGTGACAGACGGCGCAGTGCTGCGCATAGACGGCGCCGCCGCGCGCGTAATCGGCCTTTTGCGCAGGCGCGGCAAGCTTCGGATAGCCGCGCCCCGCGAGCTTGCCGCCTACCGGTGCGCCCGTCGCCAGCCAGTACGCGTAGCTTTCGAGCGCGACCAGCACCGGGTCGCCGAGCGGCGGCGCCTTGCCGTTCATGCTGTAGTTGAAGCAGCCCTGCAGACGCTCCGCGAAAGTGTTCACATGACCGTTCTTGCTGCGATACGCGGGATAGGAAATATACGCGCCCCACAGCGGACTCGCGTCGGCCTTACGGCCCGCATCCAGATGGCAGTTCGCGCAGGTCAGCGTGTTGCCCACATATCGGCCGGCGAATTGCCCCGTGTGCAGAAAGATCTGTTCGCCCAGTTTCACCTGCTTGCCGAAATCGCCGCCCGGCAGCGTGCTTTCAGCAGGTGGTTCGAATGGCGTGGCGTGGGCGGCGGCGGCTTCGCTGCCCGCTTGTGCAGGCTGTGCGGCATGCGCGTTCAGGGCACAGAACAACGCGGCGAGCGTGGCGTGTTTCAAAACGTTGGAAACGTTGGGCTTCATCATCATGGTCTCCACTTTTTATTTGTTCGCGGACTGCGCGTAATACTGCGCGACGGCCTGAATGTCGGCGTCGCTGAGCTTGCTCGCGATGGCTGGCATCAGCGCGAGCGGTCCCGGCGCGCGCTTGCCGTTTTTCCATGCGCCAAGCTGCGCGGCGATGTAGGCGGCCGGTTGCCCCGCCAGCGGCGGGAACACACTGCCGACACCCACGCCGCCCGGTCCGTGACACTGCACGCAGGCGGGCAGATCCTCCTGCCAGCGTCCGCGCGTGGCGAGCCAGGCGCCCGTGTCGGCAGTCGATACGTCGGCGCTATCGTGTGTGCGGATATCTTTCGGCGCGCTCAGGCTGCTGAAATACTGCGCCACGGCTTCACGCCCGTCGAGCGACATGATTTTGGCGAAGGGCTGCATGATGCTGTTCTCGCGCGTGCCGTCCGCGAATGCCGTGAGTTGCGCCGCCAGATACGTTTCGCTCAAACCCGCAAGACGCGGAAAACCCGCCGCCGCATTGCCTTCGCCATTCGCACCGTGACAACTGATGCATGCCGGAATGCCTTTGGCAGTGCCTTGCGTCGCAATCGTGCGACCGAGCGGGGAAGCCGCAGCCGAAGCAACAGGCTGAGAAACTGACGGAGTTTCAGACTCCGCGCCCTTTACTACGCTCATGGCCATCGTCAGTATCGCGGCCAGTGCGAGCGGCCGCGCGAAGCGATTCGCGTTCATGGCGTCTCCTCGTTGATGTTGTGATGTGCTTGTGGGTGAACGCATTATCGCCCGCCGCGCGGCGTTACAATCGCCAGAGTCCACACAGGCCAGCGCTTAACCCTATCGTGACCGAGCATCAACCCGGCCTGACGCCGGGCTTCATTCTGACCCGCCACTGGCGCGACACGCCCACGCATACCGAAGTCGACTTCTGGCTCGCGACGCCTGACGGCCCGCAGCAGTTACGTTTGCGCGCGCAAACCTCGGTGGCGTTCGTGCCCGCCGCGCAGCGCGAGGCCACGCTGCGCGCGCTCGAACGCGACAAGGGCATCGAATTGCGCCCGCTCGATCTCAAGGACTTCCGCCAGCGGCCCATCGCCGGCCTGTACGCGCCGCAATACCGCCAGCTCACCGGCGCGGCGAAACGCCTGACGAAAGCGGGCATTGACGTCTACGAAGCCGATATCCAGCCACCCGAGCGCTACATGATGGAGCGTTTCATCACCGCGCCCGTGCTGTTTCGCGGCACGCCCGACGCTGCCGGCGTGCTGATCGAAGGCGAGATGAAGCCCATGGTCGATTACCGGCCCGCGCTGCGCCTGGTGTCGCTCGACATCGAAACAAGCGCGCAAGGCGAGCTTTATTCGATCGCGCTGGAAGGCTGCGGGCAGCGCCAGGTCTATATGCTCGCGCCGCAGAACGGCGACGCCGGCGCACTCGACTTCGATCTGGCGTACTGCGAAAGCCGCGCGCAGATGCTCGAATGTCTCAACGCCTGGATGGCGCAGCACGACCCCGACGCGATCATCGGCTGGAATCTCGTGCAGTTCGATCTGCGCGTGCTGCACGCGCATTCGCAGCAATATGGCGTGCCGCTGCGCCTCGGGCGCGGTGGCGCCGTCATGGAATGGCGCGAGCACAGCATTAACCAGAACCACTACTTTGCCGCTGCGGCGGGCCGGCTCATCATCGACGGGATCGAGGCGCTGCGCTCGGCGACCTGGAGTTTTCCGTCGTTCAGCCTTGAATACGTGTCGCGCACGCTGCTGGGCGAAGGCAAGGCGGTCGACAACCCGTATCAGCGCATGGACGAGATCCAGCGCCGCTTCGACGAGGACAAGCCCGCGCTCGCACGCTACAACTTAAAGGACTGCGAACTGGTCACGCGCATTTTCGCGAAGACCGAACTGATGGCGTTTCTGCTGGAACGCGCCTCGGTCACGGGCTTGCCGGTCGATCGCAGCGGCGGCTCGGTCGCGGCGTTCACGCATCTTTATCTGCCGCGTATGCACCGCCTGGGGTACGTGGCGCCCAATCTCGGCGATGTGGTGGGCGAGAACAGTCCCGGCGGTTTCGTGATGGATTCGCGGCCCGGTCTTTACGATTCGGTGCTCGTGCTCGACTACAAAAGCCTGTATCCGTCGATCATCCGCACGTTTCTGATCGACCCCGTCGGGTTGATCGAGGGTTTGCGCGCACCCGATGATAAGCAGTCCGTGCCGGGTTTTCTGGGCGCCCGCTTCTCGCGTACGCTGCACTGTCTGCCTGAGATCGTGCGCCAGGTCTGGGAAGGCCGCGAGGCCGCCAAGCGCCAGAAAAACGCACCGCTTTCGCAGGCGCTGAAGATCATCATGAATGCGTTTTACGGCGTGCTAGGCTCAACGGGCTGCCGCTTTTTCGATCCGCGCCTGGCCTCGTCGATCACGATGCGCGGTCACGAGATCATGCGTCAGACACGCAAGTTGATCGAGGCGCAAGGCTACGACGTTATCTACGGCGATACCGATTCGACCTTCGTCTGGCTCAAGCGCGCACATTCCGAGGCGGACGCCACGCGCACGGGCCGCGAACTCGTCGCGCATGTCAATGCGTGGTGGAAGGCGGAGCTGGAAAATCGCTTCGGACTCCAGAGCGCACTGGAATTGCAGTTCGAGCGACATTATTCGCGCTTTCTCATGCCCACTGTGCGCGGCGCCGAGGAAGGCAGCAAGAAACGCTATGCGGGCCTGTCGCTCGCGAAGGACGGCAATCAGGACGGCAACGAGGAAGTCGTGTTCAAGGGCCTCGAAACCGTGCGCACCGACTGGACGCCGCTTGCCCAGCAGTTCCAGCGCGAACTCTACCGGCGCGTATTCATGCGTGAGCCGCATGCGGACTATGTGCGCGATTACGTGCGGCGCACCCTCGCCGGAGAATTCGACGATCAACTCGTCTTTCGCAAGCGTCTGCGCCGGCCCTTGAGCGACTATCAGCGCAACGTGCCGCCGCACGTACGCGCCGCGCGCGTGGCCGACGAATACAATCGCGCCAAAGGCCGTCCCTTGCAGTATCAGAACGGCGGCTGGATCAGCTACGTGATGACGACCGTCGGGCCCCAACCGCTGGAGACGCTCAGCGCGCCACCCGATTACACGTTCTATCTCACGCGTCAGTTACAGCCTGTCGCCGACGCAATCCTGCCGTTCCTGCGCGAAGCGTTCGAGACACTGATTTCCGGGCAGGCGAGCCTGTTCTAGCGGGCGCTTTTATCGCGCGGCCAACCTCGCCCGGAGCCCCTCACGCACCTGCGGCCACTCGTCGTCGATGATGCTAAAGCGCACCGAATTGCGTTTGCGCCCGTCGGGCATGATGCGCTCATGCCGCACGATGCCTTCCTGCTGCGCGCCCAGGCGCAGAATCGCCGCGCGCGATTTCTCGTTCAGTTCGTCGGTGGTGAATTGCACGCGCACGCAATCAAGTGTTTCGAAGGCGTAGGTCAGCAGCAAATACTTCGCCTCGGTATTGATCGACGAGCGCTGCACCGACGCCGCCAGCCACGTATGGCCGATCTCCAGCTTGCGGTTGGCGCGGTCGATCTTCCAGAAACGCGTGCTGCCCACCACGCGGCCATCGCGTTGCACAATCGCGAACGGCATGACCGTGCCGGCGCGCTCGCCTTCAAGCGCTTTGGCGATATAGGCATCCACGCTCGCCGGGCCCGGCACGACCGTGACCTTGAGGTTCCAGAGTTCGCCATCGGCGGCGGCTTCGATCAGCGCGGCGGCATCGGCTTCGCGCAGCGGGCGCAGTTCGACCGTTTCGCCGCTCAAGGTGGGGGTGCTACTCATAGGATTCATCGAAAAAAACATCGAAAAAATCATGCTGAAGGGCCGTCGTCGCGGCGCAGCAGGCGCCCTGCGTTGGCGATCACGACGAGCGTGCCCACGTTATGAAGGATCGCGGTGGCCACGGGACTCAGCGCGCCAAGCGCCGCGAGCGCGATCACGGCTACGGTCCAGAAAAGGCCGATCGCGGCGTTGGTGGTTGCGATGCGGCGGCACGCGCGGCCCAGGCGAATACAGTCGGGCAAGCGGCGCAAGTCGTCGGCGAGCAGCACGACGTCGGCGGAGGCCACGGCAATATCCACGCCGCGCTCACCCATCGCCACGCTGGTCGAGCCGGCCTTGATCGCCAGCACGTCGTTCAGGCCGTCGCCGACCACGAGCGGATGATGTCCCGCGTCGATCTCGGCAAGCACGTAATCGAGTTTATCGTGCGGCAGCGCCTGCGCCACCACCGTGTCGATGCCGACTTCAGCCGCCAGACGCCGCGCGACGCTTTCGCGGTCGCCTGTCACCAGCGCCTCGCGCACGATGCCGAGCGCACGCAGGTCGTCGAGCGCCGCGCGCGCTTCCGGGCGCAGCGTATCGGCGAAACCGAACCACGCGAGCAAACGGCCATCGAGCGCCAGCCCGGCACACGGGCCGTCGATCTCAGCAGGCGCGGCGGGCAGCGCGCTGACGTGCTGTGTCAGCAGTTCCGCGCGCCCCAGCACGGCGACGCCTTTAGCCGTTTGCGCGATGACGCCAAGACCACGCAACTCGCGTGCTTCTTCCAGCGGCTCGGCAATCACTTCGCCTTCGCGCGCCAGCGCACGGCAAACCGGATGCGCGCTGCCCAGCGCGAGCCGCGCCGCCAGCGCGCGCGCCTGCACTTCATCCACGCCGTCCTGCCAGAGCGCGCGCGTAAGACGCAGTTCGCCATGCGTGAGCGTGCCGGTCTTGTCGATCACGAGCGAATCGATTTCGGCGATCTTGTCGAGAAACGCCGTGTTGCGGAACAGGATGCCGCGCCGCGCGCCCGCCGCGATGCCCGCAATCGCCGTCGAAGGCGCCGCCAGCACCAGCGCGCACGGGCAGGCCGCGACGATCACCGCGAGCATCGCCTGCGCATTGGCGCTCGCGAACCAGACGATCGCCGCAATCAGCAGCACGAGCGCGAGATAGACATCCATGTAGCGTTCGAGCGCCTGCGTGATGGGCGGCTTGGCGGCTTCGGCGCGCTGCATCAGCTCGATCACCTTGCCGAGCGTGGATGCTTTGCCGACCTGCGTGATCTCCACGCGCAGCGGCCCGTCCAGGTTGATCGCGCCGCCGTACACGCTGGCGCCCTCGTCCGCGTCCTGTGGCAGCGACTCGCCCGTGATCGGGCCGTTGTCGATGCTCGAACGCCCCTGGCGCACCAGACCGTCGGCGGGAATGCGCGCGCCCGGCAGCACATCGACGAGATCGCCTTCGCGGATCGCCTCGTAGGCCACTTCCTCGATCGCACCGGACACGCCCACGCGCCGCACCTTGCCCGAAGTCAGGCGGCCGAGTGCGCGAATCGCTTCCTGCGACCCCAGCACGCTGCGCTCTTCCAGCGCATGGCCGAAGGTCATGACGATGGGCAAGAGCGCCGCCGTCGTCATGTCGCCCACGGCCCACGCGCCCAGCATCGCGAGCGCGATCAGGCGGTCGGTCACGCCATGCAGGCTCGGCGACTTGAGGCTGTGCCACGCGCCCGCGAACACGGGCGGCGCAACGATCAGCGAGGCCGCCGCCGCGAGCAGTTGCGCAACCGTCGCGTCGCCGCGTGCGCCGGCGGGCGAAAGCCACGGCCACATGAGCGAAAGCAGCAAGAGGCCGCCCGCGAGTAGGGCCAGCAACGTATGGCGCGTGATCGCGCGGCGCTCGGCGGCAGACAGGGCGAGCGCGGAGAGTGCCTGCGCGTCGGGGCTGTCAGGCGCGGCGCTACCGTCATGCATCTGCCCGAGCGGTTCATACGGTGTCGTCATGGCGCGTGCCCCGGCAACACAAGACTCGATGCATCGTTCGGGTCCAGCGTCGTGACGCGCGCCGCCTTCGCCAGCACGGCCTGCACACGGTCGCGATAGGCCCGCGCGACGAGCCCCGGATCGTGGTTTTCGGCCAGCGCCGCTTCCAGTTGCGCGATCGTCGCGGTTTCCGCTTGCGCTTTCGCCACGCGTTCGGCGGCGCTGGCCTGGGCGTCCTGGACGATGCGGTCGGCGTTCTGCTGCGCGCCCTGGCGCGTCTTTTCGGCGACAGTACGGGCCTGCGCGACGTCGCGCTCGGCGTTTTGCATCGAGTTCAGCACGGCATTGAACGCATCGATCGCCGAAGCCGGGAAAACCGTCTGCACATCGACGCGCGCCACTTCGATGCCAAGTCCCGCGTGCGCCGCTGTGAGCGCATCCAGATGACGCTGGATCGCGCTGGCCAGGTCGCCGCGCAACTGCTCGCGGCGCACAGCCATCTGCTGGTCGGCGGCCACCATTTCGGGGCGCGCGACCAGAATCGCGTCGAGGTCGCGCTGCGCCGCCGTTTCCACCGCGGCGGCGGACACCACGCGCTCGATCGCCGCGTCCAGATGCGCAAGCTGCAACGCGTAGGCGTAGGGGTCGCTCACGCGGTAGAACAGCGTCGCGCTCAGCTGCACCACGCCGTTGTCGCCCGTCAGCACGTAGCCGGAGCCGGCTTCGGTGTCGCTATCGAGGCCGAGCGTGGCCGGCGCGCCGGGATCGCGTTCGAGCGCGATCACGCGATGTTCGAGCACGCGCTGGCTGCCCGGCACGAGCTGGACCTCTTCGAAGGGGCGCGGCCAGGCCACCAGCAGCCCCGCGCCCTGCTCGCGCACATAGGCGCCAAAGCGCGTCACCACGGCGCTGCTATCGGCGGGAATGCGGCGCACGTTCGAGCCCGCCCAGACCAGCGCCGCCACCACCGCCAGCGCCGCAACGAACCAGAACGACAGGCGTACCGTCTGCGCGGCCGGCCCGAGCGCGGGCCGAAAGCCAGGCTGGAGTTCGGGCGCGCTCATCGGGACGATCCGTGGCTGCGTGCGGGCGCCGTGCCGTTGGCCGACGCGCCCATACCTGGCGGCCCCTGCACGAGCGCGCTAAACGGCGCGGCATCGGTGCGCAGGATCAGATTGGTGTTGGTGTTGACCACCGTGCCAAGCGTGTCGAGCGAGCGCAGCATCGTGTAAAGCTGCGGATCGGCCGCATAGCTTTTGCCGTAGATGGCCGCCGCGTCTTTACGCGATTGCGCCTCGATATCGGCGGCTTTCACGTTGGCGTCGGCGATCAGCACGCGTGCGTCGCGGTCGGCGTCTGAGCGGATCTGCGCGGCTTCGCGGTTGCCTTCGGCGGTGCGCTGCGCGGCCACGGTCTCGCGCTCGGCGCGCATGCGCTCGACCGTGGCCGCGAGCGTCACGGCGGGCAGCGTCAGGCGCTCCAGCCCCACCTGCACCACATGCACGCCGTACGCCGCGTAGACCTGCGCGTCGACCTGTCGGCGCAGCGCCTCCTCGAACGCGCCGATACGCACGCGGCCCGGATCGGTGTTGACGAGCGAGGCGAGATCAAAGCCCGCCGAAGTCGTCTGCAACGCCGAGCCGACCAGCGAGCGGATCTGCCGCGCGGCTTCGTCGGGTTCGTTGCGCACCGCGCGCACGAAGCGGCCAATGTCGCTTGCGTTGGCAGGCACGCGCCACGCCACGTAGGCCTGCACGATGATGCGCAGGCCGTCGCGCGTGCCGACGTCCTGCAGGCCGCTCGACGTCGTATGCAGACGCAGGTCGACAGGGACCGCCGCTTCGATCGGCGCGGGCAGACGCCATGCAAGGCCCGGCTGCAACAGCACGCGCACCGGGTCGCCGAAGCGCGTGACGACCGCGGCCTCGCCTTCGCGCACCTGCACGAAACTCGCCACCACCAGCGCGACGATCACGCAGAGCGCCGCGAGCGCCACGCGCAAAGCGAAGCGCGGACGGTTCACGGGCGCGCCTGGCTGGCCGTGCGCGTGATGATGATGATGTCCGCCGTGTCCGCCATGCTCATCGTGTGTGTGTATGAAACGCACGTTCAGGTCACCTTGCTGAAAAATGTTTCGTCGAATGGTGCGTCGCTCACCATGCGGGCCGCACGCCGCGCGCGGTCGCGGGCGCGAGCGGGCGCAGGTCGAAGGTCGCGCGGCCGCCGCTGGCGAGACGATCGTCGATGACGGTCAGATTGGCGTTCTGCAGGCCTTTTTGCAGCGCATGCAGGTAATACTCGAAGGCGAACGCGGGGCCGCCCAGGCCCTGCGCAATCACATCGGCGTCGAAGGCCGCCTGTTGCACGCGGGCGGCCGCGAGCGCGTCCGCGCCATTCGCGCTGCCTTGCGCGATGGCCTCGATCGCCTGGCGCTGCGCGCCGCCTACGGTAGCCGCCGCGAAGCCACGCGCCTGAACCACGCTCGCCTCGGCGCGGATCTGCGCGGCCTGCACGCCGTGATACGCCGCCGCCGCGCCCGCCGGCGGATGCACGCTCTCGATCACGACCGCCACCACTTCGATGCCGCCGATCGCGCGGTCCAGCTCATGTTGCACGACGCCGCGCAGCGTCGCGGCCATCGCGGTCTGCGGCGTGTCGAGCAGCGCCGGCAGCGTGCGCGAGGCGAGATAGCGCACGACCTCGCGGTTCGCAATCGAGCGCACGGTCTGGTCGAGATCGACAGCGCGATAGAGAGCCGCGCGCGCCGCCGCATCGGATAAACCGATGCGGTAATCGAGCCGCACATCGGCGCTGACGATCTGAAAGGCCTGCTGGTCGCCGCTCGTGCCTGCGATCACCTGGGTGGTTTCCCAAGGATGCGCGACGTCCCAGAGGCGGTCGAGTTGTGCGGGCGTGCGGGCATCGGCGGGGACGGCGGCCACGGCGGGCTGACTGGCGTTGATATCGTCGCCCGCGCTACCTGAGACGATCAGCTGATGGATCGCGCCGTTGTCGATCACGCGCGCGCGGCCAAACGGCCAGGGCAAGCCGACGTGCAGGCCCGGTTGCCAGACGGCCGCCGGTGCGCCGAAGCGCTCGTACACCGCGCGCTGATCGGGGCCGAGGATGGTCACGCCGCCCAGCAGCCAGGCCGCCAGCAGCATCGCCGCGAGCGTGCCGGGCAGGAGGCGCGCGAAGCTTTGCAGCGCCCAGTTCTGGCGCAGGTCGATGCCGTAGCGCGCACGCAGTTGCGCGTCGAGCGCCGCGAGCGGGCGCGCGTGCGGACGCAGCGTCTGCGCGATCGTGCTGGAGAGCGTCCACGTTTCATCGCCCTGCGGTGCGGGCGCGGAGAACCACGCCCAGGCGGCGCGCGCCGCCAGTTCGACGGCCACCGCGCCACTCAAGACGGCGACGAGCCGCACCAGCCACGTGGGCGATACGCCCGCATAGGCGGTCAACGCAATCGATGCCGCCGCGCCCAGCGCCGCGACAAGCAACACGCGCAGCAGCGCTGCAAGAGAATGGGCGGCGGCCGGGTGCTCGGCGTGGTGAGCGTGCACGCGTTCAGCGAGCAGTACGCCAAAAGCCAGCGCCAACGCACCGGCGAGCGCCACGAATAGCGAAGCCTGCGCATTGACCGCGTTCGACTCGAAGGCGGGACGCAGCCACGCGAGCATGACGAAACCGAGCGAAACGAGTGCCAGCAGCGGCGCGGCGCAGGGCTGCCACGGCAGCGAGCGCAGAAGAGCATGAACGTCGGGGAAATCGGCGTGAATGGCGTCGGGTTGTGGCGGTTCAACATCGCCGCTGTCGTCGCCTTTGCCTTGGTGTTTGTCCTTGTGTTTGCCCTTGCCCGCGTCGTGTCGAAACGCCAGCCGTGCAAGTCCGAGCAGCGTTTTCCAGAGCGGCACGCGTTCGGCGGACGTGGACGTAATGCGCCCGGCATAGAGCCGCGTGCCGAGCACCGCAATCAGGATATTGAGGCATGCGCTCGCCAGCACCGCGCACCAGCGCGTATCGAAAGGCAGGCCCGGCACCAGCGCCAGCACGCCGGATACGACCGCCAGCCCCAACGCACAGGCACCGAGCCGGGTCTCGCCGTCGCGGCCAGCGAACCACCCATAAGCTTCGCGATTCTCGCGCGCTGCGCGCTGCACCATCAGGGCTCCTTACAGGGAATTTACGACGATTGCATTGACATGCTCAGCCGGGCGCGGCTTGATTCAGGCGCGACCCAATGTAGCGCGCTCGATACGGAAACTCAACCTCGGCACGCGCGAGCCGGGCATGCGGCGCGCGGTTCACAGCCGCACCGATGCGCATGGAATCGGCGCACAATACGCTGAGCAATCGCTAGGGTTGTGACCGTAGCGATCATCGCCGCGAAAAGAATGGCCCTTACCCGGAACGCGACTCATGGACGGTTTGCTCATCGCACCGGCGACACGCAAACAGGCGCTCATCGCCAGCGCCTGCGCACTCGCGATCCTGCTCACGCTGGCGCTGGCAGCGCCGCGCGCCCGCGAGGCGCTGCCCGCCGTCGCCCCGTTCATGCCGATGTGCGCGCTCACCGTGTTTACCACCTCTGGCATCGCGGCCTTTCTTCTCAGCGCGCGCTTCGCGACCACGCGCGTTCCGATGCTCGGCGCGCTGGGCGGCGCGTATGCGTTCACGGCCATCGCCGTCGCGCTGCAGTTACTGATGTTTCCTGGCGTCTTCACGCGTAACGGCCTGCTGGGCGCGGGTCCGCACAGCGCCGCGTGGATGTGGGTTTTCTGGCATGCGGGCTTCCCGCTGCTGGTGATCGTCGCCGAACTGGTGCGCACGCGCGCAGCGGCCAATGCACCGCCGCCCGCTCAGCCCAGGGCGAACGCCGGGCGCGGCTGGCTGCTGATCGCCGGGCCCGCTGCCGTCGCCGCGCTGTTAGGGCTGCTGGTGACGCAGATCGATCTGGTCGAGCCGTGGCGCGCCTCCACCGCCGCCTCGACGCCGCCGGCCAGCGCCAGTCTGGGCGCGAATCTGGCAGGACTTGCAATCTGTGCGCTCAACGTCGCAGCGATTGCCGTGGTGCTGCTCAAGGGCCGCCTGCGCCTCGTACTCGATCTGTGGATCGTCGTGGCGCTGCTCGCTTCGTTCGTCGATGCCGCGCTCAATACCTTGAGCATCGAACGCTTCACGCTCGGCTGGTATGTCGCGCGCGTCTTCAGCATGCTCGCGCCAGGCGTGCTGGTGTGCGTGCTGGTCTGGGAAGTGAGCGCGCTCTACCGGCAGCTTGCGGAGGTGCATGCGTCGCTCGTACGCACGTCGGCGCGCGATGCGCTCACGCGCGTGTACAACCGCAGCTACTTCGACGCCCAGTTTCTGGTGGCCTGCGAACACGCGGCGCAGGAAGCGCAACCGCTTTCGCTGGTGATGATCGACGTCGATCACTTCAAGCGCTACAACGACGCATACGGCCATCTGCAAGGCGACGCATGCCTCGCCGCCGTGGCCGGGGCGCTCGCGCGCACATTGCGTGCGGGTGATTTCGTTGCGCGCTACGGCGGCGAGGAATTCGCGCTGGTGCTGCCGGATACGGATGCGCAGCAGGCGGGCGCAATCGCGGAGCGCGCCCGCGCGGCAGTGGTGGAGTTGATGATTCCGACACCCACCGCAGGCGGACAGATCACGGTGAGCGCGGGCTGCGCGACGAGCGGTCTCGCCGATGTTGCCGTCACGCCGCACGCGCTGATCGAAGCTGCCGATACCGCGCTCTATGGGGCCAAGCGGGCGGGCCGCAATCGCGTTGCGCTCGCCGATGTGAATGGGGCGAACGGCGCTTCGTCGATGGCGTCGCCGCTGTCGTCCTAAAAAGACCCGGGACTCACCCGTGCAAGTTCAGCGCAAACTTCGGCTATGACGGGCTCCCAGTCGCCCAGCGTTTTCTGGCGGAACAAGCGCATCGATCGATAGAACGGCGTGCTGCGCTGCGCGGCGTCGCCCCAGCGCCAGTCGGATACCTGCGCGAGCAGGTTCCAAACCGGCACGTCGAGCGCGCCGCATAGATGCGCGCCCGCCGAATCGATCGTCACCACCAGATCGAGTTGCGCGACGATCTCGGCGAGATCGGCGAACGAGTGGACGAGCGGCGCGGCGTCCACGACGTCGTGGCGCGCGAGTATCGCCTGCTCGCTTTGCGTAAGGCTGCCGAACTGAAGGGAGAAGAAGCGGCTGCCTGTATCGGCGAGCAGCGGCTCCAACGTCGATAACGCCATCGACCGGAACGGCTCGTGGCGGCATTGCTCCCATGTTGTATTGTCACTGCGCCAGACAATGCCGATTTTCCTTTTCCCTGGCTGCGGGGCGACTTCAATCGGTCTTTCTCTCGGTCGCACTTGCCTCAAATAATCGGCGCGCGCGGCGGCTGGCGCGCCATCGCGCCAATACCGCCAGTTCAACATATGCCCCAAGGCGATCGCGTCGCACTCAGCAATCGCCGCGTAGGTCCCGCGCAACTGCGTCAGGGCGACCGGTGCATTCGCAAACAGCTCGCACAGCGACGCGGGCGGATTCGCGCAGACAACACTGGCGCCTTCCGCTAACAGATTGTCGAAGTGTCGAAACTGCTCGATGTTGTCGCCCTGGCCGCCAGCGAACATCACGAATACTCGTTTGCCTTCGACTGCGTCCCCCTCTTCAAGCAATCTTTCCTTGACGAGCGGAATAAAGGCGGCCGCCTCGGGGTCAGGCAAGGTGTACCAGCTTCGGCTATGCAGCAGCTTGTCGATCGCTGAACCTTCGTCGATTTTTCGCAGGTGCAATTTCACCGTGGCAAGTTCACGAGCGACGTTAACCGTTTGCGCCTCGCGCGGCGTAAGCGATGGCCACACCGCTGAGAGTGTGCGTTCGGCCTGTTCGAACATGCCGAGACGCGACTGACAGTACCCCAGCATGATGTGATCCGCTTCACTCACGGCCGCCTGGCCGAGTCGCTCGACCAGATCCCTTGCCGCCTCGACGCGCTTTTCATTGCAGTGCTGATGAAACATCCGCACGCTGGTTCTAAAGTCACTCATGCATTTAGTCCTTCTCGCGACACCCGCACTCGCATGCCGGCGCGCGCGGATTCACTCCGCCACCGGCCCCGATCCCGCCGGTAGATGTGCAAGCGGATCGACCGCATGACTGCCCTCACGCATCTCGAATTGTAGCAAGGGCTGGCCGCCGCTGCGCGAGCCCATTTCGGCGATGGTCATGCCTTGCGTCACGGCATCGCCTTCGCGAACGAGGATCTTGCGATTGTTGCCGTAGGCGGTAACGTAACCTTCGTCATGCTTGACAATCACCATCAGGCCATAGGACTTGATGCCGTTGCCCGCGTAGACCACGCGCCCCGCCGCCACGGCCTTGACCGGCATACCCGCGCGACCGGCGATTTCGATACCGCGCGAACCATCCGCGCCGAATTCATGCACCACCATGCCGCTAACGGGCCAGATGAACTGGCCTGCGTGGGCCGGCGCCGGCTCATGCGACGTCGCCGACTTTGACGCGCCTGAAGCTGTGCCCTGCAGCGCGCTCCAGTCCGGCGGCGCCACGCGCAGCAACCTCGCCACCAGCAAGGTCGCGCCAGGCGCGAGGCCGTTCCAGCGCGCGAGGTCGTCTGGCTTGCGCCCGAAGCCATACGCAATGCTGTCGAGCGTGTCGCCTGGCTGCACGCAGTAATAGCCCGCGATCACGTTCCTGCAACTCGCCGCGAAGAGCGTCATGTCGGCGTCGCCCTGGAATGCCCCGCACCCCGACAACGCGACACTCGCAGCAAGCAGGCCAGCATAGGCAACCCGACTGCGCCGCGTACTCATACTCGATCTCATTATTTCGTCTTCCTGCCTGTTTAATTGAGCGCAGCATTATGAAAGACGCGCGCCGGTTCCCATCTCAGTTTTGGGGCGCGCGCATCTCACGCGACTCGCAGGAATCAACGCATGAAGGTGGCAGAGTCGAGCGGCTCGGCGCGATCGGCCACGGAGTCGCCCTTGGGGTGGGCATAGTGCGTCGCTTGCGCGTGGTGGTGGTGGTTCTTGTGATGCTTGCCGCTGTGCTGGTGTGCCGCGGCGGGCGTCGCTTGAGCGAACGCCGTGGCGCAGGCAAGCAATGCAAAGCTGGCGAAGAGAATACGTTTCATGGCGGCCCCTGCTGATAACGGGTTGAAAATCGACCCGTCTGCGGGTCGTCTCCCGCATAAACGCCGCCCCCGCACCGCAGTTGACGATCGCGCGTCAGCTCTGACAATCCTTTACAACACTGCCGGAAAGTTAATCAGAACACGCCCAGCACCAGCCCGGCCGCGAGACCCGCGCCCAGTTCCGCGCAACGCGCAAGGTCGTCGGCGCCGATGATTTTGGGCGCGAGGATACGCTCAGGCGTCTGCGCATGCGTGCAGACGATCAGGCCATCCGCGACCGGCTTGAGCCGCCAGCCCGTGGCGATGCGCTCGATCTGGCGCAAGGCGTTCTGGCCGTCGCTGCCCGCGCAGATCATGGCCGCATAAGGGCGGCCGTTCAGGCGATCGAGCGCTGCGTAGTAGCAGCGATCGAAGAAGTCCTTCATGAGCCCGGCGATGGCCGCGAGATTTTCGGGCGTGGCGAACAGATAGCCATCGGCAGCGAGTACGTCGGCGGGCTGCGTTTCGTGGGCGCGTTGCAGTTTGATCGTGAGATGTTGCGCGTCCGCCTGTTCGCGCGCGGCGGCCGCTGCCGCCTCGGCCATCTGTTGCGTGCCTCCAGTCATCGTGTGATAGACGATCAGCAGCGTCTTCATGCGTGAGGTTTGGGTGAGGGTTTCAGTCCGCCAGCGGCCGGACTGGCGCGCCGCGCGTAAGCGATCATACCTTGCGCAACGGTGGTGGCCGCGTGCGCCGCATTCCCCTTGCGCCTTCGCGTATCATGCGCCGATGCCTACCTATGTCGCTCTCCTGCGCGCCGTCAACGTCGGCGGCACCGGCAAACTGCCCATGTCCGAACTGCGCGCGATGTGCGAGGCGCTCGGCTTCGCCAATGCCCGCACCTATATCGCGAGCGGCAACGTCGTGTTCGACAGCCGGCTCGCGGCGGCAAGCGTCAAGAAGCGGCTCGAACAGCGTCTCGAAGAGTACGCCGGCAAGCCCGTGGGCGTGCTGCTGCGCACCGCCGCGGAAATGGCCGCCATCCTCGCCGATAACCCGTTCGCCGACGCGCCGCCCGAGCGCACCGTTGCGATCTTCCTTGACGCCCCGCCGGGCGCCCATGCACTCGACAAGCTAAGCGGCCAGAGCACCGAGCAGTTCGCCATCGGCAAGCGCGAGATCTACGTGTTTTACCCGGATGGCATTGGCCGCTCGAAGCTCAAGATTGCCGCCGCGAAGGACGGCACGGCGCGCAACATGAATACTGTGGCTACGCTCGCACAATGGGCGGCTGGGTCAGCAAGCTAACCCACGCTGCATCGCCTGCAGCGCAACTGTCACGCAATGCGCCTACGATGGTGCGTTTCCCTCAAGGAGACGTGAACAATGTCGCTTCCTTACGGCTATGCGAAGGGCAAGATCGTGACGGCGCCGCAACTCAAGGCCACGCGGCGGCCGCATGAAGTGCAGTATCACCTGCACTTCGGGCTCTCGGTTGCGGGTGCGCAATGGGATGTCGCGGTCAACGTCGGCACCACCGATGCGGACGACCTGCTCAAGTACAAACTGCTATTCGACTTTCGCCACGCGGTGCTCGCGACGCTCAAGGACGCCGCGTCCGGTTCGCAGAATCTGACGGGACAGGCAGCGTTGCCCGCCATCGACTTCCAGCGCAGCGATTTTCTCGACAATACCGGCAAGTGGCGCGACAGCGACGTGATGGACGGCACCGACGCGGTCGAGCCGGTCGCCACGCTCCAGCGCCTGCTGCTGCGCGCCCAGCAGGCGGGCAACGACGTTTATGTGTTTGGCCGCTTCTATAGCGAAGGCGACGGGGTGCACGACGTGCACATGAACCAGGGCTCGAAGGGCGCCTTCATCCATCGCCCTGGCGACGACAGCAACGATCACAACGACATCTGGCAGGACGGCGCGCTGCTCGTCGACCTGGGCGAACCGCAATGGGCGCTCTATGTGGCCGCGTTCGACCAGCAGTATCTGCCAACCGACGATCTGGGCAATCCCACGGCCGATTCGAAGCCGATTTCGTGAAGGCTTTGCGCTCGCTCAGGCGATTGCGGCTAGCGCGCGCCTGAGCGCCTGCACCGCGCCAACGGACGTGACGCCCTGACGCGCGGGAAAAAATCCCAGTTCGACACCCTTGCGGTCGACATGCGCGTGCGTTTCGCGACACGATGCGTGCACTTCCTGCGCGCCCACGCTTTGCACGATGTGCGCGACGTTGGCCGCCGATACGCCACTGCCCGGCATGATGCCGATGCGGCCCGCCGCCTGTTGTGCGAGCGCGCCGAGCGCCGCCAGCCCTTGATCGGCACGCGCCGCGCCGCCCGATGTGAGAATGCGCTCGAAGCCCAGCGCGATGGCCGCTTCGAGCGCGCGCGCCGGATCGGGAACCAGGTCGAACACGCGATGGAGCGTGGCACCCAGGCCCACTGCACGCGCCCGCAGCGTCTGCAGCAGCATCACGTCGAGCGCGCCATCGGGCATGGCCGCGCCCAGCACCACGCCCGCGAGACCGGCCGCGCGCACGGCGTCGATCTCCGCGAGCATCGCGGCCGCATCGGCGCCCGTCCAGACGAACGAACGCGCATGCGGACGGATCATCGCGTAGACCGGAATGGGCGCGCGCGACGCCGCCGCGATCAGCCCCGGCGTGGGCGTGAGTCCGCCGAGATCGAGCGCGGAACACAATTCGATGCGATCCGCGCCGCCCGCGATGGCGGCGTCCAGGCCATCAACGCTATCGACGCAGACTTCAAGCAGTACAGGCATATCCAACCTCATTTTCAGGCGCATTCACATTTGCCGCGCGAGCCACGCGGCGCCTATCAGACCGCCCTCGTCGCGATAGCGGCCCGGCACGACGAGCGGCTGTTCGCGCCGATGCAGCACACGCGCGCGCACGGCCAGATCGAGCCGTTCGATCAGCGCCGCCGCCGATGCCAGCCCGCCGCCCACCGTCACCACGGACGCGCCCGTGACGTTGACGACGGCGGCAAGCGGGTCCGCGACCAGTTCGCGCCAGACGTCGAGTGTGCGCGTCGCGGCGGCGTCGCCCCGGCTCCACGCCGCGAGTATCGCGTGGCTGTCCTCGCGCACGTCATGCAGATGCGCGTGCAGGCGCTCGATGCCGCGCGCGCCGCCGATTGTATCGACGCAGCCGGTCTGGCCGCAGCCGCAGGCAAAGCGCGGCACGTCCAGCGTTTCGCCCTCGATCACGCAACGCGTGTTGACGATCGGCCCGTGTCCCCACTCGCCTGTCACGCCGCCCGCGCCGCGAATCAGCCTGCCATCGGCGACGAGACCGCCGCCCACGCCGGTGCCGAGCACGGCGGCGAACACCACGCGATGCCCCGCGCCCGCGCCTGACATGGCTTCGGCGAGCGCCAGGCAATCGGCGTCGTTGGCGGCGCACACAGGACGCTCCAGTTGCGCCGACAGTTCGTTCGCGAGCGCGCGGCCCGTGATGCAAGGGAGATTGGCGGAAAACGCCACGCCGTCGAGCGGATCGATCAGCCCGGCGATGGAGAGCGCAAGCGGCGCGCGGTAGTCCGGCGTGTCGAGATCGGCGTGCGCTTCGAGCAGCGCGCCGAGCGCATCGGCGAACTGTGTCCAGTCGTGCGCCGGAGTCGGTTGCTTCGCGAGCAGCGTGAGCGTGCCGTCGGGCGCACAGGCCGCGAGACGCATAAACGAGCCGCCGATATCCGCTGCGTAGAGAGTGGCTTCTTTAATCGAGGTAACAGGATCGGACATCGAGCGCTCATATCGTCAAAGCGCCCGCGCAAAATGCACGCGCCGCCGGGAGGCATCCAGGCGGCGCGGGAGGGGCGCTGTCTCGCCCAGCAGTTTACTTGCTTCTTTAGTGGCTTATGCGCTCACGCGAGGCGCGCATTGCGCGACCACGGCGCGAATGCAGGCAATCGCATGATCCACGTCTTGCGTGCTGGTGTAACGGCCCAGGCTGAAACGCAGCGTGCGGCTGGCCGCCTCGGCGCTCAGGCCGATTGCGCTGAGCACATGCGAAGGCGCGCCCGACGCGGAATTACACGCCGACGTAGACGACACCGCCAGATCGGCGGCCAGCATGAACGGGAAAAAGCCATTCGAATCGATCGTGAGGCTCAGCGTGTGCGGAATGCGGCGCGCGTGGCGCGCGTTCTGCGTGACGATGTCCAGATCGCGCACGCCGTCGAGCAACTGCTGCGCGAGTTGGGCGATGCGCTGCGTGTCCTCGTCCATCTGTTGCGCCGCCAGCGCGCAGGCCGTGCCCATGCCGACGATCTGGTGCGTGGCGAGCGTGCCCGAGCGCAGGCCGCGCTCGTGACCACCGCCATGCATCTGCGGCGCGATGCGCGCGGCCGCCTCGCGGCTCACGTAGAGCGCGCCGATGCCCTTCGGGCCATACACCTTGTGCGCCGACATCGACAGCAGATCAATGCCCATCGCCTTCACGTCGATCGGCGTCTTGCCGAGCGCCTGCGCCGCATCCACGTGCAGCAGCGCGCCCGCGGCATGCACGACCGGTGCGATGGCCGCGATATCCGTAAGCGTGCCGATCTCGTTGTTCACCAGCATCAGCGAAACCAGCCCGGTGTCCTCGCGCAGCGCCGCCTTCACCGCTTCCACGCCGATATTGCCGTCGGTATCCGGACGCACGCAGCTCACCTGCATGCCGCGTTGTTCGAGGCTCGCCATGGTGTCCAGAATTGCCTTGTGTTCGAGGCAGCTCGTGACGAGATGGCGGCGCGTGGCCGTTTCGGCGAAACCTTTGAGGGCGAGGTTGTTCGACTCGGTGGCGCCCGAGGTCCAGATGATTTCGTCGGCTGCTGCGCCGATCAGCGCCGCCACCTGCGCGCGCGCCTGCTCGACCAGAGCACGCGCCTTTACGCCCGCCGCATGCGAGCTTGAGGCCGGATTGCCGAACGCGCCATCCATGCCGAGGCATTCGCACATGGCCGCGATCACGCGCGGATCGGCCGGTGTCGTGGCCGCGTAGTCGAAGTAATGCAGTTTGTCGCCCATTCTGTTTTTGCTTGATTTGCGTCTGGAATGGGGACTTATGCTACGCAACACCTCGTAGAAAGTGGTTCCAAATTAAGCGCCACTTGCGCGCTCGCGCAGAATTATTTTCTCTTTGCCAAACTGGAGCGGAAAAACGGCTGCTGTTGCGAATCCGTTATGGCGTCGCCGCCTGCTGTGCAGCGCCGGCCAGATGCTCCGTATGCATGCCGTTCAGGCGGGACAGCAGAATGCCGTAGCCGGTCAGATGGCCAAGGTAGACGCTGGTGTACACGCCCACGGCGGGCAACGCTTCGACCAGTGCATGCAGCGCTGAAGTCGGCAAAGGCAGCATCGTCAGGCTCGGCCGCTCGACGCGCAGGTCGGCGGCTTGCGCCAGTTGGCGATGCGCATCGACCAGGCGCGCGAGTCCCTGACGGAAATCCTCTTTCCATTTCGCGTCGAGCGTTTCGAATTGCGCGTTGAAGGTGTCGAAGGTCTCCAGAAAATTCACGACCGAATCGAATAGTTCGTGATAACACCAGAACAGCGGCACGCGCACGCGGTTGCGCTCCAGATGCGCCGAGACCCACGATTGCGCGAGATCGGCCTTGAGCAGATCGTGGGCTTCTTTCAGGTTGCTGCTGGATTTGCGCAGCGCCGCCGTGTCGGCGCGCAACTGCGAGCGGTCCAGCGTGCCGCAGGCAATCTCATCGAGCAATTTGAGCGCGCGTTCATTGCCTTCGTTGACGAGCGTATTGGCCCAGAAGCCGTGATCGGGCGGAAACACGATCTGCTGGATGATAAAGCCGAGCAGCATGCCCAGCACCACGCCAATCAGCCGTTGCTCCAGCAGCGGAATATGTTCGCCGGTATAGAGCACGAGCGTCATCGGCACGGTGATGCTGGTCATCTGAAACACCGATGGCCTGATGCGCACGATCGTGAAGATCACGATCGGCAACAGCAACACGCCGAGCCAGAGATGCGGCGCGGTCAGCCAGATCAATAACGTGCCGATGGGCATCGCCACAAGGTTCGAGGTGACGCGCTTGTAGAAATAGCCGCGCGCGGCGGAAATCGAGCTGCCGAGCGCCAGCGTAAGCATGGTCGAGCCGGCCAGCGCGACGGCGGCGTCCGGATAACCGTAGTGATAGGGAATCGCGAAGCCGATCCACATGCCAAGCGTGAGCTTCGTGTACTTGGCCATTTCCGAAAGCGAGAAGCGCGCGAGTGCGCGGCGAAACGGCGTGAGCGGTTTATGAAAGTAGGTGTTGGGCGTCATGGCGGCAAGACAGCGCTTTAAAACCAGGATGCTAAACGACGGGCCGGCATTCCTGTGCAATCTCGTGCATTCTCGCTCCGCCCTGGATGCCATGCGTCGTTAGCAAGTCGAAAGGCGACCGTCAGCAGTGAAACATCCACTTACTCTTTAAATCGTCTGATGATTCGGCTTTAAGTCCTTTTAAATCAGCGTTTTCCCGCACTCATTCAGCTTGCGATTTATTTTCAATTTCTTTCGAGTTTTTATCCCTTACCGTCATGGCCAGCTATCTGGCGTTCGCAATGCGAACCTTTATCAGGTTTTTCAGTTGGGGTAGCCCATGACCATAACAATGAGAACACCGTGCGTCTCTATCTGTGTGCCCACGTACAATCGCCCGGATCTGCTGATCCGCTGTATTGAATCGTGTCTTGCGCAGACGCATTCGAACCTTGAAATCGTGATCGGCGACGATTCGCCGGACACGCGCACCGCGGAATTGATCGCCCGGCGTTTCGCGCATGACGCGCGCATTGTGTATCGGCGCAATGTGCCCGCGCTGGGTCAGGCGCGCAATGTCGCGAGCCTTTTTGAACGCGCGAGCGGCGACAAGATTCTGTTAATTCACGACGACGATTTTCTGCTCGACACCGCCATCGA
Organism: Paraburkholderia sp.; assembly: GCF_035948235.1. Taxonomy (GTDB): domain Bacteria; phylum Pseudomonadota; class Gammaproteobacteria; order Burkholderiales; family Burkholderiaceae; genus Paraburkholderia. The sequence continues at coordinate 433 of NZ_DASZJJ010000072.1, read as the reverse complement.
GCGGCTGCTGGCGCAATGGACGCATCATCCCGACATCGAAGTCGCGTTCGGCAAACAATATGAAGCCGATGCGCAAGGCCGCATCGATCGGGCTGCGAGCGAGCGCATGAACCGCGCTTATCACCGCACGGCGGCAGCAGTTGGCGTGCAGCCACTCGCGGGACGCACGGGCATCGTGCAGATGTTTCCGAACAATGGCTGGCTTGCCGACGCCGCGCTCGTGAAGCGCATCGGCTATGGCGATGTCGATGGCGAAAACGAAAACGAAAGCGAAAGCGGCCAATTCGCGGTGTGCTGCGATTTCGTGTTCGGCGTGCGTTTATGTCTGGCGGCGCGCGGTGTCTGTTATGTCGATGAATATGTGTCGTGCTATCGCAAGACGGAGCAATCGGTCTCGCAGGCCACGCGTCTTACGTCCGGCGCGTCGTCGCTG
>NZ_DASZJJ010000071.1:0-69096 GCF_035948235.1 Paraburkholderia sp. | reverse complement strand
TGCTCCGCGTGCGAACGAAAACGCGGCACGCCGAAGCTATCAGGCGCTTCGAAGAGATCGAAATACGCGCGCCGGTAATGCTCGACGAGCGTGGCATCGTCGTAGTACGTCTCCATCCAGCGCCGCGACGCCTGACCGATTTCCTCGCGCAGCCGTTTATCGGCCAGCAGCGCGCGCAGAACCGGCTCGGCGTCTTCCAGCCTCACATCCAGCCACGGCAGTTCCACGGCGCCCGTGAGCGCGCGCAATTGCGACTGCACACGTGCATCGAGATGACCGATCACCGGCTTGCCCTGCGCCAGCGATTCGAGGCCGCTCAGGTGATAGTTGCCCGTCACACATTCGTCGACAGCCAGCGCCGCGCGCTGCTTTAAACGCAGACACTCGTCGTGCGGCGTGTTCATGATCGTGCGCACGCGGCACAGTCCCCTGCGCTCCAGGCGGCGCAGCAGCGCGAGCGTCTGCGGCGCGCCCTTGGTCTCCCAGCGCGTCTTCCAGGCGCTAGCGCGGCCACTTGGCGCGTAGACGACGATGGGCAGACCATCGTCGGCCTCGGGGGCGCTCTGGTAGCGCTCGTCGTGAATCGGCACGAGATTGGGCACCACGCGCGCAAGCGGGTAGTAACGCTCGGGCCCCTGCGCGATCACGAGTTGCGGCACGGGATCGGTGACGATGCGCGTGAGCAGTTCGCGATCGTGTTTCGCCCACAGCGCCGGCGCGGAGTGATACTGGCGAATCAGCCTGGGCGTGCCGATAAGGCGCGCGACATCGGCGCCAAAGGTTTCGTCGACAGAAAAGTGCTGATGCAGATGAATGACGTCCGCGAAACCGATGACGGCCAGCGCTTCTTCGCGCTGCGTGCGCCAGTCGATATCGACGGCAAAAGTGCGGGCGCCATAAGCCTGTGCATTGAACACGACGTGCCGCGCTTCAATGTCAGTATGCCGGTTGAGCGCGGCGACGATATTGCCGGGGCTGCCCGCCACCGGCGTATTCGAAATATGGACGACGCGCACGGCGCTCAGGCAAACGCCAGCGCGGATTCGCGTGCGGGCTCGCGCACGCTTGCGCGGACCTTCGCGCCGGTCGCGTCGCGCGTGAGCGACTGCCAGCGCAGCTTCGGGAAAATATCCTCGCCAAGCGCACTTTCCAGCGACAGATTGCGCACTTCGATGCCGCGCCGCGCAAGCAACGCGGCAGCATGGCGAAACGACGGCTCGATAAAGTCCGCGAAGTTTTCGTCGAGATAACTTGGCTGCATCTGCTGCGCCGATTCGTAGAAACGCGGCGTGCACTTTGCCGCGCTCATATCGACGCCATGCAGATAGAGCCGCTTGAAACCCAGCGCCGCGAGCACCTGGAGTCCCGTATAAGCGACGGTGCGCCCATCGAAAACACCGCGCCGCAAGTCGAGACTGAAGCCTAGCGGCTGCGGCGCATCGAATAGCGCGAGCGCGTGGGTGTCCTCAAGCGTGCGCAATTCGCGTTGCCCCGACGCACGGCGCCCGGCGGGGAACAGCATGTCGTCGAGGATGAACACACGACAGCGAATGCGCTCGATGCCGAAGCGCTCGGCGATATGCCACAGCACGATCGGCGTAGCAAACAGCGTGAGCGGCTCGGCGATCACGCGCTCGACCAGATCGGGCCGATTGCGCACAAAGCCCGTATCGACGATGCAGTAGTAGTCAAAGCGCACGCCCTGTTTTGCGGCCAGCGCAATTGCACCGTTTACGCCGAGTACTTGCTGCATCGGCAGCGCGCGGTAATCAATGGTATTGACGGAGGGGCCGGCGGCAATCAGATGGCATTCGCGCAATGCATCGCCGATTTGCGGCGGCGTGCCCGGCATTTGCGGCAGTTGATTCACGGCCGCAAGACGCTTTCCGCGAATGCGCATACCCGCAAGCCGCCCCGCTTCGTCGCGCTCGAGCGTGACGTTATGTGCGAGGCGCTCGTTATGTCGCCACGCGCGCGTGTGCGTATAGCGGTAAAGCAGTTTGAAGAATGTGTTGCCGGCACGCCGGACCGGCGAAATAGTTGCTCGCGCAACCTGTTTCGTTTCGGCGCGGGTGGGCGACGAACGGAGGGCGTTGCCTTCGATGATCATTGCTCTGCCTTGCAAGGGCGCGAGGCTGGCTGCCTTACGCCACAGTAAAGCGCGAGTCTAGGTTCTTTGACCGTTACATAGGTTACATATGACGCGCGGCTTATTACACCTATTTACAGACTATTGCGTTTTCTGCACGAAAGCAGAACGTAACGCGCGCGGATATTGAGCAAAAAATTGCATCACATCAAAAGCAATATTATTTTCAGAATTTTCTCCTGAAACCCCCATGATTACGGGATTTTTCTGAATTCACCTGGCTTGAACGTCATCATCGATCCCTTACTGAATTGCTTCAAATCGAGATCGTTGTTGCAGATTCGTAATTTAAAGCTCCGGGCCGCAGGCTAGATTGGAGTCGTCCATTCATCGAACGCCAGGAGGCCCCGAATGAACAAGAAGCTCATCGCCGCAGTGGTTGCGGGCGCAACGATTCTCGCCATTTCGCAAACAGCAAGCGCGGGAGTGTCAGTGGGTGTCGCCGTCGGCGCGCCTGCGCCGGTCTACGCAGCCCCGGCCTATGGCCCGACTTATGTGGGCTGGCACGACGATCGACGCTGGGAAGCGCGCCGCTGGCACGAGCATCAATGGCGCGAGCGCCATTGGGACGACCATCGTTGGGGAGGCGATCGCCGCTGGGGCGATCGTCATGACGACTACGGCTATCGCCGCTGGTAAGCAATCAATGCGTCGGGGCGCATCAGGCCATGCGCATCAAGCCATGATATGCGCGCCGCCGTCGACATAGACCGTATTGCCAGTCAGGCGGCGTGCGTAGCGCGTCGCCAGGTACGCGGTCGCGTAGCCGACGTCCATGATGTCGACCAGTTCGCCCAGCGGCGCGCGCTCGACGGCATCGGCCAGCATGCGGTCGAAATCGGGCAAACCTGACGCAGCGCGCGTCTTGAGTGGCCCCGGCGACACCGCATGCACGCGGATGCCGCGCGGCCCGAGTTCATAGGCCAGATAGCGGCACGAGGCTTCCAGCGCCGCCTTTACCGGTCCCATCAGGTTGTAGCTCGGCACGACGCGATTCGCGCCGTCATAGCTCATCGCGAACAACGTCCCGCCGTTTTTCATCAACGGTACGGATCGCTTAGCCATCCGAATAAATGAGTGACACGACACGTCCATCGCATAGGCAAAACCCTGTGCGGAAGAGTCCAGCAACCCGCCTTGAAGATCGGCTTTTGGCGCGTAAGCAATCGAGTGCAGCATGATGTCGAGCGTGCCCCATTGCTCGCGTATGGCATCGAACACGGCGTCGAGTTGCCCATCGTCTTCGACGTTCAGCGGCAACAGCAGGGTTGCGCCGAGTTCCTTGGCGAGCGGTTCGACGTAGGGCTTTGCCTTGTCGTTGAGATAGGTGAGTGCGAGTTCCGCGCCCAGTTCGGCGAACGCACGCGCGCAGCCGTAAGCGATCGATTCGGCGTTTGCCACGCCGGTCACGAGCGCGCGCATGCCGGCGAGCGGACGGTCGGAAGAAGTCTGCATGGCATACCTCGTTGACGATGATGGTTGCGCTAACAACAAAATGAAAACGCGAGGCGGCTCGCATGCTTGAGCCGCCTCGCGCCATACAGCGTCGTTCTGCTTACTCGCCCGCGCGAGTGGCCCGGCGACGCGCCGCCGCAGGGCGGGATGCGCGCGTGGCAGACGGCGCGCTGCTCGCGCGCGCGCCGCGTGCGGCGGATGCCTTCGTTGCGGGCGCTTTCGGTTCCGGTGCTGCCACCGCGTGCGCTGCCGCCGCAGCCGCCGCTTTTACTTTCGAGGCGGGACGTGCCGCGCGTTTGGGCTTGTCCACCGCCGCGGGTGCCGGCTTTTCAGCGGCAGTGGCCTTCGCAGCCTCTGCACGAGTGCGCGATGGCTCGGCAGGCGCATCAGCGGGCGTTGCAGCCGCCTCGGGCACGGAAGCCGACGCAGCGCCCTGCACGCCCGCAGAAGCCGTTTGCGGACCGGCGTCCGGCTTGCCGCCTTCGCCGCCGGCCTTGCCACCTGCGCCCCCTGCATTGCCCGCACCGCTGCTTCCGGGCGGCGGAGGCAGCGCTTCCTTCTCGCTGCCAGGCTCGACGCCCAGCACGCGCTGCACTTCGGCGAAGCGATCCGCGCGTTCGCCTTCGAGCGGCTCATACGCAGTGGCCACCTGATACACCACGGCAAGCAGCGTGCGGCGCGTGCGCGCGTCCGGCACGAGATCGGGCAGAGCGTCGATCGCGGCTTTCGCATCGAGCTGCACAATCGCGCCCTGGCGGCGCGCCGCTTCCTTGAGTTCGGCGATGGTCGGCTGCTTCTCGCCCAGATACTCGCGGCCCAGTTCACGCATGCGCTGGAACGGGCGGTACTGCACGACGTGCATTTCGTCGGCGAGATACGCCAGGATGCGCATGAACGCATCGAGCAGCGAACCGTCCTTCAGATGCGCGCGCGCCGCGCGCAGACGCGTCTGCGCGAGTTCCTTGCGCAGCGCCGAGAGCGGCGGCGCGATCGGATCGAGCGGCGAATTGGGCGCGACACCCACCCACGCCTGCACCCACGGCGCCGTGTAGAGGCTGTAGAAGGTGCGTTCGACCCACGCGTCGCGCGCATCGCGATACGCGTCCCACGCGCCTTCGATGCTCGCCGACACCTGCTTTTCCATCAGCGTGAACGGATTGTCCGGCGCGGCGGGCAAGCGATGCGCGCGCACCGACTCGGCGACGGCGGGCAACATGCCTAGCGCCGGATTCGCGTCGCTAAACACGCTGCGCTCCACACGTGCCGGATGCGTCTCGCGCAGCACATGCGCCGTGAGCGCGTTGCTCGAACCTCGCACGACCGGCGAGACGAACAGATCGTAAAGGCGCTGGTTGTTCTCAGCGAAACGACGCACGACTTCGAACGGCTGTTCGTCGTCGCGGCCATCGTCGAGCGCGAGGATGTCGTCAATCGAGCGGCGCTCGAAGCGGATCTCGTAGCGCCCTTCAATCGGGTCGAGCCGCGCCGCTTCCGGCGTGGAATCGGTGATCTTCGCTTCGTAGAGTCCCGGCGGCAGCACGTCGATCAGATCGAGCGCCGAAAATAGTTCGGTGTGCTCTTTATTCGCCACACTCGCCGAAACGAAGATACCCAGGTGCCCCACCTTGTCGTGCAGGCAATAAACGATCACCTGTTCGTTGGCGACGATTTCGTCGACGCTCGCGTACAGATCGGGAATCCAGTTGAGCGCCTGCTGCGGCGGCGTGATGTTGTCGCCCCACGAAGCCAGCACGATGATCGGCGTGCGGATGTTGCGCAGGTCCACCGGCGAGCGCGCGTTCTTCGCGTAGACCTCGTTGCGGGTGAGGTGATTGCCGACGAACAGGTTCTGCACGATCCAGTCGATTTCCGCGCGATTGAGCTGGAAATGACCGCCCCACCAGCGCTCGAATTCGAGAAAGCGCTCGCGCTCCGTATCGACGTGCGCATAGAGGTTGTAGAGCTTGCCCCAGAACGTGTTGGCCGGATTCAGGTTCTCGAAGTTCTGCACCAGATACGCGCCGTCGAAGTGGCCATCGCCCAGATCGGCGGCCAGCGACGAAGCCCACGAGCCGCCCAGCAGACCGCCCGAATAGCGCATCGGGTTCTTGCCGCGCACGCCGGCCCAGTAGGACAGCGGCGAGCCTGCCAGCATCAGCGGGCCAACCAGCGAAGGCGCGGAAGCGGCCAGCAGCGCCGCGGCCCAGCCGCCCTGGCAATTGCCGATCACGAAGGGCAGACCGTCGGCGTCGGCGTGTAGCTCGCGCACTTTGCGCAGGAATACGGCTTCGGCCTTGCCGACCGATTCGATCGTCTGCGTGTCGGTCGGCACCGGGAAGAACGTGACGAAGTAGCAGGGATGGCCCTTGCGCAGCGCGATGCCCACTTCGCTGTCCATCTTGAAGCCGGCGATGCCGGGGCCGTGCCCCGCGCGCGGATCGATCACCACGAACGGACGCATGCGCGCATCGGTCTGCGCGCCCTCTTCCGGCTTGATGCGCAGGAGTGCGTAATTGCACGGATCGTCAAGCTCGCGGCCATCGACGATCACGTCGTACTCGAATGCGAGCACCGGCGGCATGCCCGCTTTTTCGTGGATATAGGTCTGGTTGCCGCGCTCGCGCAGCACATCGAGGAACAGCACGCTGCGCTGCCAGGCATCGAACAGATAGTCGAACAGCGGCTGGATCGCAGCGGGCGCGGCGGCGGGCAGTTTCGGCGCCGCGGGAAGGCTGGCCGCAGCCGCGGGCTCGCGCGTCAACGCGAAGCCGTTGAACGGTCCCGCGGCCTGCGCGATCGCTGTCTGCCACGCATTGCCCAGCACGTTGCTCAGCGCGGACTGCGCGGCTTCAGCCGATTCGGCGAAGGCGTCGGCGATGGGCTGGAATGGCGGGAGCGTCTGGAAAGCGGGGAAAGATGAAAGCGGCCAGAGGGGCCAGAACGGCGAGGCCGGGGCAGAGGTTGCCGACGAAGCGGGCGAAGTTGCAGACGAGGAAGCTGACGAGAGGGCGGAAACTGCCACGACACGAATCTCCTTTAACGGGGCGCGCGATGCACTGCCAGGCAAAACGCAGGCAAGCGCACGCGGCAGTCATGCTGCACTGCAAAAGTCCAATCTAGGCAGCGCCTCTGCGAAAGTCAAGGCGACCCGGATTGCGCTGCCGGGTCATGAACGTTGCATAGTCCCGCCGCGCTGTGAATGCAGCGTGACAAATCGCGCGATGCGTGCGGCGCTTTGTAACATCAGTCGCCAAAGGCCGCGGAGCGATCATGCATCACGCATGCAGACAAGCTGCGCCGTGCACTTTCGGCGCTGTGCGCATCGCGCTGGACTACACTACTTGCGCTTTGCGCGGCGCAGCATGACCGTGCCGAAGTGCGGTCTCGCGTGCGCTCACGCGGGGCCTGGCCGTCCGTCAAATTTGCGTTCGAACATGCTTTGCGTGGAGCCTGAAATGACCGAAACGCCCGACAAGTATTCGATCCTGCTGGCGCGCTGCGCGGGTCTTCCACCCGTGCCCACGGCGGTCGCCCATCCCTGCGACGTGTCGTCGCTCACGGGCGCGATCGACGCCGCCAACCTGGGCCTGATCGCGCCGATTCTCGTCGGCCCGGAAGCCAAGATCCGCTCGGTCGCGCAGGAAGCGAATCTCTCGCTGGATAACGTCACCATCGTCGATGCGCCGCACAGCCACGCGTCGGCTGCGCGCGCCGTGCTCGCGGTGCGCTCGGGCGAAGCCGAACTGCTCATGAAGGGCAGCCTGCACACCGACGAACTGCTGCACGAAGTGGCGTCCGGCTCCAACGGCCTGCGCACGGAGCGCCGCCTTTCGCATGTGTTCGCGATGGACGTGCCCAGGTATCACAAGCCGCTTTTCATCACCGACGCCGCCGTCAACATCTTCCCCAAGCTCGCGGATAAAGCCGATATCGTGCGCAACGCGATCGATTTGCTGCAGGCGCTGGGCATTTCCACGCCGAAGGTCGCCATCCTCGCGGCAGTCGAAACGGTCTCCGACAAGATGCCCTCGACAATCGACGCCGCCGCGCTGTGCAAGATGGCCGATCGCGGCCAGATCGAAGGCGGCCTGCTCGACGGGCCGCTGGCCTTCGACAACGCCATCAGCGCTGAAGCCGCGCGCATCAAGGGCATCCATTCGCCGGTGGCGGGCGACCCCGACATCCTGCTCGTGCCCGACCTCGAAGCGGGCAATATGCTCGCCAAGCAGTTGACCTTTCTCGCAGGTGCGGGCGCGGCCGGCATCGTGCTGGGCGCGCGCGTGCCCATCATCCTCACGAGCCGCGCCGATACCGTGCGCTCGCGCATCGGCAGTTGTGCCATCGCGGTGCTGCTCGCGCATGCGCGGCGCGCGCGCCAGAACGCGGAGGTGCTGTAAATGAGCGTCAAGACGAGCGTGGAACACCCGCATGCGACTCATCACAACGGCGAAGGCCAGATCGTACTGGTCGTCAACGCCGGGTCGTCGAGCATCAAATGCTCGGTGTATCGCGTGATCGACGATCCGGCTGTACCGGCGGGGGCGCGGGCGTTTCTTGGCGCGGGCGGCCAGATCGAAGGCATTGGCGTGGCGCCGCGTCTGGAGGCGCATATGGCCGATGGCCGCCTGATCGTCGACCAGAAGTTTCCGGTCGCCCAGGTCGCCGATCATGACGCCGCGTTCCGTCTGCTGCGCCTCGTTCTCGCCGTGGGTCTGCGCGATACGCCGCCCGCCGCGATCGGCCATCGCGTCGTGCACGGCGGCGCGCACTTCAAGGACGCCACGCTCATCGACGATCAGGTCATCACCGAACTCGATGCGCTCACGCAGCTTGCACCGCTGCATCAGCCGCACAATCTCGCGGCGATCCGCGCGGTGCGCATCGCCGCGCCCGAACTGCCGCAGGTGGCCTGCTTCGACACGGCGTTTCACGCGGGCAACGACATCATGGCGCAGCTCTTCGCGCTGCCTTATCACTACTACGAGGAAGGCGTGCGCCGTTACGGCTTTCACGGTCTCTCGTACGAGTACATCGCGCATCATCTGCACGCCGTGGCGCCCGATATTGCGCAAGGGCGCGTGGTGGTCGCGCATCTGGGTAACGGCGCGAGCCTGTGCGCGATGAAGGACGGCAAGAGCGTGGAGACCACCATGGGCCTCACCGCGCTCGACGGCCTGCCGATGGGCACGCGTTGCGGCGCGCTCGATGCCGGCGCGGTGCTGTGGATGATGGAACGCGGCATGAGCCACGACGAGATCCAGAAGCTGCTGTATCACGACTCGGGCCTCAAGGGTCTGTCGGGCGTGAGCAGCGACATGCGCGAGCTGCTGGCCAGCGACAGCGCGCAGGCGAAGCTCGCGATCGACTTCTACACGTACCGTATCGCGCAGGAAATCGGCAAGCTCGCCGTGGTGCTGGGCGGGCTGGATGCGCTGGTGTTCACGGCTGGCATCGGCGAGCATGCGCCGCAGATTCGCGCGCAGGTGTGCGAGCGCCTGGCGCCGCTATTTGGCGTGGTGCTGGATACGGCGGCCAACGAAGGTGGAAAAAGCGCTGACAAGGAACGCGTGTCGGCGCGCGACAGCCGTGTGCCGGTGTTTGCGGTGCGTACCGATGAAGAAGGGATGATCGCGCTGCATACCGCACGTCTGCTGCGCAACGCGCGCTCGCACTGAGCGCGAAACACGGAACGCACCTCAAGAATCAGGCGTATTTCAGCCGCGCCTCGATTGCGAGCGCGACGCCTGCGTCGGCTTGATCGATGCCCTCGCTTGCTTCGTCGCGCAGGCGGCGCGGCGCCTCGCAATGCACCAGCGTATCGACGAAATATTTTGCGCGCGGCCAGGGCCCGAAACCCGCCGCCGTGTTGATATGCCCGGCATCGCCAAGATTCACGAAGGCGCTGCCCAGTTGTTGCGCGAGACGCTGCGCGCCGTCGAGCGACATCCACGGGTCCGTTTCGCTGCCGATCAGGATCGACGGCACGTTCAGGCGGCGCGCCTCGAATGGTCCCGCGAAGCGAAACTTCTCCGGGCTCGCAGGTGCGACGAACAACACGCCCGCCACGTCGGCGGCGAGCAGGCCTTGCTGCAGCGCGTAAGCCGTGACGAGGCAGCCAAAACTGTGCGCCGCAAGCAGAAACGGCCCGCGTTCGCGCGCGAGCAATTGCGCGAGCGCGCGGCTCCACGCCGCCAGATCGGGCGCGTCCCAGTCGTCCTGTTCGACACGCAGCGAGCGCGCGAACTGGCGCTCCAGCCAGCTTTGCCAATGCGCCCCGTCGCTGCCATGCAGCCCCGGCACGGTGACGAGTCTCGGCGGCCAACGTGATTGTGCGCACGAAAGCATGATTTTTTCCTCGCTTCGACGGATCGTGGAGGGATTGTGATCTGCGCCGCCCTTACGCCGAACCAATTTTTTTTGCTTAGCTTTTCGCGGGCCGCCAATGGTGCAGTGCGGAGCATCGTGGATTGCGCTTGCCGGGAGAAAGCGCGGCGGCTTCGGGCACGAAAAAGTAGAATGTGACGATTCCGGAGACTTTATTCGCACGTCAAGGCGACTGCTGTGTCGTCCGCTGTGTCGTCATATTGCCGCCACGCCCGGCGATTTCGAGGGAAACGTATCACGATGAAGATTCTGTTCTGGCTCCCGCAGTCCGATGCTTCCGCCTGGCTCGCCGCCCTCACGCGCGCCCTGCCCGACGCCGAACTGCGCGAATGGCAGCCCGGCGACACCGCCCCCGCCGATTTCGCCGTCGTCTGGCATCCGCCGCGCGAGATGTTCGCCGCGCCCCGTGGCCTGCGCGCGATCTTCAACCTGGGCGCGGGCGTCGATGCGATCCTCGCGCTGGAACGCGAGCATCCCGGCACACTGCCGCAGGACGCACTGCTGGTGCGTCTGGAAGACTCCGGCATGGCGCCGCAGATGGCCGAATACGTGCAACATGCCGTCTTGCGCTATCTGCGCCGCTTCGACGACTACGCGCGGCAACAGGCGCGCCGCGAATGGCATGTGCTCGCGCCGCATCCGCTCGAAACCTTTACGGTGGGCGTGCTGGGACTCGGCGTGCTGGGCGCGCAGGTTGCGCGCGCGGTGGCGTCGCTGGGCGTGCCGGTAAGGGGTTTTTCGCGCAGCGCCAAAACGATCGACGGTATCGAAACATTCTCGGGCGAGTTGCGCAGCGCGCAATTCGACGCCTTTCTCGACGATGTGAAAGTGCTGGTGAATCTGCTGCCCGCCACGCCCGATACTGAAGACGTGCTGAATGCGGCCACCTTCGACAAGCTCGCGCGCGGTGCGTATGTCGTCAACGTTGCGCGCGGCACGCATCTGGTCGAACAGGACCTGCTCGACGCGCTCGCGAACGGCACGCTCGCAGCCGCCACGCTCGACGTGTTCCGCACCGAGCCGCTGCCGCCCACCCATCCGTTCTGGGAAGAGTCGCGCATCACGATCACGCCGCATAGCTCGGCGCTCACATTGCGCGAGGAAGCCGTCTCGCAGATCGCAGACAAGATCGAGGCGCTCGCGCGCGGTGAAACCGTGAGCGGCGTGGTGCATATCAAACGCGGATATTGAACGCGAATCTCGAATGCAGATCTCGAATGTGATTCGCGTGACGAAAAGATAAAGTCAGGAGACAGACATGGCAGCAAACATCCTTCCCGGCGCAGTCAAGATCGTTGAAGTCGGCCCGCGCGACGGCCTGCAAAACGAAAAGGAATTCGTGCCGACGCAGGTCAAGATCGAACTGATCGACCGCCTCACGCAGGCCGGCTTCGCGAATATCGAAGCCGCCTCGTTCGTCTCGCCGAAGTGGGTTCCGCAGATGGCCGACGGCGCCCAGGTCATGGACGGCATTGCGCGCCGCGCAGGCACGATCTATTCGGCGCTCACGCCGAATCTGCGTGGATTCGAAGGCGCGCTCGCTGCGCGCGCCGATGAAATCGTGATCTTCGGCGCCGCCAGCGAAGCGTTCTCGCAGAAGAACATCAACTGCTCGATCGCCGAAAGTATCGACCGTTTCGCGCCCGTGGCCGAAGCGGCGAAAGCCGCCGGCGTGCGCATTCGCGGCAGCGTGTCGTGCTCGTTCGGCTGCCCGTACCAGGGCGAGGTGGAAGTGGCATCGGTGGTGGACGTGGTGCAGCGCTTCGCGGCGCTCGGCTGCGACGAGATCGATATCGCCGACACCATCGGCGTGGGCACCGCGAAGCGCGTGCACGAAGTGTTCGAGGCCGTCACGAAGGTGTTCCCGCGCGAGCGTCTGTCGGGCCACTTCCACGACACCTACGGCCAGGCGCTCGCGAACATCTATGCGGCGCTCGAAGAAGGCATCGCGATCTTTCACGCCTCGGTGGCGGGTCTGGGCGGCTGCCCCTATGCGAAGGGCGCGACCGGCAACGTCGCGACTGAAGACGTGCTGTATCTGATGAAGGGCCTGGGCATTCAGACGGGCGTCGATCTCGACCAGGTGGTCGCCGCCGGCGATTTCATTTCCCGCGCGATCGGCCGCGCCAACGTTTCGCGCGCGGGCAAGGCGTTGCTCGCGAAACAGCAAAGCGCCGCCGCTTGCGCTTGATCCGTAGTACGAAGGAACGTAACCCCATGACAGACACCCTCATCAACTCCGAAAAAGACGGTATCGAAGCCTTGCCCGAATCCGCGCGCCGCGTCGCACTGTTGCTGCGCGAACACGGTCATGCCAGGCCGGTCGTGCTGCTGCCCGAAACCGGCAAGACCTCGGCGGAAGCGGCTGCGGGTCTCGGCTGCGAAGTCGCGCAGATCGCCAAGTCGATCCTGTTTCGCCGCCGCAAGGACGATGCGCCCGTGCTGGTGATCGCCAGCGGCGCAAACCGCGTGGACGAAAAGAAAGTCGAAGCGCACGTCGGCGAGATTGGCCGCGCCGATGCGAAGTTCGTGCGCGAGATGACCGGCTATGCGATTGGCGGCGTGTGCCCGATCGGCCATGCCACGCGCCCGGTCACGCTGATCGACGCCGATCTGTTCGCTCTCGACAGCCTGTGGGCGGCGGCGGGTCATCCGCATGCCGTGTTCAATCTGTCGCCGCAGGAACTCGCGGCGATGACCGGCGCGCCGGTCGTGGATGTCGCGCTGCGCGAAGTGTAATCACGGCATGAACACACCGTCTCCCTGCATCAACGTGTGCCGCATGAGCGAGGCCAGCGGCCTGTGCGAAGGCTGTCTGCGCACGATCGACGAAATCGCATCGTGGTCCTCGCTCGACGATGAGCAGAAGCGCGCGGTGTGGGACGTCATCGAGATCCGCCACGCGCAGTGGCTGGCGAAGCGTGATTCTACAAACGTTGCCAACACAACGAACAAGGGAGACGCACCGTGACCGCGCCCGCCCGCGTGGTGAAGATCGGCGAGACGTTTGGCGCGACGCTCGCGCTCTCGCCCGATTCGGTGAAATCGTTCGCCACGCTCGTGAACGATCTCAACCCGCTGCATCATGACGACGCTTATGCCGCGCAGAGCCGCTTTGGCGGTTTGATCGCCTCGGGCACGCAGCCCACCGCGCATTTCATGGCCTTGCTGGCGACGCATTTCTCGCAGTACGCACAGCCGCTCGGCCTCGAATTCGACATGAAACTCAAGCGCGCCGCACACGCACACGACGTGCTGACGTTCGAATGGCGCGTCGTGGATGCGTACTGGAAATCAAGCCTCAACGGCGATCTGGTGAAGCTGGAAGGCACGGCGAAGAATCAGAACGGCGACACGCTCATCGTCGGTCACTCGACGATACTCGTGATGCCGAAAGCCTCAGAGGACGTCGCATCATGAGCGACGTGGCCGACAACATACTGCCCGCATCGATACGCGTATTCGAGCGCGGCTGGCTATCGTCGAACAACATCCTGCTGATCGACGCAGCCCGTACCGCACTCGTCGATACGGGCTATGCCACGCACGCGGCGCAAACGGTCGCGCTCGTGCGGCATGCGCTTGCGGGCCGCGCGCTCGACACCATCGTCAATACGCACCTGCATTCGGATCACTGCGGCGGCAACGCGCAATTGCAGGCGCAGTGGCCGTGCGCAACCCTGATTCCCGCCGCCAGCGAACAGGCCGTGCGCGAGTGGGACGAAGCGCGGCTCACCTTTCACGCGACCGGCCAGACCTGTGAGCGCTTCACGTTCACGGGCACGCTCGCGCCGGGCATGCGCCTCAAGATGGGCGGTTTCGACTGGGACGTGATCGGCGCGCCCGGTCACGATCCCGATTCGCTGATGCTCTACGCGAGCGAACCGCGCGTGCTCATCAGCGCCGACGCGCTCTGGGAGCATGGCTTCGGCGTGATCTTTCCAGAACTCGAAGGAGAAAGCGGTTTCGCGGAGCAACAGGCCGTGCTCGACGCCATCGCTCAACTGGATGTGGCGACTGTGATTCCGGGCCACGGCGCGCCGTTCGCGAACGTGGGTGCCGCGCTGGAACGCGCGTATTCACGCCTGGCCTGGCTGCGCGCCGATCCCGCACGTAACGCGAAAAATGCGCTCAAGGTGCTGATCGTCTTCAAGCTGCTGGAAGTGCGCACGCTGCGTTTCGCGGCGCTGGAAGCAATGCTCGCCGATGCCGCCGTCATGCACGCAGCGGCGCGGCAACTCGCACCCGAGAGCGCGTGGCCCGCGCTGCTGCGGGATCTGGCCGGCGAACTGGCGAAGAGCGGCGCGCTAGTGCTGCACGAAGACCGCATCGAAGCGCCTGCCAACGCGGCCTGAATATCGCCGCAAGCGCGTATTACAAAAAAAAACGCTCGGCCTCTTTGGAGGACGAGCGAGAGTATCTTGCTCTGACGTGATCAACGTTCGAGCCGATCATACTCGCGCGCGATTGCGCGTCGCATTGGTGATTTCCCTACGAACTGGCAACAATGCGCGGCCCGAAAAAGGCCCGCAGAATCGGCATTTATCCGTACTGGAATTGATTCGCGATCCGAATCTATGCGCGATGCACTCATGAATCTGTCACATGACGGATCAACCGCCGAGTTGCAGGCGCAACCACTCGAACAGGTGCGAGCACAGATACAGCCCCAGCCCGATCGTGCCGCCAATCACCGTGCCGTTCACGCGTATTTCTTGCAGGTCCTTACCAATCTTCAGTTCGATCAGGCGCGCGGTCTCGCGCGTGTCCCAGTTGCGCACCGTGTCGCGGATATGGTGCGTCAGATAGCGCGAAAACTCGGGCGCCATCGCACGGGCGGCGTCTTCCAGATGACCGTTGAGCGAGGCGCGCAGATCGGCGTCGGCGGCCAGCGCCTGACCGAGCCACTGCCCCGTCGCGGCCACTTTGGCGTGCAGCGTCGAATCGGGCCGCTCCAGGTCGTCGCGCAGCCACGCACGCAGGCTGCCCCATAGCTCGCGCGTGTAGTCGTTGAGCGCGCTGCCGGCGCGCAGGCTCGCCTTCAGCTCCTCGCCCTTGCGCAGAAACGCGGGATCGCTTTTCAACTGATCGATCAGCTTGTGCATCACCTCGTCGAACTTCTGCCGCAGATGATGTTCGCGATCCTCGCTCACCTGCAACAGCAGACGATTCACGGCGCTCTCCAGCACGCGCGCGCCTTTGTCGCCGAGCCATTCGGAAGGCAGATAGCGCTCGGTCTTCGGAAATTCGCCCTTGAGCCCGTCGACGATGCGCGTGGCCACGAACGTGCGCGTACTTTCCTCGCGCAGCAGCAGGGCAAGCTGATCGAGCATGCGGTCGAGCAGTTCCTGATGGCGGCCGTCCTTCGTGAGCGTGTCGAGGATCGCGCCCGCCGACTTCGAAAGATCGACCTTGTCGAGCGCCGCGTGCAAAGCGTCGCGGATAAAGCCCTGAATGCGCGTGTCGTCGGTGAGGCCGAGCAGCCCCGACATCAGCCGCACGGCGTAGTCGCCCAGGCGCTGCGCGTTGTGCGGCGCGGTGAGCCAGCCGGACAGCCGCTCGACCGGATCGTGACGGCGAATCAGGCCAACGAGCGAATTGACGTCGAGGAACTTCTCCTGCACGAACACGGCGAGTTCGTCGGCGATGCGGTCCTTGTTGCGCGGAATCACGCCCGTGCGCGCGGCGATGAAGGGAATCGGCACGCGCCGGAACAGCGCGACCACGGCGAACCAGTCGGCCAGTGCGCCCACCATCGAGGCTTCGCTCACGGCCTTGATGCCATCGACGATCACGCCGGGCGGCGACAGCGCCGTGACGACGAACACCACGGCGGCCGCGATCAGCAGGAACAGCGCGCGCCGTTTGGCGCGCTTGAGGTCGGCTTCGTCGCGGCTGATTTCAGGTGTGGGCATGCGTGGGCGGTTGTGCGCAAAAGCGGTTGGAAAAGCGAACCGCGACATTATGCGGGCACTCTCCGAACGGCGCGCCTGGGCGCACCGTCCCACGCGCAGCGGCCGTCAAACCGCGCGTGCCTTCTCCCGCTGCGGCACGATCCGCCAGCCCAGGTTCACGCCCGCCGCCGCCAGCAGGATGAGCGCCGCGCCCGCCACCTGAATCCACGCAAGGCGCTGCCCGAATGCAAACCAGTCGACGAAGATCGCCATCACCGGATAGATGAACGAGAGCGCGCCAGTCATCGCCGTGGGCAGCTTCTGGATCGCGCCGTACAGCAGCACGTACATCACGCCCGTATGCACGATGCCGAGCGTGACGATCTGCGCCCAGTGCACCGGCGTATCGGGCAGCGTGCCGTAGTGCACGAACGGCGCCAGCGCGAACGCGCCGAAGCCCAGTTGCACGAGCGCCAGCAGATGCGGTGGCGTGCCCTTCAGATGCCGCGTGATGATCGCCGAAATCGCATAGAGGAAGGCCGCACCCGCCGCGCAGGCCACGCCCATGAGGTATTCGCCCGGCACCGCGAGCACGGCGGGCGGCACCTCGACCACGCCCACCAGACCGACAAACGCCAGCGCCAGCCACACGACCGTGGACGTGCTGACGCGCTCGCGCAGCAGCAGCGCGCCCAGGCCCACCAGCATGAACGGTTGGGTGTTGTAGACGGCAGTGGCCATGGAAATCGACGCGCGCGAATACGCGGCGAACAGCAACACCCAGTTAGCCACGATGGCCGCGGCCCCCAGCAGCGCGAGGCCGAGCGTGCGCCAGGGCAGCAGCGCGCGCCGGTACAGGCCCAGCGCCGCGCACACCAGCGCGAGGGTCGCGCCGCCCAGCACGCAGCGCATGAATACGACGTTGAGCGCCGGTTGCTTCGACGCGACCACGAGCCAGCCGATGGTGCCGGACATCAGCATCGCGACGATCATCTCCGCCGCGCCGCGACGTACTTCTGGGGAAGCCATGTTGTGTTTCCTCGTCAAGAATCTGCCGATCAGTTTACTGGCTGCCCGACGCGGAATACATGGCAAAAACAAGGCGAAAAGTTACACACGCCTTAGAATTGAAGGTGATATGCCTGACAGATGAGCGAGATCATGAACAAGCGTTCGAATGGGACAAACGGAGCCACCACGCCCGCGGCCGCCCCGCTGGATGACATCGACCGTGCGTTGCTTGCCGTGCTCGCGGAGGATGCGCGCACGAGCGTGAGCGAGCTGGCGCGCCAGGTTGGGCTGTCGGCGCCCAGCACGACGGAGAGATTGCGCCGTCTGGAAGCGCAGGGTGTGATCGGCGGCTATACGGTGCGGATCGATCCGCGTGCGCTCGGCTATACGCTGCAGGCGATCGTGCGGGTGAAGCCGCTGCCGGGCCAGTTGCATCTGGTGGAGGAGATGTTGCGCCGCATCCCCGAATTCATCGAATGCGACAAGGTGACGGGCGACGACTGCTTCATCGCCCGCCTCTATCTGCATTCGATCGAACAGCTCGACGAGATTCTCACCAAGGTCACCGAGCGCGCGGAGACCAGCACCGCTATCGTCAAATCGACGCCGGTGCCGCGCCGTCTGCCGCCGCTGGCCTGAAGCGCGCTTGACGCCGCCGGCTCAGCGCTCGGTGGCCTCGAAGAACGCCAGCATTTCGGCGACCAGCGCTTCGCTCGCTTCCTCGGGAATGTAATGGCCGCAGGGCAGCGCGCGGCCACTCACGTCGCGCGCGACCTTACGCCATTCGGCGAGCGGATCGAAGCAGCGCTGGATCACGCCATGCTCGCCCCACAGCACGCGCAACGGACAGCCGACCTTGTGGCCGCGTTCGATATCCGCGCGGTCGTGTTCGAGGTCGATAGTCGCGGACGCGCGGTAGTCCTCGCACATCGCATGCACGGCGCCTGGCTGGCGCAGCGCCGCGCGGTACGCGCCCAGCGCCTTCGGCGCGAACGGTGCGAGACCGGCGTGACGGCTACCCATCACGCGCTCGATATACACATCGGGATTCGCGCCGATCAGCGCCTCGGGCAGCGGTTCTGGCTGGATCAACAGGAACCAGTGGAAATACAGCGTGGCGAACTCGCGGTCGGTCTGCTCGTACATGGCGAGCGTGGGCGCGATGTCGAGCAGCATCAACCGTTCGACGGCATCGGCGTGATCGAGCGCCATGCGATGCGCCACGCGTGCGCCGCGATCGTGGGCGCAGACCAGAAAGCGCTCGAAGCCGAAGTGGCGCATGACTTCGACCTGATCGGCGGCCATCGTGCGTTTCGAGTAAGCGGCGTGAGTGGCGTCGCTCGGCGGTTTCGACGAGTCGCCGTAGCCACGCAGGTCGGTGGCGATCACGGTGAAGTGCTTCGCCAGCTCCGCCGCGCAGCGATGCCAGATCATGTGCGTCTGCGGATGGCCGTGCAGCAGCAGTAGAGGCGGGCCTTCGCCGCCGCGCATCCCGTTGATTTCGACGCCGTCCGCGGTACGGACGGTGAAAGGCGTGTATCCCTCGAACGGCATGATTTGTCTCTCTCTTGTCCCTGTTGGTCTGCCGCCATTGTATGAGGGGTGCACGCGCGCAAACCGTGGTTTGGGGCCCATAGCGCTAGAAACCGAGCACTCCCTCGAATGTCAGACGGACGTCACTGCTCATGCGCCGTGCCTATAATCGAACGACCGTTTTTAAGCGAATTTCAATCGCCCGCGCCGAAGGAGACACCCCATGGCCTTGCCCGTCGTCCTGCAGAATCTGAGCCTGCCCGTCGTCGCCTCGCCGATGTTTATCGTCAGCTATCCCGAACTCGTGCTCGCGCAGTGCAAGGCGGGCATCGTCGGTTCGTTCCCGGCGCTCAACGCGCGCCCCGCCGAACTGCTCGACGAATGGCTCACGCAGATCCAGGAGCAACTGGCCGCGCACAAGGCCGCGAATCCGCAGGCCGTAATCGGGCCCATCGCCGTGAACCAGATCGTGCATCAGTCGAACGCGCGTCTGGAGCACGACATCCGCGTGTGCGTGCAGCATCGCGTGCCGATCTTCATCACCAGCCTGCGCGCGCCGCCAAAGGAACTGCTCGACGCGGTGCACAGCTACGGCGGCATCGTGCTGCACGACGTCATCAATCTGCGCCATGCGGGCAAGGCGCTCGAAGCGGGCGTGGACGGGCTGATTCTGGTCGCGGCGGGTGCGGGCGGCCACGCGGGCACGACCTCGCCGTTCGCGCTGGTGGGCGAAGTGCGGCGCATCTTCGACGGGCCGATCGTGCTGTCGGGGGCGATTGCCAACGGCGGCTCGATCCTCGCCGCCCAGGCGATGGGCGCCGATCTTGCCTACATGGGCACGCGCTTTATCGCCACCCAGGAGGCGCATGCGGTGGAGGGCTACAAGCACGCGATCCTGGGCGCCAAGGCCGCTGACATCGTCTATACGAACCTCTTCACGGGCGTGCATGGCAACTACATCCGCGAGAGCATCGTCAACGCTGGCCTTGACCCGGACGCGCTGCCCGAGTCGGACAAATCGGCGATGAACTTCGGCGGCGACAAGGCGAAGGCGTGGAAGGACATCTGGGGCGCGGGCCAGGGTGTGGGCCTGATGGACGACGTGCCCTCGGTCGCGCAACTGGTCGCGCGTCTCAAAAGCGAATACGACGAGGCAAAGGCGAAGCTGGGGATCGCGCGCTGAGCCGCGCCGATGCTTAAGAAGCCTTAAGCCTTGACGCGCTGCGCGGCCCGCGCCGCCAGCGCTCGGATTTCGTCGGCGTTCGGCCAGAGCGCGCGCTCGCCAAAGCGCGCGGCGAGAAAGTCCACGAACGAACGCACCTTGGCCGACAGATGGCGGCGGCTCGCGTAGACGGCGTAGATGGGCAGCTCGCGCGGCGGCAGCGCATCGACGAGCAGCGGCACGAGACGTCCTTCGGCAATATCGTCGCCGATCACTTCCGTGCCGAGCATCGACAGCCCGCCGCCCTGCAGCACCACCACGCGCAGCGCTTCCAGGTGATTGACGATCAGATTGCCGCCGGGCTTCGGGCGCGCGCCCGCTTCCGAGAATGGCGCGAGTTCCGCCGCCGAAGCCCCCGCGTAGTGCACGAACTTGTGGTTCGCGAGATCGGCGACCGACTTCGGCACGCCATGGCGGCGCAAATAATCCGGCGAGGCGCACAGCACGATATGCGCGGTTGCCAGCGGCCGCGCGATCAGCGACGACGACTTCAGGCCCGAAGGCGAGGCGCGAATCGCCACATCGAAGCCTTCGTCGATCAGTTCGACCACGCGGTCCGACAGCGTGATATCGACGGTCACCTGCGGGAAGTCAGCCGCATAGTCGGCCACCGCGCCCATCACGTGACGCAGCCCGAAAGCCGTCAGCGACGACACCCGCAGCCGCCCTTGCGGCACCACGCTCGCGGCGCCCACGGCCTGGCCGGCTTCGTCGAGTTCGGTGAGCGCCTGGGCGACGCGCTCGTAGTATTCGCGGCCCGCTTCGGTGGGCGCGACGCGGCGCGTCGTGCGGTTCAACAGACGCGCGCCGAGTTGCTGCTCGAGGTGCATCACGTGTTTGCTGGCCATGGCCGCGGACATGCCCATCCGTTCGGCCGCCGCGACGAAGCTTCCCGCTTCCACCACTTGCCGGAAAACTTTCATGCTGACGAGGGTATCCATCGCGCTGCTCTTCGCTCTTATCGGTGCATCAGATTCAGGAAACAATCCGCGTTATTGTGCGCGCTTTATCAATTCCTGGTAGCCAAACGCGCAGCGGCGCGGCTTTCCGGGCCTTTCCCCGATTGCACTGGCGCGCAAAAGAAAAAACCCCGCGCTGCAAGCAGCACGGGGTTTTGAGCGGCAAACCGGCAGCGCGTTTTTAGAACTTCGCGCGCAGGCCCACGCCGTAGGTCATGCCCGTCGACATGTTGTCGTAGTGGTCGTACATGTACGCCGCGTAGAGGTCGGTGCGCTTGGACAGCGGGTAGTCGTAGCCGACGGCAGCCGTGTTGTGCGTCTGGTTCAGGCCGCCGCTGTCGCGCGAGTACGCGTACGACGCCATCACCGTGCCCGGGCCCACCGGCACCGACACGCCGCCTTGCGCCGTATTGACGTGCCAGCTGTTGATGTCGCTGTTGTTGTTCGTGTACATGTACTGGCCGAAGAACTTCACGTACTTCAGGTCATACGACAGGCCGACTTGCGCGACGCCCTGGCTGCGCAGACCGACGACGGTCGTGTCGCCGCTCACGATGCTGCCGATGTCGCCCGGCGAGTTGTTGAAGTTCACGTACTGATAAACCGCGGTCGCCGCGAACGGGCCGTGGAAGTACAGCGCCTGGGCGCTCCACTTCTTCTTGCCGTTTTCACCCGCCTGGTTGCCGAGCGCGTACATCACCGAGCCCGACAGGCCGTTGAAGTTCGGCGTCGAGTACTGGACCGCGTTGTTCCAGCCCGAATCGCCCACCACGCCCTGGTCGGTCGTGTAGGTCGGGAAGGTCGAGAGGCCGAGGTACACGTGGTACACCATCGGCGAGAAGGTGTACGAATCGATGAACGGGTTGAACAGAATCGTCGACACGAACAGCTGCGTGGTCAGGCGGCCCGCCGTCACCGTACCGTAGGGCGATTCGATACCCACGTACGAGTTACGCGCGAAGAAGGTGTCGCCCGAGAAGCGTCCGTACTGGCCGTTCTGCGCGCGGAAGAAGCTTTCCAGCGTGAAGATGGCCTTGTAGCCGCCGCCCAGATCCTCGGAGCCCTTCAAGCCCCAGTAGGACGTGGACATACCGCCGCCGCCGACATTCCATGCGGTCTGGCTGCCAGGAAAGCGCGTGGCGCCGACCCACTCGTCGACCTGACCGTAGAGCTGCACGCTCGACTGCGCAAAGGCCGACGACGAAGCGGCGGCGAGCAAGGCGGCAATGGCGCCGGCCTTGAGAGTCGTACGCAGCGGTGAGCGCAGCGCGCGGCTGACGGCTGTATTCATGGGTTCTCCTGTCTTTGTCAAAAAATGGTGTGACTGGCGGCTGTGGCGCTCGCGCAAACCGTTTGTTTTTTCGTCGTTCGCAGGCGTGGCCGTTCTGGGCGGGACCATCTTCGCGAACCATTTTCATGGACAAAAATATCGGTTGTTATCGCCGGTATATCGGCCCGATTAGTTTGTTGTCCGCAAAATCTGTCGAGAGCGATTCCGCAGCTCTTTTTGCTGCGTTGCGGCACGAGCGACGTTGGGCTTGTAGCCCGCGTGGACGGGGCTTCTGCCCGGCTTTCGCGCAATCCGGCGAGGCCGTTGACGCACCGCCACAGCGCAGTCAGGATTTGATGACGAAAGGGTTCTGTATGACGAGTGATTTCCAAAAAAGTGTGGTATCCACGCGTCAGTCTGGAGGCGAAAATTGGCGTGCCGCAAGAAACGGGCAACTCAGAGGATTTTGAAGCGGCAGAGTGACGCAGAAGAGCGTCGCGGGAGAAAGATGCGCAAAGGAGTGGCTGGGCTGCTCACAGGCGAGTGATTTTCGGCGAACGCGCGATCACGCTGCAGTGCAGCATCGCCTTCGACTAGATTCGTCTACGCGTGCGAGAGGGGCCGTTAGTTTCGATACGGCGAGGGCATGGGCGGACGCGGAACGTCTCCGCCGCCACGCTGGAAGGGGCGGAAGGCGCCACGCTCTTCGTTGTAGCGGGCCACGTCTTCGCGGATCGAACCGGCGCGCACCGGCGAGTCGGCCGGCGGGTGTGGCACCTGGCGCGTTTCCGCGCTGACCGGCTGGATCGGGCCGCGATAGCCGCCAAAGCCGTTGCCGTAGGGGTTGCTGTTAAAGCCGGGCGTTTCGTGGCGCTCAGCCTGACGGTCGCCGCCGGGCGCGCCGCGCTCGCGCCAGCCGCCCTGGTCGGCCACGCGCATGGGCGCGGGGGCGTTGCGTCGTTGGCTTGCGCCGACCTGAATGCCGCTGCCGGAATGGCCACCGCCGCCCCAGCGCATGGGCGACGCTTCACGCATTATCGGCGCGCGGCCGAAACCGCCGCCACCGCCGTGAAAACCGCCGCCGTGAGGCGCAAACGAGGGCTGGGCATAGGCGAGCGCACAGAGGACCGCGAAACCGGCCCCCAGCATCCACTGTCCCATCCGTAACAACCCTGCGCGCATTATGTCGATCACCTGCCCGACGATCCGCATGACCATCCGCCATTCGGGCCATGGCGGATCAGTTCCCGGAAAACGTGCACTGCAGGGTGTAACGATTGCCACCACAACGTTCTGCACGCTTCCTTGACGGTAATTTATGGGTGCCCGCCCAGGGTGTCGAGCCAAAAAGTGTTATGCCCTCGGAAGGGTTGTAACACCATGTTACTGCACGATTTTTCGGGTTTTGGAGGGTTGTCGGACGGGCCTGTTTCGTGCTGTTTCCGCCCGTGTTGGGCCTGTATTGGCGCGGCTTCTCCGCGTACCCTAACCGGCATGTTTCGTCGTACTTGAGAAGCGGTCTTTTGCATGACGAACGAGCGAACAAACGGTAATCCAGTCGCTGTGCAAACGCGTTGTGACACCCGCCCCGTCATGCGCAGTACTCATTAATCGATGTTTCGAATGAATTTGCATTTTCAATGAGCTTGCGCCGACAATAGGGCTTTCCCGGTGTTGTCTGATAAAGGCATCCCGATGACCCGCCGTGGCGCGTCCCACGACGCGCACCGCCAGGCGCCCACGCGTCGATAAATGTCGATACGCGCACTTGAGATTGTCCGATGGCACGTCCGAAATTCCTGCCCGATAACTTCACGCTCTGCCTCGTCGGCACCGTCATTCTTGCGAGCCTCTTGCCGGTGCACGGTCAGGCCGCGACCGCGTTCAACTGGCTGACCAATATCGCCGTCGGGCTGCTGTTCTTCCTGCACGGCGCCAAGCTCTCACGCGAAGCGATCGTGGCGGGCGCCACACACTGGCGGCTGCATCTGGTCGTGCTGGCCAGCACCTTCGTCCTCTTCCCGGTGCTGGGGCTTGCACTCAAGCCGGTGCTCTCGCCGCTCGTCACGCCTGCGCTCTATATGGGTGTGCTGTTCCTCTGCACGCTGCCTTCAACCGTGCAGTCGTCCATCGCCTTCACCTCGATTGCGCGCGGCAACGTGCCCGCGGCCGTGTGCAGCGCATCGGCGTCGAGCCTGATTGGCATCTTCGTCACACCCGCGCTGGTGAGCCTCGTGGTGACCAACCAGACGGCCGGCGGCAGCTCGGCGTGGCACACGGTCTGGAACATCGTGTTGCAACTGCTCGTGCCGTTCGTCGCGGGTCAATTGCTGCGTCCGGTGATTGGCGGCTGGATCGAGCGCAATCGCGGCGTGCTCAAATTCGTCGATCAGGGCTCGATCCTGTTCGTGGTGTACGGCGCGTTTTCCGAGGCGATCAACGAAGGGCTCTGGCATCACACGCCGCTCGCGGCGCTGGGCGGCCTCCTGATCGTCAACGCCGTGCTGCTCGCGCTGGCGCTGGGCATCACGATCTACACGAGCAAAAAGCTCGGCTTCTCGCGCCCCGACCAGATCACGATCATTTTCTGCGGCTCGAAGAAGAGCCTGGCGGCCGGCGTGCCGATGGCGAAGGTGATCTTCGCGTCGAACGCCGTCGGCGCGGTCGTGCTGCCGCTCATGCTGTTCCACCAGATCCAGCTAATGGTGTGCGCGGCGCTGGCGCAGCGTTGGGGCGCGCGCGACATGAGCGCGGAACGCGCCGCCGTTGCCGGCGACGAATCGCAAAACGAATCACGCCCGGCGGCAGCGCGCCGATAAGTCTTCGCAGTTCAGTCGTCACATCTCTCGCGGGGAACCGGCTCTTCACGGTTCCCCCACTCCCCCGCCTGCGTCCCCTCCTCCTGCCGGTCCGTCGTTTGTAGAACGCATACAAACAACAGCAAACAATCGCGCAAACGTTGCCCTACCCACCGCGCACCATTTTTCGTCGAACTGTCATTAAAAGTTCATTTAATTGTCCGACGCTGCTGCCGATATTCCCGTCGTTAAAGCCATCCTGGCTCTATCCATGTCAGCACGTGCGTCCACGCCGTCCGCCCCAACGATCGCCGGGGGCGACTTGCCCTCGACCGGCATCGAGGCCTTGATCGCCCAACGCCAGTTGCGCGCCGTCTTCCAGCCGATCGTCGATTTCGACGATGGCGCGATCCTCGGTTACGAGGGCCTCATTCGCGGTCCGGCCGGCTCGCCGCTCGAGTCGCCCGCCGCGCTGTTCGCGCACGCAGCCGAAGCGGGCTGCACGACGGCGCTCGAGCGCGCCGCCGCCGAAGCCTGCATCGACGCGTTCAACCAGCTCGGCTGCAACGGCAAGCTGTTCCTGAACTTCAGCGCGAACGCGCTGTGCCAGTTGGCCAGCACGGGCGTGGAGACGCTGTTCGCGCACATCGACGCCCGGCGCGTCGTGATCGAGCTGACCGAGCAAAGCGCGATCGCCGACCTACGCGATTTCGCGCCCGTGGTGGCGGCCCTGCGCGCAGCGGGCGCCCAGTTCGCGCTCGACGATTACGGCAGCGCCAATGCCAGCATGAACGTGTGGGTGCAGTTGCAACCCGACGTCGTGAAGATCGACCGCTTTTTCATCCAGGACATCGCCAACACCGCGCTCAAGTTCGAGGCTGTGCGCGCCATGCAGCATTTCGCGCAGGCAAGCGGCGCGCGCCTCGTGGCCGAAGGCATCGAAAACGAGGCCGATCTGCTGGTGCTGCGCGACATGGGCATCGAAAGCGGCCAGGGCTTCTTCCTCGGCCGCCCCGACGCACAGCCGCCGCGCAAGCTCGACGAGCGCACGCGCGCCGCGATCAGCGCGCAGCACATCGCCGTGTTTCCCGAAGTCACGCGCAACAGCGGCGCAGGCGCCGCCGGCAGCGCGCCGGCGCAGAAAATGATGGTGCACGCGCCCGCGATGCCGCGCCGCGCGACCAATAACGACGTGCTCGACCTCTTCACCCGTATGCCCGATCTGCACGCGGTAGCGGTGATCGAAGGGGAAACGCCCGTCGCGCTCATCAACCGTCGCGCGTTCATGGACCGCTACGCGCTGCCCTATCACCGCGAGTTGTTCGGCAAGAAAGCCTGCCTGCAGTTCGCCAATGCGCAGCCGGTGCTGATCGAACAATCGATGAGCGTCGAGCAGATGGCGGCGCTGCTCGCGAGCGACGATCAGCGCTATCTGGCCGATGGTTTCGTCATCACCGACAACGGCCGTTACGCGGGACTCGGCACCGGCGAGAGTCTGGTGCGTGCGGTCACCGAGGTGCGCATCCAGGCCGCGCGTTACGCGAATCCGCTCACCTTTTTGCCGGGCAATATCCCGATCAGCTCGCATATCGAGCGGCTGCTCTCGCACGACGCGGGCTTTCACGCCTGCTACGTCGATCTCAACCAGTTCAAGCCGTTCAACGATCAATACGGCTACTGGCAGGGCGACGAGGTGTTGAAGTTTGCGGCCCAGGTGCTGGCCGACGCGTGCGACCCCACGCGCGACTTTCTCGGCCACGTGGGCGGCGACGACTTCCTGATCCTGTTCCAGAGCGAGACGTGGCATGAGCGCGCGAGCCGCGCCATCGAGACGTTCAACGCGGGCGCGCTACGCTTTTATGCGGCCGCCGACCGGCTCGCGGGCGGCATCCACGGCGAAGACCGCCAGGGTCACCCCACCTTTTTCGGCTTTGTGACGATGGCGATTGGCTGCGTGCATATCGCGCCAGGCGAAGGCGCGCGGCACGGCAGCGAAGCGATCGCGTCACTGGCCGCCATCGCCAAACGGCGCGCCAAGCAGGAAGCGACGGGACTCGTGGTCATCGACAGCGGCGACAGCGCCGAACTGCTGCCCGCGCTGTCACATGGATCGCACGGATCGCACGGTGCCGTCTACGCCGAAGCCCAGCTCGCCATCCCCGCCGCGTCAACGCACGCATAACGCCGCGGTTTCAACGCGCAAAAAAAAGGCCGACGCGAATCACTGGGCGTCGGCCTTTTTCGTTTTCTGCTCCGAGGTGTGGTTATTCCGGCTAGATCGTCCCCATCAACACGAGCACGACCACGACGATGACGACGACCCCAAGCGTGCCCGACGGTGCATAACCCCACGAGCGGCTGTGAGGCCACGCAGGAAAAGCGCCGATCAGCAGCAGGATCAGAATCACCAGAAGCAAGGTGCCGAGCATGATGCCTCCGTACGGTTCGAATGATGACCCGAGTCGTAGCGCAATCAGCGTTCCCGGCAATTCTGTTTAGCTAGTTTTACTAAACACGTAAATTTACGTTTATTCGAGCAATTACGGGTATTTACGGGGGTTTTCTGGCTGGACGCAACGTTGTTCGCCTGTGTTTTTACTATACAATCGCCGCAAAGCTGACCATGACGCTTGCAGGTTCACCTTGCAGCCGAAAACAGGAACCATGGGGACAACCATCCGCGACGTCGCGCAGGCCGCCAACGTGTCGATCGGCACAGTGTCGCGCGCGCTCAAAAACCAGCCGGGCCTTTCCGAGGCCACGCGCACGCGCATCGTCGAAGTCGCGCGCTCGCTGGGCTATGACAGCGCGCAACTGCGTCCACGCATTCGCCGCCTCACCTTCCTGCTGCATCGTCAGCACAACAATTTCTCCGCCAGCCCGTTCTTCTCGCACGTCCTGCACGGCGTCGAGGAAGCCTGCCGCGAACACGCCATCGTGCCCGCGCTGCTCACCGCCGGTCCCGCCGACGACACCATCCAGCAACTGCGCCTGCACGCGCCCGACGCCATCGCCGTGGCGGGCTTCGTCGAGCCCGAAACCCTTAACGCGCTGGTCGCGCTGCAACGCCCGCTGGTGTTGATCGACCTGTGGGCGGCGGGCCTGCGCTCGGTGAACATCGACAACGCCGCGGGCGCCGCGCTCGCCATGCACCATCTGTTCGGCCTGGGACGGCGGCGCGTGGCGTTTATCGGCGGTTCGCTCGCGCACTACAGCATCGCGCAGCGCGCACTCGGCTACCGGCGCGCCTTCTTCGAAGCCGGACTGCTGTTCGATCCGTCGCTGGAGATGACCATCGACGGCGGGCTCGATCCCGACACCGGCGCCACGCAGGCGATGCAGCGCCTGCTCAACACGGCGCGTGCGCGCGGCGACACGCCGCCCGACGCCGTGTTCGCCTACAACGACGCCGCCGCGCTCGCAGCCATACGCGTGTGCCTGGCAAGCGGCCTGCGCGTGCCCGAGGACGTGGCGATCATCGGCTTCGACGATATCGCGGGTGCCTCGCATGCGGCGCCTGCGCTCTCCACCATCGCCGTGGACAAGGAAGCGCTCGGGCGGCGCGGCGTGGAACTGCTGCTCGAAGAAACGCCCGCAACGCCGGAAATCGTGCTGCCCGTGCGGTTGATCGCCCGCGCGAGCACCGCCGCCAACCTGAACGATGCGAACGCGCCCGCCGCGCCGGCCCTGGCGCCCCAGGCGCTCGCCACCCAAGCCCAGTCAACCTGAGATAGCCATGACGAAGCCCATCGACACTCATCAAACCAACGACGGCAGCGCCACGACCAGCGCGCCCGCCGTGGCGAGCTTTCGCGACCGCGCGTTCCTGCTAGGCCATATCGAGGACACGCTGCGTTTCTACGCGCCCAACGTGTACGACGCCTCGGGCGGCTTCTTCCACTACTTCCGCGACGACGGCTCGATCTACAACGCGCATTCGCGCCATCTGGTGAGCAGCTGCCGCTTCGTCTTCAACTACGCGATGGCGTATCGCGAAACCGGCAATCCGCAGCATCTGGAATACGCGCGACACGGCCTGCAGTTCCTGCGCGAGGCGCACTGGGACCCGCAGCATCAGGGCTACGACTGGGAGATCGACTGGCGCGACGGCAAGAAGCGCACGCTCGACGCCACGCGCCACTGCTACGGCCTCGCCTTCGTGCTGCTCGCGTATTCGCATGCGGCGATGGCGGGCATCGAGGAAGCGCGGCCGATGATCGGCGCGACCTTCGAGCTGATGGAACACCGCTTCTGGGACGGCGCGGCAGGCCTCTACGCCGATGAAGCAAGCGCGGACTGGATCGTCTCGAGCTATCGCGGCCAGAACGCCAACATGCACACCACGGAAGCGCTGCTCGCGGCCTATGAGGCGAGCGGCCACCTCGTCTATCTGGACCGCGCGGAACGTGTGGCGTCGAACATCACGCTGCGCCAGGCGAAGCTTTCGCAGGGTCTCGTGTGGGAGCACTTTCACGCCGACTGGTCGGTGGACTGGCACTACAACGAAGAGGACAGCTCGAACATCTTCCGTCCGTGGGGTTTCCAGCCGGGCCACCAGACCGAATGGGCCAAGCTGCTGCTGATTCTTGAGCGCCACCGCCCGCTGCCGTGGCTTTTGCCGCGCGCGATCGAACTGTTCGACGCCGCCATGG
The DNA here is from genome assembly GCF_035948235.1 of Paraburkholderia sp. Classification (GTDB taxonomy): domain Bacteria; phylum Pseudomonadota; class Gammaproteobacteria; order Burkholderiales; family Burkholderiaceae; genus Paraburkholderia. The sequence continues at coordinate 39,769 of NZ_DASZJJ010000071.1, read as the reverse complement.
CGCGCGCCTGGGACAACGATCACGGCGGCCTCTACTACGGCTTCGGCCCGGACGGCACGGTCTGCGACCACGACAAATACTTCTGGGTGCAGGCCGAAACCTTCGCCACCGCCGCGCTGCTCGGCAAGCGCACCGGCAACGAGCGTTTCTGGGACTGGTACGACGAGATCTGGCGCTATAGCTGGGCGCATTTCGTCGATCATCGCTATGGCGCGTGGTATCGCATTCTCACTTGCGACAACCGCAAATACAGCGACGAGAAGAGCCCCGCGGGCAAGACCGACTATCACACCATGGGCGCGTGCTACGAAGCGCTCAACGCGCTGCCTGGACGCGGCATGGCGCCGATCATCGGACGCGAAGCCGCCGATGAACCCGAGGCGCGCGCCAACGGCACCGACGGCGGCGTCTGAAGCGCCCACGCACGCGACAGCAAACCACGAAGGATCAAGCGATGAGCACCTGCAGCACTGGCCCTGACTTCTCTTCCGGCTTTCCCGCGTTCATCTCGGCGGGCGACATCCTCACCGATCTCGTGCGCGGCGCCGCGCCTGAAGGTGCCGCGGGCGCCTCGGGCATGGACTCGCACTGGCGCGCCCATCCCGGCGGCGCGGGCTGGAACGTCGCGCGCGCGGTCGCGCGCCTGGGCCTGCCCACGGCCTGCGCGGGCGCGCTCGGCACCGACAACTTCTCCGACGAGCTCTGGAACGCCAGCGTCGCCGCCGGCCTTGACATGCGTTTCATGCAGCGCGTCGAACGCGCGCCGCTGCTGGCGATCGTGCATCAGACGCATCCTCCCGCGTACTACTTCATCGGCGACAACAGCGCCGATCTCGCCTTCGATCCCGCGACGCTGCCCGAAGGCTGGCGCGCGCACGCGAAGTGGGCGCACTTCGGCTGCATCAGCCTCGTGCGCCAGCCGCTGGGCGAAACGCTCGCGACGCTCGCCGCCGAGCTGCGCGCGCAAGGCGTGAAGATCAGCTTCGACCCGAACTACCGCAACCTGATGGCGCACGGCTACGAGCCGATCCTGCACCGCATGGCCGCGCTCGCCGATCTCATCAAGGTCTCCGACGAAGACCTGCGCATGCTGTTCGCCGACAAAAGCGAGCCGGACGCCATCGCCGCGATGCGCGCGCTGAACCCGGCCGCGACGCTGCTGGTCACGCGCGGCGCGCAGGCCGCGACGCTGTACGTGGGCGACGAGGTGTTCGAGGCCGCGCCGCCGCGCGTCGAAGTCGCCGACACCGTGGGCGCGGGCGACGCCTCCATCGGCGGGCTGCTGTTCAGCCTGATGAGCACGCCGCAGCGCAACTGGGCGCAGCATCTGGCGTTCGCCCTTGCAGCGGGCGCAGCCGCGTGCCGCCGCCCCGGCGCGCATTCGCCGACGCTCGACGAAGTCGTCGCGCTGATCGCCGATTAAGCGCGAGCGAGGGGCGTTCAGGCGCGCTTCGGGCGCGCGCCGTGCGCTGTCATCGCTGACATGAAAGCGCCGCGCCAGCGTCACGAGCGTGTCCCGCAGCCGCACGATCTACGTGCTAGCATGAGTTTTCCTTGCGCGAGGAGCAGGCTATGGAAGACGTCAGCTACACGAAGGGGATCTACACGGCGGTCGCCTCGGTGCGGCCCATGAACGCCGGGCAGTATCAGGGCCTGGTGTCGCTTGCGCGCGACGACGGCGAGGAGCTGGAAAACGCCCTCTACGAAGTCGATGCGGCCTCGGGCACGCCGGAAGAAGCGCTGGAGGAAGCCAAGGCGCTCGCGCATCGCCTTCTCGGCGAACTGGAGCTGTGAGGCGCAAGCTGTGGTGTTTTCCTGCATGAATGCGCGCGGGTCGGCGATCCCGTCCCTCGCGCCAGTCCCGGGCCGCGCGTTTCACTCCGCGTTTGAACCCATCGGGCGCGCGGCATAGTCAGGCAATCACGGTCAGGAGGCCATCATGACCGAGCAACTTTTCCTCTACGGCGTCTACGCCATTCACGTCCATCCGCTCGAACTGCAGGGCGCGCGCTGGGACGCCGAATATCAGATCACGCATCGCGACACGCCCGTCCAGCCGTGGATCACGATTGGCGGCAGCAGTGGCTTTCCGCAGAGCGCCGAAGCCATCGACGCCGCGCGCCGCCAGGCAATCGCCGACATCGATCATGGCGCGGGCATTCCCCGACCGCGCGCGTTTCCGTGATCGCTGGCGCCGCATAAAAGTCGTTCTGACGCCGCAAAAAAAGCCATCCGGATGTGGCGCAGCAAGGCTGCGCGAGCGTGCGCTTGTCCCGCTGCATCGGCATTGCTACGCTTGCGGGCATTCGACCCCGCAGCAGGACTGCCATGACATCCGAAACGCCGGAGCGCGGCGCGCGCGAGCCCCTCGCCGCTAAAGCCAGCAACGCAGCACCCGCCGACGCACCGCCCGAAGCCGCCTCGGACGCGCTCACCCAACCCGCCGCGCCAAAGTCCACCAGGGCCCGCCCACGCGGCGCGCGCAAGGTGCGCATCGGTTCGCGCGATGTATTCGTCTACGGCATGCCGGTGCAGACCTGGCGCGACTTCTATCACTTCGCGCTGACGATGCGCTGGCCAACGTTTTTCGCCTCGCTGGCCGGCCTGTTCCTGGTGCTCAACGCGCTGTTCGCCTGCCTCTATCAGCTTGGCACCGCACCCATCGCCAACCAGTTTCCGCATGGCTTCATGGGTGCGTTCTTCTTCAGCGTCGAAACCCTCGCGACGGTTGGCTACGGCGACATGCATCCGCAAACCGTATACGCGCACCTGGTCGCCACGCTTGAGATCTTCGTCGGGATGTCGGGCGTTGCGTTGGCAACGGGCCTCGTGTTCGCGCGCTTCTCGCGCCCGCGCGCGATGATCTGGTTCGCGCGCCAGGCCGTCGTGCATCCGCTCGAAGGCCAAATGACGCTGATGGTGCGCGCCGCCAACGCGCGCCAGAACGTGATCGCGGAAGCCTACGCAAAACTGCGCCTGATCCGCATCGAGACGACCTCCGACGGCTACACCGCACGGCGCATCTACGACCTCGATCTGGTGCGCGCGGAGCATCCGCTCTTCACGCTCGGCTGGAACCTGATGCACGTGATCGACGAATCCAGCCCGCTCTACGGCGCGAGCGCCGAATCGCTCGCACGCCAGAACGCGTCGCTGCATGTGGTGATCGAAGGCTCGGACGAGTCCACCGCGCAGACCATGCAGGCGCGCCACATCTGGACCGACGCCGAGATCCGCTGGCATTACCGCTACGTCGACCTGATGACCGACACGGACGGCACCAGCGTGATGGACTACACGCACTTCCACGACGTGGTGGCGTTCGAGGACACGAAGCCTTTCGGGCCGCGCATGATCTGAACAATTCAGAGCGCCGGGCATCGCCCGCAGGAAGATCTCTCTCAAAATTGGCGAAACGTGGGTAGCCTGTCGCGCGATCAGGTGACGAGCCTGGTGAGTTAGCAAAAAATTTCCGTCATTGGCGAGAAAAAATAGAGTCTCCAACGCGTCGAACGAAACCCGAACGACGCGTAAGCACAAAAACGGAGACTCCCCCAATGACTGCGCGCCCCGCGTTCGGCGACACGCCTGCCTCGCCGCCCCTCGCCGATTACAAGCTCACCGACAATCTCACCGCCACGCGCGGCCGCATCTTCCTCACCGGCACCCAGGCGCTGATCCGCCTGCCGCTCATGCAGCGGGCGCTCGACCGCGCGCACGGGCTGAACACGGCGGGCTTCATCAGCGGCTATCGCGGCTCGCCGCTCGGCATGGTCGATCAGCAGGCGTGGAAGGCGAAGAAACTGCTCGAAGCCGCCGACGTACGCTTTTTGCCCGCCATCAACGAGGAACTGGGTGGCACCGCCGTGCTCGGCACGCAGCGCGTGGAAGCGGACCCGGAACGCACCGTCGAAGGCGTGTTCGCGATGTGGTACGGCAAGGGCCCGGGCGTGGATCGCGCGGGCGATGCGCTCAAGCACGGCAACGCCTATGGCTCGTCGCCGCATGGTGGCGTGCTGGTGGTGGCCGGCGACGATCACGGCTGCGTATCGTCGTCGATGCCGCATCAGAGCGACTTTGCCTTGATGGCGTGGCATATGCCCGTGGTGAATCCGTCGAATATCGCCGATATGCTCGAATTCGGCCTCTACGGCTGGGCGCTGTCGCGCTACTCGGGCGCGTGGGTGGGCTACAAGGCGATCTCGGAGACGGTGGAATCGGGCTCGACCGTCGATCTCGACGCACTGAAAACCGACTGGCAGGCACCTGATCTGGCAACTGCGGGCTTCGAGCCGCCCGCCGGTGGCCTGCACAACCGCTGGCCCGATCTGCCGAGCCTCGCGATCGAACAACGCCTGGCAGCCAAGCTCGACGCCGTGCGCCACTTCGCGCGCGTCAACAGCATCGACAAATGGATCGCGCCCAGCCCGCACGCCAATGTGGGCATCATCACCTGCGGCAAGGCGCATCTGGATTTGATGGAAACGCTGCGCCGCCTCGACCTGACCGTCGACGATCTGGAAAAGGCGGGCGTGCGCATCTACAAGGTGGGCCTGTCGTTCCCGCTGGAAATGTCGCGCATCGACGCCTTTGTCGCGGGTCTGGACAACGTCCTCGTGATCGAAGAGAAGGGTCCGGTTATCGAGCAGCAGATCAAGGATCATCTGTACAACCGAACATCGGGCGCGCGTCCCGCGATCGTCGGCAAGCATGCGCAGGACGGTACGCTGCTGCTCTCCGATCTGGGCGAGCTGCGCCCTTCGCGCATTCTTCCCGTGTTCGCCGCCTGGCTCGCGCAGCACAAGCCCGCGCTCGACCGGCGCGAACGCGTGGTCGATCTGGTCGCGCCGCAAATCCTCTCGAACGTTGCCGATGCCGTGCGCCGCACGCCCTACTTCTGCTCGGGCTGCCCGCACAATACGTCGACCAAGGTGCCGGAAGGATCGGTTGCGCAGGCGGGCATCGGCTGCCACTTCATGGCGTCGTGGATGGAGCGCGACACCATGGGCCTGATCCAGATGGGCGGCGAAGGCGTCGACTGGGCTTCGCATTCGATGTTCACGAAAACGCGCCACGTATTCCAGAACCTGGGCGATGGCACCTACTTTCATTCAGGCATCCTTGCGATTCGCCAGGCGGTGGCCGCCAAAACCAATATCACCTACAAGATTCTCTATAACGACGCCGTGGCGATGACGGGCGGCCAGCCCGTCGACGGCAGCATCTCCGTGCCGCAGATCGCGCGCCAGGTGGAAGCCGAAGGCGTCTCGCGCTTCGTGGTGGTGAGCGACGAACCCGAGAAATACGACGGCCATCACGGCCTCTTTCCGAAGGGCACGACGTTCCATCACCGCAGCGAACTCGACGCCGTGCAGCGCGAACTGCGCGAAACGCCGGGCGTGACCGTGCTGATCTACGATCAAACGTGCGCCGCCGAAAAGCGCCGCCGCCGCAAAAAAGGCGAATTCCCCGATCCGGACAAGCGCCTCTTCATCAACGAAGAAGTGTGCGAAGGCTGCGGCGATTGCGGCGTGCAGTCGAACTGTCTTTCGGTGGAACCCGTGGAAACGGAACTGGGCCGCAAGCGCCGTATCGACCAGTCGTCCTGCAACAAGGATTATTCGTGCGTGAACGGCTTCTGCCCGAGCTTCGTGACGATCGAAGGCGGCAAGCTCAAGAAGGCCGCAGGCGCGGCGTTCGATCCGCAGGCACTGGCTGCGCGTGTGGGTGCGCTGCCGGTGCCCGCGACGCATCTGGACAACGCGCCCTATGACATTCTCGTCACCGGCGTGGGCGGCACGGGCGTGGTGACGGTGGGCGCGCTCATCAGCATGGCCGCGCATCTGGAAGGCAAGAGCGCTTCGGTGCTGGATTTCATGGGCTTTGCGCAGAAAGGCGGATCGGTGCTGTCGTTCGTGCGCTTCGCGGCCACCGATGCGCTGCTCAACCAGGTGCGCATCGACACGCAACAGGCCGACCTGCTGCTGGCCTGCGACATGGTGGTGGGCGCGAGCGCCGACGCACTGCAAACGGTGCGTCACGATCGCACGCGCATCGTCGTGAACACGCATGAAATTCCGAATGCCTCGTTCGTGCAGAACCCCGAAGCGAACCTGCACGCCGATGCGCTGCTCGCGAAGATGCGTCATGCCGCAACAGGCGGTGTGATTAACGCCGCTGAAGCGAAAGATCCGCTTTCCGCATGCGATGCGCAGGCCCTCGCGCAACGCTATCTGGGCGACACGATCGGCGCGAATATCGTGATGCTCGGCTTTGCGTGGCAACTGGGTCTGGTGCCCGTGTCGCTCGCGGCGCTCACGCGCGCCATCGAGTTGAACAACGTGGCCGTGCAGGCGAATCTCTTCGCGCTCTCGATTGGCCGCATGGCCGCCGCCGATCCGGCCGCGCTGGAAGCGCTCGACACGCGCAGCGCGAATCAGGCCAAGGCGACCGCACGCAAGCTCACGCAAACGCTCGACGAATTGATCGCCGATCGCGAGGCGCGTCTGCTCGCTTACGGCGGCGCGAGCTACGTGAAGCGTTATCGCACGCTGGTCGATGTGGCGCGCGCTGCGGATCGCTCGACGGAACAGGCCATCGCGCGCGCCGTCGCCACTACGTTCCACAAACTGCTCGCGGTGAAGGACGAATACGAAGTCGCGCGTCTGCACGCCGATCCAGCCTTCCGCGCTGCGCTCGAAGCGCAATTCGAAGGCCAGGCGGGCAGCGATTTCACGGTGAAGTTCAATCTCGCACCGCCGCTGATCGCACGCGAAAAGAACGGCCAGCCGCCGCGCAAGATGCAGTTCGGCCAGTGGCTGTGGAGCGCGTTTGGGCTGCTTTCGAAGGGCCGCAGTCTGCGCGGAACGTGGTTCGATCCGTTCGGCAAGACGCTGGAGCGCCGCATGGAACGCGCACTCGCCGACGACTACGAGGCGACTTTGCGCAGCGCGATCGCGAAGCTATCGACGGATAACGCCGAGGAAATCGCAAAGCTCGCCAATCTGCATCAGCGTGTGCGCGGCTACGGTCATGTGAAGCTGGCGAACCTCGCGGCGGTGAAGCGCAGCGAGCGTGAGTTGGGCGCGCGTTTGAAGCTGGACGTAAAGACCAGCGCGGTGGTGCAGGAAGCGATCGACTCGTTCAAGGGCGCGGGCGCGCTGCGCGGGATTCCGGTGGTGGTCGCGAAATAAGCCTTGTTTTTCAGGCTAAAAACGAACGGAGTGAGTGCTGTTGCGCTCAATCCGTTTTTTATTTACGCCAGCAATTCCGCCAGCCAGTCCACATCGCCGCATAGCACGCATAGACGGTCGCCCACCTGCACGGCCATCGACAGCGTCACGCAAGGCAGCGCCTCGTTGATCGACAGATACGGCGAAGTCACGTGCACGCGCCCCGGCGCCACCAGCGCCGCGCGGAAATACGGCCGACGCAGCCAGTTCGCGCCCTGCGCATCGTCGAGCGGCAAAAAACGCGCGCCCTGCTCCGCGCGATCCACGCGCAGCACGACGTTGCGCCCCGCCTGCCGACCGTTCGCGTCGAGTAGAAAGCAGCGCGCCGCATGATCGAGCGCGAGAAAATTCCAGCACACTTCTTCGAGCGGCTCGCCCGCGCCCAGCCGCTCCGCCGCGCGCTCGAACGCGCGGATATACGGCGCGAGCCGGCTGGCCGTGCCGCGCTCGCGCGCTTCGGTTTGCTGACGGAAACGATCGGTCGCCTCGGCAATGACGATCTGCGCGTGCGAGGAATCGGTGAGTCCCGGCGCGGGCCGCGCGAAGAAGAAACCTTGCACGAAATCGGCGTTGCACGACAGCGCGAGCTGCGCTTCCTGCTCCGTCTCCACGCCCTCGATCAGCACGAGTTTGCCCGCCTCGTGCAGCAGCGATACCAGCGCGGGCAGCGTCGCGGCCATATCGGCGCGATGCGCGGCGTGCATCAGCATGATGCGGTCGAGCTTGACGATGTCGGGATTCAGTTGCCATACGCGGCCGATATCCACGTGGCCCGCGCCGAAGTCGTCGAGCGCGATCAGAAAGCCGCGCTCGCGGAACGCATCGACAGCATGCGCAAGGGCGTCGAGATCGGTGGCGTCGGCCTCCAGCACTTCGAGCACGATGCGCCGCGGCGGCAAGCCCAGCCGGTTCAGGTTCGCGAGCAGCGCCGCCGCGTGATACGGCTCGATCAGCGTGCCCGGATGCACGTTGAGAAAGAGCCATTCGCGCTCGGCGCCCAGCAGCGCGAAGTTCTCCAGATGCAGACCCTGCGCGAGCCGGTCGAGTTGCAGGACGTCGCCCACGCGCGTGGCCTCGCCGAACACGTCGATCGGCGACACGGGCCGGTCGAGCGCGTCGTGCGCGCGCAAAAGCCCTTCGTAGCCGATCGCGCGCATGTGCGAGAGGCTGAAGACCGGCTGGAACACGCTCGTGAGCGTGAGTTCGCCATGTTGCGCGCTATAGCGCTGCAGCCCCGAGGTGACGCTCAGATCGAACCCGTGCGGCGCGAGCGCCGTCTTTTCCTGTTGCTCTGTGATCATGCCTTCCTCTTCGCGCAAGTTGATCGCCGCGGGCCTGCTGCCGACGGTCGGCGGCGGGCACCCGATGCGTTGCGCCACGCGAGGCGATAAAGCAAGGTCCGTGCACGGTGGCATCCGGCCCCGGCGCGCATCGAACCCTGCACCGCGGCCCCGCCTGTGCGCGGCCAGCGGGCATCCTGCGCACCAAAACTGTGCGCGTGGCCATAGCAAGTTCGACGTACTGCGCGCTTCGCGGCAGCCGATGCCCTCATCAAGTTAAACTGGTTGTAAGCAAACTGCCCGCCTCGCCCGCTTGATCCGAGCTTGAACCGAATGTCCGTCGGACTCACGCCGGATTAAACCCGCGGCGAGATTCCGGGTCAAACGCTCCTCCGTTCGCAACGCTTTCCGCATAAAGGGACACCTGAAGCCGCTCGGCGCGCGCCTCATCATCCCGTCTTTGCAGCACCCTTTGCCTGATCGATGGAAACACTCTTCACCGTTCTTATTCTGCTCCTTGCCGTCGCGCTTTCGGGTGTCGTCGTGCGTCTTCTTCCCATCAAGCTACCCCTGCCGCTGCTGCAGATCGGCATTGGCGCGCTGCTGACGTTTCCGCGCCTGAATCCGCACGTCACCTTCGACCCGGATATCTTCATGGCGCTGTTCATTCCGCCGCTGCTGTTCGCGGATGGCTGGCGTATCCCGAAGCGCGAATTCTTCATGCAGCGTCGCGCGATCCTGATGCTCGCGCTCGGCCTCGTGCTGCTGACGGTGGTGGCAGTCGGTTATTTCGTGCACTGGCTCGTGCCGCAGATTTCGCTGCCGGTGGCGTTCGCGCTCGCCGCCGTGCTCTCGCCCACCGATGCGGTCGCGCTCTCGGCGATCGCGGGCAAGGACCGCATTCCCGCGCAGCTCATGCACATCCTCGAAGGCGAGGCGCTGATGAACGACGCCTCCGGCCTGGTCGCGCTCAAGTTCGCGGTGGCGGCGGCGCTCACCGGCTATTTCTCGCTGCGCGACGCGACGCTGAGCTTCGTGCTGATCGCAGCGGGCGGCCTGGCCGTGGGCGCATTCATCGGCTGGGCGTTCAGCTTTATCTCGGAGCGCTTCCTGAATTTCACCGCCGAAGGCGACCCCGCGCCCGGCGTGGTGATGACCTTGCTGATTCCGTTCGCGGCCTATCTGTTCGCCGAACATCTGGAAGTCTCCGGCGTGCTCGCCGCGGTCTCGGCCGGGATGATGATGAATTACACCAGCGCCGCGCATATCGGGCCGGTATCGTCGCGCGTGCGCGCGGCCAGCACCTGGTCGATGATCGAATTCGTCTTCAACGGCATGGTGTTCACGCTGCTCGGCCTGCAATTCCCCGGCATTCTCGGCAAGGCGCTGCTGGAGGCGCATCACACCAGCAATCTGCAGATGCTGCGCCTCATCATGTACGTCGCCGCCGTGCTGGTCGCGCTCTACGCGATGCGCTTCGGCTGGGTCTGGCTGCTGCGCTGGGTCGCGAGCCGCGGCGCGGCGCGCCATGGCGTATCGAACGCGGTGCCGGGCCTGCGCACCGTGGCGATCACCACGGTCGCCGGAGTGCGCGGCGCGGTGACGCTTGCGGGCGTGCTCTCGCTGCCGGTCGCGCTCGATAACGGCCTGCCGCTGCCGGGCCGCGACAGCGCGATCTTTATCGCCACGGGCGTGATCCTCGCGTCGCTGCTGGTGGCGATCGTCGGCTTGCCGGTTTTGTTGCGCGGCGTGCGGCGCGGCGGCGAATCGAAGCACGCCGCCGAGGAGCGCCTCGCCCGCATCCAGGCCGCGCAGGCCGCGATCCGCGCGGTGGACGCGCATATGGAAACGGCCTCGAAAGATATGGACGAATCGCAGTTTGCGCATGCCGCCGACACCACCGCGCGCGTGATGGACACCTATCGCCGCCGCCTGGCGACGCTCGACGCCGATCACGACCGCAGCAAGAACGCGCGTCAGGCGGAAATGCTCGAAGTGCAGATGAGGCTGGCCGCGATGCGCGCCGAGCGCGCGGCGCTGCTCGAATTGCGTAATCAGCAGACGATCAACGACGAAACGCTCAGCAAGCTGATGCGCGAAGTCGATCTGACCGAAACCGCGATGATGAATCGCGGGCGTGGCCGGGGTTAATTCCGCATAGACGAAAAAAACGCGACGTCCTTCCGTGGAAGGCGTCGCGTTTTTTTATTGCCGCGTTGAATCGGCGGCTGAACCGGCAGACTTAAACCGCCGCTTGCTGCGCCGGCTTTCTGCGCAGCAGCGCGTACAGAATGATCGCGCCGAAGGTAGCGGTCCCGATGCCGCCCAGGCCGAAATTGCCGACCTTCAGCGAGAAGTCGCCCGCGCCCAGCACCAGCGTGACAGCGGCGACGATCAGGTTGCGGTTGTCAGAGAAGTCCACCTTGTTGACGACCCAGATGCGCGCGCCGGTCACTGCGATCAGACCGAACACGACGATCGACACGCCGCCCAGCACCGGGCCCGGAATCGTCTGGATCACGGCGCCGAACTTAGGCGAGAAACCCAGCACGAGTGCGATCAGCGCGGCGATGGCGAACACCAGCGTCGAGTAGATCTTGGTGACGGCCATCACGCCGATGTTTTCCGCGTAGGTCGTCACGCCCGTGCCGCCCGCGAAGCCCGAAACGATAGTGGCAAGACCATCGCCGATAAACGCGCGGCCCACATACCGGTCGAGGTTGTAGCCCGTCATCGCAGAAACCGCCTTGATGTGGCCCAGGTTTTCCGCCACCAGAATCACCGCGATCGGCACGAGCAGCGTCATCGCGTGCGGATCGAACACCGGCGCGCTGAACTGCGGCATGCCGAACCAGGCCGCGTTGGCGACGATCGCAAAGTCGATCGGCTTGCCCAGACCCATGCCGTTGGTCACGACCGCGTAGATCACGTAGGCGATGATCAGGCCGACGAGAATCAAGAGGCGCTGCAGCATGCCGCGCGTGAACACGGCCACACCGCCCACACACAGCACGGTGACGAGCGCCATCCACGAATCGAACTGCGTCGCGCTCACGCCCTTCACGGCGATCGGCGCGAGATTCAGGCCGATCACGCAGACGATCGCGCCAGTCACGACGGGCGGCATGAGCGTCTCGATCCACTTGGTGCCGATGGCCGACACCAGCACGCCAATCAACGCATAGACCACACCGCACGCGATGATGCCGCCAAGCGCAACGGGGATATTGGTGTTCGGACCGTGGCCGCCATAACCGGTAACCGCGATCACGAGGCCGATGAAGGCGAAGCTGGAGCCGAGGTAGCTGGGCACGCGCCCGCCCACCACGACGAAGAACAGCAGCGTGCCGATCCCCGACATGAAAATGCAGAGATTCGGATCGAAGCCCATCAGCAGCGGCGCGAGCACCGTCGAGCCGAACATCGCGACGACGTGCTGCACGCCCATCGCAAACATCTGCGGCCAGGCGAGGCGTTCATCGGGCGCGACGACGCTTTTCGCGGCGCCCGTTTGCGCGCGCCAGCGGGGAAACCAGGAATCGGACATAAGGGCTCCTTCTTGTGTGTGCTTGTGCTGTTGTGACCTGCGACCGGTACCGGTGCTATGGCCGCGCCGCGTTGGACAGGACGTGGGCGGATTGCCGGTGTGGTCGGGTGCTATTTTTTGGAACGGAGTGCGGCCCGCACGCGTGTGGCGGCGAGCCCTGGCCTTACCCGTCAGAGAAATCACGCGCGAGTGTACGGAGCCGCAATCGGCGTGGCAAGGCAAGTCTTGCGGCGTGTGGGCAGGAGGAAACAGCGTGGCCGGAAGAGATTCGGACAAGTCTTATATCGCCGCAAAAGGGCCGTTCTTAAACTGAATCATCTGCGTGACCCCATGACTGTTCACGCAGAGGTTGTTAGTTGTAACTCTCCGACTTCCCGCTCACGCCCCCCCCGGCCTGAGCGGCTTTTTTTTGCGCGCGTGTTTCGTGCGAGCGCTTCGTCACGCCGATGCCGGGGTCAAGCAAACGCGCCTTGCGCCAGTTCCCGCACGTAGTCGCGTACGCCCTCGGGCCAGTCCACGCTCCACGCTTCGAAGCGTGCGCGCTCGCCCGCATAGAGCGCCCGCAAGGCCTCCTCGTAACCCGGCAGATTGCCCGCCAGCGCCGTCATGAAACGATGCACGGCCTCGCGCGACGTGCGCACGCGATCCTTCGCTTCGCTCGCGTGACGCGCATTTTCCACCAGCTTGCGCAGCACCACGGAAGCGCCGCCGGGCTGCGCCGCCAGCCAGTCCCAATGGCGCGGCAGCAACGTCACTTCGCGCGCGACGACGCCCAGCTTCGGGCGGCCACGGCCGCGTGGGGCATCGTCGGCGCGTTCCTCGTTCAGCGCATCTTGCTGGCCTTCGCTCGCGGCCTGTGTTTTTGCCTGCCAGGCGGCATCGGCGGCCAGGCGCGCGGCAACATCGGCGGGACGGCCGCGCAGATCGAATTCCACCTGGCTCGCGTCGCGGTCGTCGAAGATCAGCACCGACGCCGATTCGCCCTGGTCCAACGCCGCCTTCACCGCCAGCGCCACCTCGAGCGGCGCGCCGCGCGCGATCAGCCGCGTGCCCGCGAACGCCGTCACACCCGCGTTGTGCACCGGCTGGTTTGATATCGCTGTCATCGTGATTCCCTGAAGTCGTTTGATGCAGCGAATATTACCCGGGTAAATTGTTCGATGCAATATCATCCGGCTAAAAAATATCAAAGCTCCGGCCCGGCGCCGTAGTGCTCGCGCGCAAAGCTGGGCTGCCAGACCGCGACGCGGTTGCGGCCTGCGCGTTTGGCGATGTAGAGCGCTGCGTCGGCGGCTTCGACCAGCGCGCGCCAGCTATCGAAATCGCTCGCCGACGTGCTCGCCACGCCCACGCTGGCCGTGAGCACGTTGTTGGGGCTGTCCGCGTGCGGGATGTCGAGCGTCTCGATGGCCGAGCGCAGCTTCTCCGCGTGAGCGAGCGCCTGGGCCGCGTTGGTGTCGGGCAGCAGCAGCACGAATTCCTCGCCGCCGTAACGCGCCGCGCAGTCACCAGGCCGACGCGCATGACTGCCGATCGAACGGGCGACGGCCGCGAGCGCCGCATCGCCCGCCGTGTGGCCATAGCGGTCGTTGTAGGGCTTGAAACGATCGACGTCGAGCATCATCACCGCGAGCGGCTGGCCCGAGCGCCGCGCGCGCAGCCACTCGTGATCGGCGCGCGCTTCGAAGGCGCGGCGGTTGGCGAGCGCCGTGAGCGCGTCGGTGCCGGCCAGCGCGCGCAGTTCGTCCTCGAGCAGTTCGCGACGCCGCAACTGGCGCGACAGCAGCACCGCGCAGGCGATCAGCAACACGTCGAGCACCGCCGTCAACGTGCCGATAATCCATGCCCGCGCCCGCCATTCGGTGTAAATGTCGCCCGCCGCCACCGCCACCCCGAAGATGAGCGGATAACCGTCCACGCGGCGAAACGCAAACCAGCGCCGCACCCCGTCCACTGGACCGATGCCGAAAAAACCGCCCTCCTGGGCGTGCCCGAAACGCTGAAACAACGCCGAATCGGCGAGATTGCGGCCAATCATCTCGGGCACATAAGGACGGCGCATGAGCAAGGTGCCATCGGCGAGCGAAAGCGTGACGGCGCCATGCGCGCCGATCTCAATGCCGCTCATCAGGCGGCGGAAGTAGTCCAGCCGCATCGTGCCCACCACCACGCCTGCGAACGAACCATCAGGCTTTTCGAGGCGTCGGCTCAGACCGATGGTCGCGTCGTCCGCGCCGTCGCGCGCCATCATCGGATGGCTGACGTAAAGGCCCGTGTGCGGCGAATCGCGCTGCGCGATGAAGTAGTCGCGGTCGGCCACATTGAGCGCGCGCGGCGACGAGGCGCGCGAATTGAAGATGACATCGCCATTGGCATTGGCCACGAGAATCTCGCCGAGATTCTTCGCGCTCGCCGAGCGGTCGAACAGCACGCTCTGGCGCAGATCATCGGGGAGTTCGGCCAGACGCGGATCGTCGATGGCGTCAATCACGCCTTGCAGCGACAGCGCGTAGACATCGAAATTGCGCTGCGTGTCGCGCTCGAACAGCAGCGCCATGTTGAAGGCCGCGGCGCGCGCACTGGCAAGCGCGTCTTCGCGCATCTGCGCCATGACCCAGCCGGCCACCGCGGTAAGCACGGCAGCCAGCACGATGCTGATGGCGATCACGGCGTTCGGTCGGCGGGGCATCATGGCGGTGGACTCGCGTGCGCTCGGGCGAAGAACAGCCATCTGGCGGCGTCAGCCACGGAGCGCGCGGCTCGTGTGGCGTGCCAGTTTGCAATCGAGTGTACATCCTGAAAACGCGCTGCGTATGGCGTTTATGTGTTGCGGTTCACGGTGGATTCAAAACGGACTTCACTAGACAATCACCTGATTAATGCGCAGTTTTCTTTGCGCGCGAAATTTGTTCGGATTCCTGCTTTTTTGTTTTTGTTATGTTCGCTAACCGCTAGTCAGGCGTCGTGCAATCCGATAATCGCGTTCGTTTCGATCCACCTGCGCCATTGAGTGGCGAAATCGAAATTCTCGTCGATGGAAAATGCGCGTTCGAGTGCTGCGTCGAGCGTTTCGCCGCGTTGCAACGCGACGAAGGCTGCGTGAGCGGCGTGCGTGTGCGAGAGCGCAGCAGATCGCCATTGCGGACGTACGATGAGCGTCCAGTTAGGCGCCTCGATGCGCTGCGGCCACGGCACTTGCTCGGGGTCATTCTGGCGATGCGCGCGCCAGATTTCGAAAGCCGCGTAACGCGATTCCAGCGCGATACACGCCGGATGAACTTTCAGTCTCGCTGACATGAGACGCTCCACGCCGATTGCCTGCCACTGCGCCGACGAAAGCGGCGTGACGTTCGCCGCGAAAGTCGCGACATGCAGCGCCCATTCGAGCCGCGCGACATCGCCGAAATACGCGTAGCGCGCGTCGGTTTCGTAACGTTCGATGAAATCGGGCAGCAAAGCGCCGAAGCGGTTCAGATCCGCATCGCGCGAAGGATGAGCGCGTGCGTAGGCGAGCGCCAGCGCATCGAAATACGTATCTCCGGTGAGTTGGGCGAGCACGGGATAGGCGCCGGCCAGCGCTGTGCGGCGGGCCGCGCGCACGTTGCCGCGATAGAGACCGAGGCGCTCGCGCGCGTGGGCATCGTCGGCTGTTTGCAGATGCTTGAGGAGCGCGGGATCGGCTGCGGGATCGTCGATCGCATCGGCAAACGCAGACTGTAGTTTCTCCAGCGACGTGTTCATACGTGCGCACTCATGTGTTCACGCGCTTGCCGCGCTTCATCGAGCAGCACGTCCAGTGGCGGCACCTGCGTGTCCCATTCGATCAGCGTCGGTACCGCGCCGAAGCGATGCAACGCCGCATCGTAAAGCGACCAGACCTCAGACGCGACGCGCGAACCGTGATCGTCGATCACCACCGCCGGCGTCACGCGATGGCCCGCAAGATGCAGTTCGCCGACGATATCGCGTGGCAATGCGTGCATCGCGGCGAGCGCGTCTTCGCCGTGATTGCGCTGATTCACGTAGAGATTGTTCACGTCGAGCAGCACGCCGCAGCCGGTGCGGCGCGCAAGCTCCGCGAGAAACCCGGCCTCGCTGAAATCGTCGTCGCGAAAGCGCACGTAGGTCGAGACGTTTTCGATCAGCACGCGGCGGCGCAGCGTGTCCTGCATGTGCGCCACGCGAGCGCAGAGATGATCGAGCGAGGCCCGCGTGAGCGGCATCGGCAACAGATCGTGCAGCGCGGCGTGCGGCGTCGCGCCCCAACAGAGATGCTCGGAGACCAGCGCCGGTTCGATGCGCTCGACGAGGCGCGCCAGTCGCGCGAGATGAGCCTCGTCGAGCGGCGCCGCCGAGCCGAGGCCAAGGCCCACGCCATGCAGGCTCACCGGCAGATCGCGCCGCACGGCTTCGAGCACATGCAGATCGTAGCCGCCGTCGCCGAAGTAGTTTTCGCTATGCACTTCGACCCAGCCGATGGGCGGCGGCGCCTGCATGAAAGCGTCGTAGTGCGCATGACGCAAGCCGATGCCGACGCCTTGCGCTTTCTGTATCGGCGGTACTGCGGACGTCTGCATCGTCATTGCGCTGAACGGTTACTTCTCAGGCGTGCCGCCGAGCTTTTCGCAGGTGCCCTTCGGCATCGTCTTGAAGTCGCCCTTGTCGTGATCGACCTTCGCCTGGCCCGCACAATCGTGCACACCGGTCTTGCTCGAACAATCGTTATGGCCGGCCTTGGCGACGCCGTAGCAGTTCACCTGATCGTCGGCGTGGGCGACGCCAGCGGTTGCCAGACCCGCCAGCGCGGCGGCAATCACGGCCTGACGGCCGAGCGCGTTTTTCATGAGACATCTCCTGGAAGTTGCGGATGGCGCGCGGAACGGCATATCACGCGCGGCCTCGTGCGCACTATTTTGCCTCAGCGCCGCCGGGTGCCGATTTAATCGCGATGGGTCCAGCCGCGTCATTTCTCGCTTTGCGTTCCGGCACCGAATTGACGCGCGCATTATCACGAATTCCGCAATGATGTTTGCCGTATCGCGATATTTATCTTTGATGTGCACCGCAATAAAGTCTCATCAACGGATCGAGCAAGCAGATTGTTACGATTCGAATGATAAATTCTGGAGGTTGTAGATCATGAAGTCCCTGATTGCTGCGGCGCTCGCCGCTACCGTTCTGGCCGCTCCGGCTGTGTCGTTCGCGCAAGCCAACACCAACCAGCAGCCGCTGACCCGCGCGCAAGTGCGCGCCGAACTCGTGCAACTCGAAAAGGCCGGCTATCGCCCGGGCCTGTCGAGCCCGTACTACCCGGAAGACCTGCAAGCCGCGCAAGCTCGCGTCGCCCAGCAGAACGCGACGGCTGAAGCCACGGCCTACGGCGCATCGACCAACGGTTCGACGCAAGCCGGCAGCCGTACGACGGAAAACATCAAGCCGGTTTATTTCGGTCAGTAATTTTGGTTGGTCATTTGCGGCGCGCTGACCTGAGGCGCGCTGCGTGACCTACGCCAGTCGGGCCCGCTCTCTCGCAAGAACTTGAGAGCGGGCCCGTCAGTCTTTGTGCAGATACGTTTGTTTTCGTTGCTTCGCGTTGGACTCGGCGCTTTCGTCGATCTGATCGCGCGAGGCACGCCCACTGGAAACCTCCGTCGCCGGTAATCCGGCGACTTGCCCGGGCAATTCGTTGCCCGGGCCTTTTTCCTCTTTCTCCGGGCACTGCACTTCTCTGCAGTATGGGTTCGCGCTTCGTTGGCGTCGGGGTGCGAACTGGCCTTCTCCCCTCTTCTATTCTGTTGTGGCTGCGTCGGCGCGGACGGTGGTTTGCGCTGGGGCTTGTGCGCGCGTTAAACGCGCGAGACGGGCGCTTGCGGTTTGCACGAGCATCGCGATGATCGATGCTTCGATGAACGCCAGTGGCGCTGGCTGATGCTCGAGTCCCAACGCGAGTGTCAGACAAAACGCGGCGAAACCGAAGCGGCCTAACACCATTCCTCTTAGCAACGCGATCACGAAAGGCGCGCCGTGGGCACGGTGCGACGATACGGCCAGCACGCTGCCTAGCAGCGGAAACACCGCGAGCAAGCCGCTCCACGCGGGGCCTAGGCGCGAGGACATTGCGGTGACGGCGAGCGTCAGGGCCGCGCCTGCTGTCATGCGGGCAGCGAGGTCTGTGCGGGTGAGTTTTGCGCCTGCTGGGGTTGTGGTGCTGTGTGGCAGGAAGGTCTGGCCGAAGCATGTTGCCGACAGCGCGACGGTGAGTGCCCATGGCCAGGAAATCGGTAGATGCGCGAGTACGCATGCTGCCAGGAACCACGCGCATAGGCCTGCTGCGAGTGCGAGCCACCACGGGCGCGTGCGGCATGTCCACGCGTATGCGAAGTTGAACGATTCGGAAGCCAGGATCGCGTAAAGCGAGAGCGTGGCGGCGCGTGCTCCGAAAGCCACGCCGTGCTCGATGACGAGCAGGAAGAGAATCGGCCCGGCGACGACAGGCAAACCGGCTAGCCAGCCCGCGACCCGTGGCCCCCAAAGCTTGCCGGACATCGATACGAACAGCAGGAAAAGCGGTACGAGGGTGAGCTTGAGGGCGAGCATCGGCTTTTTTGTGTCGTTTATGTCGCGAAGGGCGAATGCCGATGGTAGCAAGGGGTTGCGGTGTGGTGCTTTGGGAGCGGTGGTTGGGTGATTGCGGGCTTTGTTTGGCGGTTAGTTGCGGTTTAGAAACCGTGGGTGACTAGCGATAACACCGAAAGGTCTGGGTGCGTGCCGTCGATGATGCTTCGGCCAATGTGGGCGGCTTCTTCGATCGCTTCGTGTTCGCTGCGGAAGGTTTCCTCGCCGTCTGCGTGGTAGTGGACCGCGTGGCCGGGATGGGCTGGATTTGCGCCTGGGTGGCAGATGTAGGCTGTGTAGGTGTAGCGCGTCGAGCTTTCTTCTTTCGGCGATGCGGTGATGTGGATTTCGAAGCCCTCATAGTCGTACTTTTGAGGGGCGGGTTCAGGGGTGGGCATGGTGGGCCTCCTTCTTCTGGGGTCTCGGGCGCAGCCGAGTGTATTGAGGAAGTTTAGGCGATTGCAGATGGATGGCGGATGGGCGTTAATGAAGTGTGCTGCTGTGATGGCTGGCTTCCACATTGACCTGTGAGGAGACTCGATATGAAGACAAACACCGTCCAGATTCATCGTGTGATTCGCGCTCCCGCCGAGCGGATCTATCACGCATTTCTTGATGCCGATGCAGTCGTTAAATGGCTGCCGCCGGATGGGTTTATTGCGAAGGTGCATCAACTCGATGCGGTTATCGGCGGGAAATATCGGATGTCTTTTACTAACTTCACAGATGGGGCAAGTCACTCGTTTGGTGGGGAATATCGCGAGCTTGTGCCGTATGAGCGGATTCGGTATTCGGCTGTATTTGATGATCCGAATTTTGCGGGGGAGATGGAGACTACGGTGGTATTGCGTGAGGTGTTTTGTGGGATTGAGTTAAACGTGACGCAGGAAGGCATTCCGGAGGTTATTCCGGTTGAGGCTTGTTATCTGGGATGGCAGGAATCGGTTGCGTTGCTGATGAGGTTAGTGGAGGCGCGGGTGACGGGTTAACTGGTGGCGGCTTGACCCATTTATTGCGCGAAAGAACGGCCTTAGAAGCAAAAACCCCGCGTGCCGTAAGGCACGCGGGGTTTTCTGAATACGGCAAAGCTTCTTCAAGTGTTCTTTGGTGGAGCGGATGAGGATCGAACTCACGACCTTCGCATTGCGAACGCGACGCTCTCCCAGCTGAGCTACCGCCCCACTGCTCGACGAGTGTAGCACACCTATTTTTCGTTGTGCCAAGCCGGAAATTGCGCCGCAGCAAACCAAATTACCTGGTGGAAGAAGCCGGCGCCCCAGCCAACACCCACGTCACCACATCGTGAATATCCCCAGCGCTCATAGCAGGATGCGAAGGCATCGGAATAGCGCCCCAAACCCCGGCGCCCCCTTCTCTAACCTTCTTCTCAAGCTTCGCCTGCGCCCCAGCATCACCCTTGTACTTCGCCGCGATGTCTTTAAACGAAGGCCCAACCAGCCGCCGATCCACCGCATGGCAACCCATACAGGCATTACCCCGGGCAACCGCCGCACCATCCCCCGCAAACGCAGAGACCGCAGCCCCCATCAAGACCAGTCCAACCACAAAACGCCGCACCATCACATCGTCGCCCCGTTAGACCCTGCATGCGCAGGCGCCGACTCCATCACCGGCGCCGGAGCCTGCTGCTCGATCGGACGCGAGCTCACACCCGAATCCGGAATCGCCCCGACCGTCGGCGAATCGGCGACATTCGCCTGAGCCGGCGCATTCGAAACCGGCGCATTACCAGAAGAAGCCAACGCCTGATCCGGCGCGATGTACTGATAACACTTCACAACCTGCGCCACACCCGAAACCGTGCTCGACGCGTTCGCCGCAACATTCCCTTCGCGCGGCGTCACCAGGCCCATCAGATAAATATTCCCGCGCTCGGCGACCACCTTGAAGTTATTCGCCGAGATCTCCTTATACAGAACGAGCTCGCTCTTAACGCGCCCTTCCAGATAAGAATCGTTAGCCCGCGACGAGAACGAACTAGCCGGCTGCACCGAAAGCTCATTCACAATCGAGCCAACATTCGGAATCCCACGCACGATGCTCTCGGCCTTCTGCTTCGAGCCTTCGTCAGGCACTTCACCCGTCAGCAGCACGCGCTGATTGAACACAGCCACATTCACGTGCGCCGTATCGGGCAAACCGCTCGTCACATTGGAGAGCGCCTTCACCTGGATCTCGCGATCCTCGGTCTGCGAGCCCACCGTGCGGCGGTCGGTCGCCACCAGTGCCGTGCCGCCCGCCGCGCCAGCAAGCGCGAGAAAGCAGCCCTGCAGGCTCGCGCACAGCGAGGCCGCGAAGCCGATCGTCAGCGTGGTCCGGGCCAGCGCGCGCGTCATGCCGTTTCTGCTCATCAAGTCCCTCTCCCTGTCTTCGGTATCAGTCCGATCCCAGATCTCACTCTTCACCCATCAGCATCGCGTCGATGCCGTCGCACAGGCAATGGATGGTCAGCAGGTGCACTTCCTGGACGCGCGCGGTCCGATCGGACGGCACGCTCAGGTGGATGTCGGTATCCGCGAGCGTTGCGTTGACCATGCCGCCGCCCTTGCCGGTCAGCGCGATCACGATCATTTCGCGTTCGTGCGCTTCGGCGATCGCGGCCAGCACGTTCGCGGAATTGCCCGAAGTCGTGATGGCCAGGAGCACGTCGCCGGGCTGGCCCAGTGCGCGCACCTGGCGCGCGAACACCTGGTCGTAGGCGTAGTCGTTCGACACCGCCGTGAGCACCGATGCGTCGGTCGTGAGCGCGAGCGCGGGCAGGCCCGGGCGATCGCGTTCGAAACGGCCGATCAGTTCGGCGGCGAAGTGCTGGGCGTCGGCGGCCGAGCCACCGTTGCCGCACGCCAGTATCTTGTTACCGTTCGCCAGCGCGGCGAACATCGTATCGACCGCGGCGGCAATCGGCACCGCCAGGGTTTCCATCGCGGCGAGCTGGGTCGCTGCGCTATCGCGAAAATGCTGTTGAATACGTTCGACGGACATCGACTCTCTAATCTGTACTGCGGGTTCCGCGAGTTCCCTCGCGAAATATCCCTTGGTTGCGGCGTGCCGCAAGTTTAGCGCACTCGCAGGGGTTCTCTTCCGGCGTTCTTTTCCATCGCGCGTTTTCTGCGCGCATCCCGCTGCTTAACGTGCGGAGCGTGGCGGATTCAACTCTCGTCCTCTCGAAACGCGTCGCGCAGCCAGGTGAGGCGGCCGCCTTCGAACGTCACCACGTCGAAGCGGCATGCCGGCGGCAACGTGCCGGCGTGCTCTTGCGCATACGTGAGCAGATACGCGCGCGCCGCGCGCAAAAGCCGCTGCCGCTTGTGCCAGCCAACGCTCGCCGCCGCGCCACCGTATGCGGCCCGCGTACGCGCTCGCACCTCCACGAACACCAGCGTGCCGTCACGCTCGCGCATCACGAGATCAAGTTCGCCGCCTCTGCAATGCACGTTACGCGCGACAAACACCAGCCGATGCCGTTGCAGCCAGGTCAGCGCATGCGCTTCAAAACGAGCCCCAACTTCGCGACGCTGCGCCGAGCCGCGTTCGGCCGTACCGCGCTCGGCGTTTGACCGGGCACGCGCGGAAAAGTTGTCGCGATTGCCGCTGCTTCGCTCGCCCACACGCGCAGGCGCCGTCGCGCCCTCCCCCACATGGCACAATGGCGGCCTCCTCTCTTGCGTTCGCGCGTTCCGTGTCATGACGTCGTCTCCTTTCGAACTCGCACAGGCCCAGCAATATCCGGCCGCCACGCTTTACGTCGTGGCGACGCCCATCGGCAATATGGCCGACATCACCGTGCGCGCGCTGCATGTGCTCGGTCTTGTCGATCGCATCGCCGCCGAGGACACGCGCAACACCGGCCAGTTGCTCACGCGCTATGGCATCTCGAAGCCGCTCATCGCCGTGCACGAGCACAACGAGCGCGAGGCCGCGCAACGCGTGATTGAGCATCTGCGCGCGGGCGAGCGTGTGGCCTGCGTATCGGATGCGGGCACGCCGGGCATTTCCGATCCGGGCGCGAAGCTCGTCGATGCAGTGCGCGCCGCCGGTTTCCTGGTGGTGCCGCTGCCGGGCGCAAGCGCGCTCGCCACCGCGCTTTCCGCGGCGGGCGACTGGGTGTCCACATTCACGTTCCTCGGCTTTTTGCCGCCCAAGGCGAAGCAGCGCGCGAGCGCATTGCAGCCGCTCGTCTCGCATGCGCACGCGATGGTGTTTTACGAAGCGCCGCATCGCATCGTCGAAACCGTGCAGGCACTCGCCGATGCGTTCGGTCCCGCGCGGCGTCTGTTGATCGCCCGCGAGTTGACCAAGTTACATGAGGCGCTCTGGTGCGGCACCCTGGCCGAAGGGCCAACGTGGCTCGCCGAGGATGCGAACCGCCAGCGCGGCGAGTTCGTGCTGGTAGTGGAAGGCGCGAGCGCGCCCGAATCCGGCGAAGCGGATCACGATGCGCTGCTGCGCGTGCTGCTGCAGGAGGTGCCGGTGAAGGGTGCGGCGAAGATCGCCGCTACGCTGACAGGCGCGTCGCGCAATGCGCTCTATGCGCGTGCGCTCGAGCTCAAAGGGGAAGACAGCGAGGACGAAGACGACGGCGAGGACTGACCCCCGCCGTATCGTCAGAAAAACCTACCAGAAAAGCCCGTCAGAAAAACCAAAGGGCTGCCCATCCGGGCAGCCCTTTGCACATCAAGTCTGGCGAGCTTGGGGTTTTGTCGACCGTCCGGTGCGCGCCACGCGCCAACACGGATCGATCTGCACCAAACCCACATCAAACCATTACTGGCTGTTCGAGTTCGCAGCCAGCATTTCAGCCTGCTCGGCTTGAGCGGCCTTCGCTTCCTGGCGCGAGAGTCCTTCGATGTTCACCTTCGCCGTGCCCGCGTGTTGCAGGCCCAGCATCTTCGCTGCTGCATACGACAGGTCGATCACGCGGCCGCGCGCATACGGGCCACGGTCGTTGATCTTCACGACGACCCACTTCGCGGTCGCCGGAATGCTCACACGGACGTAGGAGCCCAGCGGCAGCGTGCGGTGCGCTGCGGTCATCGCTTGCATGTTGAAGCGCTCGCCGCTCGCGGTCTTGCGACCGTGGAAGGCGCGGCCGTACCACGAGGCGCGGCCGGTCTGGTGGAACGAGCCGGCGTCTACAGCGTTGTCGTCGATCGCCTGAGCATCGGCGAGCGAGTTGTCCTTGCTGGCGCCCGAAGCGGGCAGCGCGGCCAGTGCCGAGCCGTAGCTCTGCGGCGACGCAAACGCGGTATGTGCCGCGTCCCTGGTGCTGAGCGCGTTGCCCTGCGCCTGGTCCTGCTGGCCGGGCGGCATGGCACAACCGGCCAGCACGGACACGGCTGCGAGACTCCCGAATCGTCGTCGAGAAAGTCCAAAGTTCATAAGTTAGCCATCACGTTTCGAGGCCGTCCTGCACCTTGGTGGTGCAACGCTGGATGACCCCGGCGGTCGCAGGCAAAAGGACGCCGCGCTCGCCTTGTCGTATGAACAAAAGGCGTGCAAGTGCCAATACCCGGATGCGGCACCTTAAGCCGCTAACCGCTGGTTTTCTTTCACGTCTGGCGCAACCTGTCCCCGGCAGCCTGACCAGACCCCACATGCCGCCATCGAACGCGATGTACACATTCAGGCGCGCCGGATAACTCACGGCGCACAGGAACGGCGGCGTAGGCCCCACCCAGCGTCCGACAGCAAGGTCGGGGCAGGCGCGTGGCGCCTGGCTGGGCAAGACGTGCGGTGCCGAACGGATCGGCACCTGATTTGCCGTCTTGTAAGGCAGCCTGTTTAGCTAGCCTGTGAGACGGCACTGCTTGACGGCGATGTATCGCGACCCATTTTTTACAGCAGGTCACACCGCCCAGTGAATGCACGCGAAAACGTGCTTGATGGGCCGCATTATACCTAAAAGTAATTGTTGTCACTGTCACCACCCGCAAATCTCCATGATTTCTAACTATTGGCGTAACAAAGCCGGTTGGCGCGGACCCCTCAGCCCTTGTCAGACAAGGGCTGAGGCGATCCTACGGGATGCGCGGGCGGCAGCTTGCGCACCCAGGTACAATCGGTCTTTTGGGTCCGGCCTCGGCACAAACCCGACGAAAACAAACCTCCTCCTCACCTCACGATCCACTCCGACCGCGCGCATGAAAGTCACGCTGATTCCCGTCACGCCGTTCCAGCAAAACAGTTCGCTGCTCGTCTGCGAAGCGACGCAACGCGCCGCCGTCGTCGACCCGGGCGGCGACCTCGATCGCATCGAAGCGGAGATCGCGCGGCACGGCGTGCAGCTCGAAAAGGTGCTGCTCACGCACGGCCATCTCGACCACTGTGCAGGCGCGAAGGCGCTGGCCGACAAGTTCGGCGTGCCGATCGAGGGGCCGCAGGAAGACGAACGCTTCTGGATCGATCAGCTGCCGCAGCAGAGCGTGCGTTTCGGCTTCGGTCATGCGCAGGCGTTCGAGCCCAACCGCTGGCTCGTGAACGGCGACACGGTGCGCTTTGGCAACGAGGAAATGGAGGTGTACCACTGCCCCGGCCACACGCCGGGTCACGTCGTCTTCTTTAGCCGCGAGCATCGGCTGGCTTTGGTCGGCGACGTGCTGTTCGCTGGGTCAATTGGTCGCACGGACTTTCCGCGCGGCAATCATGCGGATCTGGTCCGCTCGATCCGCGAAAAGCTCTGGCCGCTGGGCGACGATGTCACGTTCGTGCCGGGCCATGGCCCGGTTTCGACGTTCGGCGAGGAGCGCCGCTCCAATCCTTACGTCGCAGACGGCGTGCCCGGCGACGCGCCCAGCCAGGCGCAATGGGGTTGAAACACCCCCTTTATGAATCCGCGAATTCCGCGCGACACCTACAGGAAGTGATGACTCAAGCCGCCATCGAAGAAATCTACGTGAGCACCGACGTCGAGGCCGACGGTCCGATCCCCGGCCCGCACTCGATGCTCAGTTTCGCCTCGGCGGCTTATACCGCCGACAAGCGTCTGATCGCCACCTTCTCGGCGAATCTCGCGACGCTCGACGGCGCGGCGCCGCATCCGGTGCAGGCCGCGTGGTGGGAAACGCAGCCCGAAGCGTGGGCGGCCTGCCGCAAGGATCTGCAGGACCCGGCTGAGGCGCTCGTCAAATATGTCGAATGGGTGGAGGCGCTGCCGGGCAAGCCCGTGTTCGTAGCGATGCCCGCGGGCTTCGATTTCACCTACATGTTCTGGTACATGATGCGCTTCGCGGGGCGCTGCCCGTTCTCGTGGTCGGCGCTCGACATCAAGACGCTCGCCTTTGCGATCACCGGCCTGCCCTATCGCAAGAACATCAAGCCGCGCTTTCCCAAGCACTGGTTCGACGATCACCCGCACACGCATGTGGCGCTCGACGACGCCATCGAGCAGGGTGCGCTGTTCTGCAACATGCTCGCCGATCTGCGCGCGCAGCAGGCCGCGCTCAAGGCAATCGCGGCGACCGATGAAGGGGACGCCTCAGGGCAAAATGCCGCTGACTGAGCGCGATATTAGGTAATCTCCCTCGTCATCTGCGGTTTGCATTGCGTTTCGTTTTCCCGACCTCTAACATTCGGGAATACGGCGACGCACATGGAGGCGCATTTGACACTCGATACGTTCTCTCAGAAGATCCTGCGCCTGCTGCAGCTGGACGCGCGCCGCTCCGTGCAGGAAATCTCCGATCAGGTCGGGCTTTCCAGCACGCCCTGCTGGCGTCGCATCAAGGACATGGAGCAGTCGGGCGTGATCCAGCGCTACACGGCGCTGCTCGATCGCGAAAAGCTCGGCCTGCACGTCTGCGCGCTCGCGCATATCCATCTCACGCGTCACACCGAAGGCGGCGTCGAAGCCTTCGAGCGCGAGATCGCCACCTGCCCCGAAGTGACCGAGTGCTACAGCACGACCGGCGAATCGGACTACATCCTCAAGATCGTCGCGCCGGACATCAAGGCCTACGACACCTTCCTGCACGAACGCATTTTCCGCATTCCGGCTGTCGCGCAGGTGCGCACGAGCGTCGTGCTGCGCGAGATCAAGTTCGATACGCAGCTGCCGCTTTGAGGCGTTGCTTTAAGGCTTCGTGAAAAGCGCGCCGCGCTCGCCTTAAAGGGCGGCGCGGCGTTCTCATATTGATCCCGTCATGCGCGCGGCAAAGTGGTCAGCCGCGCATCCGCCGTCATCTGCAGCGCCTCCAGCCGGCTCGCGCCCAGCTTGCGCCGCAGCGCGTCCAGATCGACATCGGCAAGACGCCGCGCATCGTCGCGTGCCGCCAGCGCAAACTGGATCTCCAGACCCGTGCTCAGGTAATGCAGCGTGACCGCCTCCACGTGCACGTCACGCGCCGCCAGCGCCTCGCGTAGCGCGCGGGCGACTTCCTCACGCGGCGGCAGATTCGACACCGAACGTACATGCATGTCGTCCTCAGGATCGACGTGAATGAGCGCATCGAGCACGCGCGCGTCGGTGAGCAGGCGCGTGCGCGCCATTTCGGCGATGAAATGCCCTTCGGACACCGAGATAAACGGATCGACCAGAATATGCGCGTCCACCAGCGCGAGGTCGCCGGTCTTGCGCGTGCGCATCTCGTGCACGTCGAGCACGCCAGGCGTTTCTGTCAGCAGCTTGCGCAGATCGGCGGCGGCCGATGCGTCGAGCGCGCGATCCGACAGATCCTGCAGCGCGTCCCAGCCGAACACCCAGCCCATGCGCGCGACCATGAAGCCGACGATGGCGGCGGCGATCGGATCGAGCAAACGCACGCCCGCAAGGCTGCCGATAATGCCCAGCGCTACCACCAGCGACGACGCCGCATCCGAGCGAGCGTGCCACGCGTTGGCAATCAGCATCGCCGAGCGCACGCGCTGCGCCTCGCGCAGCATGTAGCGAAACAGCGCCTCCTTCGACACCAGCACGAGCACGGCCACCGCGAGCGCGCTCGCATGCACGGGCGGAATATCGCCGAGATTCGCCAGACGCGTGCCGGCGCGCGCAAGCATGCCCACGCCCACGGCAATCAGCAATGCGCCGAGAAATAATGAAGCAACCGTTTCATAACGGCTGTGACCGTAATTGTGATCGGCATCGGGCTTCGCACCGCTATGCCGATTTGCAATCAGCACAACGAAATCGGAGACGAGATCGGAAAGCGAATGCACGCCGTCGGCGATCAAGGCCTGCGAATGCGCAATCACGCCCACGGCGATTTGCAGCACGACAAGCACTGAATTCAAGCCAACGCTAACAAACGTTGTCTTGCGTGCGACCTGCTGTTTATCTGATAACGCGGCGGTGGCAGAGGACATGCTGATCCAGAAGCAAACAAGGGAATTGACGCGATTGTAATCGCGACGCCGTCCCCAATTGGAGATAACCCTGGAATCCTCTTTTAAATCAGGCGACTACGAGAACCCTTCGTATTCGCGTTCAGCAGCCGTCGATGCGCGACACACCCACTTGCCGTTCAATCGGTATTGGTAAGAAACAGAAAGCTACGGTAAGCAAAATAACAAAAAGCCGCGCGTCCCCGTGACAGCGCGGCTTTTTTTACCGATGAACCGTGAAGTCCACCTCATTACTGCGCATTACTTCTAGATCACTTCTGGATCAGATATTTATCGCGATCCTGGCCAGCGATCCAGCGCGGCGGCTTGCCACGACCCGACCACGTGCTGCCGCTATCCGGATCGCGATACTTCGGCGCAACGCTGGCGCGCGAGCGGCTGGCTGCTTTCGCGCCCTTGCCCGAAGCACGGCTGCCGCCGAGTTCAGCGATGGTAATGCCGTAATCGGCCATTTTCTGCTTGATTTCGTCGAGGACCTCGGCGTACTCGCGCTCCTTCGCCTCTTCAATCTGTTTTTCCAGCTTTTCTCGCTGAGCGAGGAGTTCCTTGTATGACGACATGAGTTTGGTGCCCTGGTGATGTTGATAATGGCTACCGATCTGATGCCAGTATGCCGATTGACAGTGAATTGCCTCGGAAATTGGAGGCGAGATTAACACAGAATCGAATGTCGCGAAAAGCGCAAGGCAATAAAAATAATCGAAATATTTTACGAAACGTTTGCCGATACCAGGCATCACTTAGTTCAACGTTTGCTGGATCGCCGGAATGGTAAGAATCTTTCATTTCGTGCAAATCGGTATTTTTACTAAATGCCCCTTTTCTGCCGATAAATTCGTTTCTCATAATTAGCAGGGCATGGAAATTATCTTACGAAAACACGATAAACATTTCATCGCGTGATAACTTCTGACGAATCACGCGCTATTTCCCGCAATTGCGCGGCGCATCAATTTCAGCGGCGGCCTTACGCCGCCGGGTTTTAGAAATATTACTCAGTTTGAATAGCGCGAGAGGCAATCGCTTAGCGCGGCATGCAAGGTTGGTGTGTCGAGTTGCGGCGTCTCGAATACATGGCGAATGCGTTGGCCGTCGATACGCAGATCGGCGCCGTGACGGTCGACGCCCAGCAGCGTGAAGCCGTCGCGTCGCGCCGGGAGAGAATCGGCGACTTGAATCAGCGCTTGCTCCTCGTCGGCGGGCAAAGGGTCAAACGTGTCGATATCCGTTCCGTCGAGCCAGCCCATTGCGCCAAAGCCGCCGATATAGCGCAGCCGCTCGACGTGCAGCGTCCAGAAGCTGAAGTCGCCCAGCGCGAGATAGCGCGCCGCGTCGGGGTGGTAGCGCAGATAACGGCGCGCGAGCGGCGAATCCGCCGATTGCTCATCGGCGTTCGACGGTTCGAACCGGCCGATCAGCGTCATGCGCGGTGCGCTCAGCGCGTCCTCGCCGCTGGTTTGCGCGACCAGAAAGCCGGCGCGCGGATCGTCCTGGAGATTGCGCGTGTGCTCGGCGAGCCGGCTCACGAGGATCACGGGACGATGCCGCGCATCGGTCGCGAAGGGCAACAGCGTAGGGTACGGAAAGCCCTGCGGGTCGCGCGCGTGAGTGGCGAGCGTGCCGACGGGCACCTGATGGAGCAGATGAAGCGGAGCGTGAGCGGGAATCTTCAAGGAAAGGTCCTCGGTCGATGCGGTCGATGGAATCGGCTGCGGCTATTAGAGCAGGCATCAGCAGGACCTGCGCGCCTTCGCTAGAATCATCGCTTGCCTTTCAGACGGCTTGTGCCAGCGCGATTCACGCCGCGCCGCCGTTCTTCCAGTATGAGCGCCGCGCCCAGGGCCACCCGATGCACCTTGGCACCTTGGGCATGCGCGCAGCCCTCTCTTCGACGGGATTATCCGTGTCCGACCGCATGACCGATCCGGCGCTTTCAGCGTCCGCTTCCACACCGCCCGCGGGTTCGCCACTGGCGGCGCACCGCGCGCTGCCCGACGCCGCGCGCCGCCGCGCGCGCTACGCGACCATGGCGCTGTTCTTCATCGCCGGGATGATGTACGCCTCCTGGGGCGTGCACGTACCCACCGTGCGCGACAAGTTCCACTTGAGCGCCGCGATGCTTTCCTACGCGCTATTTGCCGTGGCGGGCGGCTCGATCGCCGCGATGACGACAATCGGCGGCTGGATCGCGCGCGTCGGCTCGCGGCGCGCCTGCCTCACCGGCGGCCTCACCATGGCTGCATGCGGCGCGCTGATCCTGGTCGTGCCGTACTACTGGATGTTGCTGGTCGTGCTGGCCGTGTTCGGCATCGGCATGGCGACGCTGGACGTGTCGATGAACGCCGAGGCCAGCGCCGTCGAGGAAGCCATCGGCCGCCCCATCATGTCGGCGCTGCACGGCATGTTCAGCCTGGGCGGGATGGCGGGCGCGGCGATCGGCGGTGCGCTGCTCGCGCGCGGCATGGCGCCCGCCCTGCATCTGTTCCTGGCGTCGGCGCTGGCCGCGCTGGTGCTGTGGGTCGCGTGCCCCGCCGTGCTGCCGCACGTGCCGCACGCCACGCACGGCGAGCACGCCAAAACCGGCAACCGCTGGCGCACGCCCGCGCTGTGGGCGCTGGGCGGCATCGCCTTGATCGCGCTGATCGCCGAAGGCGCGATGTACGACTGGGCGACCGTCTATATGCGCGATGTCGTGCTCGCGACGCCCGCGCTCGCGAGCGCGGCCTACGCGGCGTTCTCGGGCGGCATGGCAGTGGCGCGCTTCGCGGGCGATGCGGTGCGCGCGCGCTTTGGCGCGCCGCAACTGGTGCTGGCAAGCGCCTCGCTGGCCTGCGCGGGCATGATCGGCGCGCTGTTGCTGCCGTATTCGTTCACGGCGCTCACCGGCTTCACGCTGATGGGTCTGGGCCTTGCCAATATGATGCCGGTGCTCTTTGCGGCCGCCGCGCGCGTGAAGGGCATCCACGCCGCCGAAGGCCTCGCACACGTCGCGGGCATTGCTTATTTCGGCCTGCTGTTCGGGCCGGTGGTGATCGGCGCGATCACGCAGGTGACGAATCTCACCGTGGGGCTTGCGGTCGTCGCGCTGTGCGCGGCGCTGGTTGCGTTCGCGGGACCGAAGGTGTTGCGGTGGCTGGGGATTTGAACCAGGCCTGAGCCTTCTCGCGTCTGCAAAAAAACAAAAGCCCGCGGATCGAAACCCGCGGGCTTTTTCACATCCGGATCGACGCTGACAGCAAGCCAGCGCCGAACCCGGATTTACATCTTCACCACGTCGAGCAGGGACTTCTTGCCTGCCTTGTAGTTGTACAGCGAGATCACGCCGTGCTTGAGGTCGCCCTTCGAATCGAAGGTCGTCTCGCCGATCACACCCTTGTAGTCGGTGGCCGGCATCGCAGCGAGGATCTTCGCCGGATCGGTCGAGTTGGCGCGCTTCATCGCGTCGACGATGATGTACACCGCGTCATACGTGAACGGCGCGTAGATCTGGATCGGCTGGCCGAAGCGCTTCTCGTACTTGGCTTCGAACGCCTTGCCGCCCGCCATCTTTTCCAGCGCCATGCCGGCTTCCGAGCACACGATGTTGTCGGTCGCGTCGCCGGCCAGGTCCGACAGCTTGTCGGTACACACGCCGTCGCCTGCCAGCACCTTGGCGCGCAGGCCGAGCTGCTTGGCTTGCTTGGCGAACGGGCCACCGGTGGCGTCCATGCCGCCGTACATGATCGCGTCGGGGTTTTCGCCCTTGATCTTCGTCAGAATTGCGCGGAAGTCCACGGCCTTGTCGTTGGTCGCGTCATGCGACAGCACGTTCATGCCGAGCGACTTGGCGGTCTTCTCGAATTCGTTCGCGAGGCCCTGGCCGTAAGCGGTCGAATCGTCGACGATGGCGACGCTCTTCACCTTCATGCTCTTGGACGCGTAGTTCGCGAGCGCCGGGCCTTGCTGGGCGTCGGTCGCCACGACGCGGTACGTCGTCTTGAAGCCTTGTTGCGTGTAGGCCGGGTTCGTGGCCGACGGCGAGATCTGCACGATGCCCGCATCGCTATAGATCTTCGATGCCGGAATCGACGTGCCCGAGTTCAGGTGGCCGACCACCGCGACAACCTTGTCGTCAACGAGCTTCTGCGCGACCTGCGTAGCCGTACGCGGGTCAGCCGCGTCGTCCTGCGCGTCGAGCACGAGCGTGACCTTCTGGCCGTTGATCGTCAGACCTTTCGCGTTGATCTCTTCGACTGCGAGACGCGCGCCGTTTTCGTTGTCCTTGCCGAGGTGCGCGATTCCGCCCGTCAGCGGCGCGACGTGACCGATCTTGATCGTTTCGTCGGCGCTCGCCACCGTTGCGAACGACGCGCACAGCATGGCTGCAGCGCTGATCGGCAACAGCTTGTGAAGCTTGATATTCATGTAAGTCTCCAGTTTCGAACCCAAAAGCAACGTAATCGCCCTGTGCCCCCGCGCCCCGAACGTGTCGCTCCCCGTGCGGACGACCACGCAGGATGCATCCTTGATGCACCTGGCCAGCATGGTTTCGAATGCCGTTTGTGACAGCGTTCGCGCACCATACTTGCGCGCAAGTGTAGGTGATCAAATTAATTTGGGGGACTTTTTTCAGATATCGGGGCGAGTACCAATAGGCTTTGCCCCGAGTACTTCGAAAACCTGAACAATTCCGTCGAAACCCTTATCCAGCAAGGCTCTAAAAAGATGTTTGCAATCCTTTAGAAAGCTTTGTCAAAACCTCGACGGAATATTTTTTGGGATTTTTGGCGAGTTATGCGAAGCATTCCGGAGCCGCTGTAAACGTATCCGGTAACGTTTGCTTTTTTGACTGCGCAACGAATTGCCGGATCGGAAGATAGAGGCTCGCTAAAGTCAGCCTTCGATTAATTCCTGGCGCGCGCGATGGGCGCGCCAGGAGATCTGCTTATTCGACTTTTTCTTCTACGGCGTCAGGCGTGCAAACTGCGCAACGTCGCGCGCCATTCAGCGTCCAGTACGTCGACGAGTTGCCCCGCGTCGATGCCTTCTGCGCGCACACGCGACAGCGGCGCGCCCTGCCCCGACCACAGCGAGAGCCAGTCGCCGTCATTCGCGCGCGCCGCACGCTGACGCAATTCCTGGGTGAGCGCGTTCTGCACGGGATAAGGCGCAACGGTTTCGCTTTGTGCTTCGAGCCGCGCCATCAGCGGGTTGCGGATACCGCGCGCGTGGCGGCCCGTGATTGCGCGCGTGACGGCGGTGGCCGTATCGGCGCTGGCGCGCAGACGCGCTTTCCAGTCGGCGGGAATCGCGCTTTCTGCGCAGCCGAGAAACGCCGTGCCCATCTGTACAGCCTGCGCGCCCAGTGCGAGCGCGGCGGCAATGCCGCGCCCGTCCATGATGCCGCCTGCCGCCAGCACGGGCAGACCGGTGGCGTCGGCGATCTGCGGCACCAGCGCCATCGTGCCGATCAGCGCGTGCGCCACCTCGCCGATGAAGGTGCCGCGATGGCCGCCCGCTTCGGCGCCCTGCGCGACGATCGCGTCCGCGCCGTTGTCGCGCCACGCGAGCGCTTCGGCCACGTGCGTGGCCGTGCCGATCACATAACTGCCCGCCGCGTGCAGCCGCGCAACATCGTCTTTGCCGAGCAGGCCGAACGTGAAGCTCACAACCGGCAAGCGCAGATCGATGAGCATGTCGAGTTGCGCGCGAAAGTCAGGCGCGTAGGCCGCCAGCGGCGCACCCGGCGGCAGATCGAATTGCGCACGCAACGGATCGATGGCGCCGAGCGCCTGACGCACGGTGGCGTCGTCGGGATTCGCCGGGTCGAGCACGAAGAGATTCACGCCGAAGGGTCTCGCGGTGAGCGCGCGAATCGCGGCGACTTCGCTGGCGATCTTTTCCGGCGCGAGCGCGGCGCCCGCGAGAAAGCCCAGGCCGCCTGCGTTCGACACGGCAGACACCAGCGCGGGCGTGGTCGCCCCGCCAGCCATCGGGCCTTGCACGAGCGGTAGGTGCAGGTCGAAGCGGCGGCTGAACGGAGTAGAAAATGCGGCGGATGCAGATGTCATGACGATATCCTTGCTGATCAGGATGGATGCGACTCGAAACGAATCTGCCAACGACTCTAGCGAAGCCCTTGCCGGGCGAAAAATGAATAATCGAGATTATTACGATCCGCCTGCAAGAACGAAACGTGCGGAGATGCCCGCGAGGCGCTCGCTGCGGGCTGACACCCGGCTATGGCAAACTGGCTCCCCGTTTTGACCGCATCACCCTATATCACCCAACTCGCGACGAAGGAGAGCAACGTGAGCGTAACGACCAAGTGGATCGACATTCCCGCCGGCAAGGACAGCTTCGGCGCATATCTCGCCCTGCCCAAGGGCGGTAAAGGCCCCGGCATCGTCATCCTGCAGGAAATCTTCGGCGTGAACGGCCATATCCGCGACGTCGTCGAGCAGTACGCGCTGGACGGCTATGTGGCGATCGCGCCGGACATCTTCTGGCGCAGCGCGCCGCGCGTGGAGCTGGAATACACGGGCGCAGACCGCGACCGCGGTATCGAACTGATGAAACAGCTCGACTTCAACAACGTCGTTGCGGATATCGCTGCAACGGCCGACACGCTGCGCAAGCTGCCCGAATGCACCGGCCGCGTCGCGGCCATCGGCTATTGCCTGGGCGGACGCCTCGCCTATATGGCAGCGGGCAGCGGCTCGGTCGACGCCGCGGTGTCGTACTACGGCGGCGGCATCCACACGCAGCTCGATCTGGCCGACAAGATCAAGCAGCCCATCCTGTTCCACTACGGCGAACTCGATCACGGCATTCCGCTCGACGCGGTCGGCCAGGTGAAGGAGCGCTTTGCGGGCCGCGACAACGCCGAGGTCTATATCTACCCGGGCGCCGATCACGGCTTCAACTGCTCGGTGCGCGCGTCGTACAACCAGAACGCGTCGGCGCTCGCGCATGGCCGCACGCTCGCGTTCCTCGCGCAGCATCTGTAAATTGCGCCACCCGCGTTTGCCTCGAACAAACGCGCGCGCCTGAAAAACGGCCATTGCGGCAGAATCGCTGCAATGGCCGTTTTCTTTTTGCGGCCGCAGCCACGCGAAAACACCCTTGAGGAGTGTGCGACTTGCAGTCCGACTATCTGGAATACGACGCCATCGGTCTCGCCGAACTCGTGCAGCGCCGCGACGTCAGCGCGCGCGAACTGCTCGACGATGCCATCGCGCGCGCCGAAGCCACGAATCCCGCCATCAACGCGGTCGTGCTCAAGGACTACGACGCCGCGCGCAAGCGCGCGCTGCGCATCGAGGCGGGCGGCGACGGCTTCGACGCTCTCGCGCAAGGCCCGCTTGCGGGCGTGCCGTTTCTCGTCAAGGATCTGGGCGCATCGGTGGCCGGCCTGCGCATGACGTTCGGCAGCCGCCACTATCGCCATTACGTGCCCACAATCGACGCGCCCGTGATCGAGCGCATTCGCGCCGCGGGCCTCAATATCTTCGGCAAGACCAGCGCGCCGGAACTCGGCCAGATGCCGTACACGGAGCCGGAACTGTTCGGCGCGTGCCGCAATCCGTGGAGTCTCGATCACACCCCGGGCGGCTCCAGCGGCGGCGCGGCGGCAGCGGTCGCAGCGGGCATCGTGCCGCTCGCGCACGCGTCTGATGGCGGCGGCTCGATCCGCATCCCCGCTTCGTGCTGCGGGCTGTTTGGCCTCAAGCCCACGCGCGGCAAGCAGCCGCCCTCCACCGTGCCGCCCGCGCCCGGTGAGCTGGGCGTCGATCTGGCCGTGTCGCGCAGCGTGCGCGACAGCGCGCTCATGCTCGATCTGTTCGCGGGCGACCCCGCGCTCGCGCCGGGCGCGCCCGGCACCTATCTGGCGGCGGCGCGCGAACCGCTCGACGGCAGCAAGCCGCTCGCGATTGCCTATATCGCCGATCCGCTCTTTGCCGAGGCGCTTTCGCCCGATGTGCGCAGCGCGCTGGACGACGCCGCCGCGCTGCTGACTTCGCTGGGCCACAACGTCGAGCCAGTGAAACTCGGCATCGATTTTTCCGCGGCGCGCGAAGCCTTTCTGATGCTGTGGTCGGTGGTCGCCGAACAATACGTGCTCAACGCCGACACCATCACCGGCACGAAACCGCGCCGTCAGGACTTCGAGATTGCCACGTGGGCGATGGCGCATATCGGCCGCAAGCTCGGCGAGCGCGAACTGCCGGGAGCGCTCGAGGTGCAGCAGCGCATCACCGCGCAACTCGCCGATCTGATGACGCGTTTCGATGTAATCCTGTGTGCGACGCTCGCGGGGCCGCCCGTGAAGATCGGCGAACTCAAGCCGACGCAATCGGAGCGCATGCAGATGCGCGCCGTCACGGCGATGCCGGTAGAAGCGCTGATGAGAAAGATGCTGAACGAAGCCTCGAACAAGGCATTCGCGTGGGCAGGCTGCACCGAGCTGTTCAATCTGACCGGACAACCGGCGATGACGGTGCCGCTTTCATGGAATGCGCGCGGTCTGCCGATCGGCGTGCAGTTCGCGGCGCGCGAGGGCAACGATGCGTTGCTGCTGCGCCTCGCCGCGCAACTGGAAGCGGCGCGCCCGTGGTTCGGCAAGCGCCCGCCGCTGCTGATGGCGCGCGTGTGAGGTGAATCTGCGCGCCAGGCGAAAGGCTCTGGTTTAAGCCTTCTTGTTATAGGCGCTGCACCAGCCCTTGCCCGCGACCTGCTTGCCGCCGAACATCGGGCACGGTGCGAAAGCATCGGTGGCCTTGCCTTGATAGAAAGTGCAATTGCTGCAATCCTGGCCGGCGGCGTATTTCGCGAACTTCGCCTTGTCGACCTTGGTGGCGTCGAGCTTGTAGCCGAGCGCTTGCGAGGTGGGATCGGCTTCGGTGGCCTTCGGCGCGTCGGCGAAAGCCTGACGCGACAGCGCAACGGTCGTGGCGACGCCAAGGCTCGTGATCAGAAAGCTGCGGCGGGACGATTTCATGGGACGTACTCCAGTATTGTGGGCACACCGTTCTGACGACGGCGTGGCGTGAAGCATAGCAACGCAGCCACGGCGCGTGCGCCCGAAATTCCGGAGATAAGGGAAGCGCATCTTGTGAAAGATGCGCTGGAAGCGGCGAAAAATAGGGTCCGCCACGGCAAGCGCGGCGGATTGACGCAAGCCTCCAATGCAATGGCGCGGGTTATGCCGCGCCCGCCATCTCGCACACGCGCTGCGCGATCGCAAGCGATGCGGTCAGCCCCGGTGACTCGATACCGAACAGATTCACGAGTCCGCGCACGCCATGCGCGGCGCTGCCCTGGATCACGAAATCGGCGGCGGGTTCGCCCGGGCCCGATAGCTTCGGGCGAATGCCCGCGTAGGCCGGTTGCAGCGCGCCATCGGCAAGACCTGGCCAATAGCTGCGGATCTGCGCGTAGAAGGTTTCGGCGCGGCGCGGATCGACATCGTAGTCGATCGACTTGATCCATTCGACATCGGGACCGAAGCGCGCCTGGCCGCCCAGATCGAGCGTGAGATGCACGCCGAGTCCCGCCTCGTTGGGCATCGGATAGATCAGCCGCGAAAACGGCACGCGGCCCGACACGCTGAAGTAATTGCCGCGCGCGAGGTAGAGCGGCGGGATGTGGCGCGCGTCGAGCCCGCGAATGCGTTTGGCTAGCGCCGTCGCATGCAGGCCCGCGCTGTTGATGAGGCAGGCCGCGCGGATTTCGGTGGGCGCATCGCCGCCGGTGCGGATCTGGAAACCATTCGCCGTCGCGTCGATCGATTCGACCGGCGACTTGAGCGCGACCACCGCGCCATCGCGCTCGGCATCGCCTTGCAGGGCCAGCATCAGTTGATGACTGTCGACGATGCCCGTCTGCGGCGAATAGACCGCCGCCACGCATTCGAGCGCAGGTTCGAGCGAGAGCGCTTCGCTGGCGCTGATGCGCGTCAGGTCGAACACGCCGTTTTCCTTGCCGCGCGCGAGGATGCCGTCGAGTTGCGCGATCTGCGCGGGCGCCGTCGCCACCAGCAGCTTGCCGCAGCGCGCGTGCGCCACGTTGCGCGACGCGCAGTATTCGTAGAGCATCTCGCGCCCGCGCACGCACAGCGCCGCCTTGAGCGAGCCGCGCGGGTAATAGAGCCCCGCGTGGATCACCTCGCTATTGCGCGAACTGGTGCTGGTGCCGATCGCGTCGGCGGCCTCCAGAACGATCACTTCGCGTCCGCGCGCAGCCAGCGCGCGCGCCACGGCGAGGCCAACCACGCCCGCGCCGATCACCACACATTCGATCTGATCCATATTGCTGCGCCCGCCTCCGGCGAATGCGGCGGCGCTGCGTCTGACACGCGCGCCGCCTGCGTCTATGCGTTGGGCGCGGCGCTGTGCCTGTCATCACGCATCGCGTGATGCACCACGTATTGCATCGAATCAGAGCGATGCCAGCGCCGCCTCACGAAAATTGTACGCCGTGGGCGGCGGCACTTCCGAAGGCGCTTCGCAAGCCAAGGCGCGCTGGCGAACACGCGACGTCGTAAAGCGATGCGGATCGAGTGTTGCTGGTGACTGAGGGTGACCGAGGATGAGCGCGGGTGACTTAGTGAGCGCGCGGCGTGGCGATCTGCACGCGCGGCACCGTGTAGCCGCCCGTCGCGAATTGCTGCGGGTAATCCGGCGCATTCGGGTTCTGCATTTCGCCGTTGGCGCGCGCCTGGGCGAGTTCGGCCTTCACTTCAGCACGGCTCTTTGACACATTGGCCGATGCGAATGCGGGTGCGGCGGCGAAAGCGGTAGCGGCAGCAAGAACGAGTGCGGCGAGCGAGACAGTCTTTTTCATGACGAATCCTTCAACGGTGATTTTCAGTAATCGGCGCGAGAAAAACTGACCATGAGTACCGGCATTCGCGCTGTGGCAGTGAATCCCAACAACTTCAGTGTAAACACCTACTATCGAAAAACCATCCTGATAAATGACAAGTCACCGTTGCAATAGCGCTAACAATGCAATTCATCTGCAGGATGAAAATGCACCATCGTTGCGCATACATCGCAAATATCGATATGCGCTCTGATTGAAGCGCGAACGCGTCGTCCCCATCTGCAATGAACTGTTGCGGTCCGGCGTTTGCGAACCCGGTATAGGATCGA
This sequence comes from Paraburkholderia sp., assembly GCF_035948235.1. Classification (GTDB taxonomy): domain Bacteria; phylum Pseudomonadota; class Gammaproteobacteria; order Burkholderiales; family Burkholderiaceae; genus Paraburkholderia. The sequence goes on along the minus strand of NZ_DASZJJ010000071.1, from coordinate 600 downwards.
AGGTCATAAACCGACACCGTCGTCACAAGTGGCGCGCGTGAATGGAGCCTGGATATGACGTTGTGGACGTTGTGGAAACCGCTGAAGCCGTATTTCGTCGCCGTGTTGTGCGCCGCCACCGGCCTGCTGGCTGCGAACGCGCATGCCCAGGGCACGCCGGCTGCACCGGCATCCGCACCCAACGGATTCGCCGATGCGGCCGCCAGCGCGGCGCTCGCGAAGACGGCTCCGCAGGCGGCACAGCCGGCGTCGGCGGCCAATGCCCTCACGCCTGGCGGCACGCCGCCCGTCGTGCAGTGGACTTTGCAGGTTATGCGCGACGGCCAGCAGATCGATACCTTCGACGGCACCACCACGGTCGGCCAGGCGCGCACCGACACGCACCACAAGGTCGTCACGCACGATGTCGGCTGCAAGAACCAGCCTGCGGGCAGCATCGACCTGCAACGCACCATCACTGTCTCGCCCTTGCAGGCTAACGCCAGCACGGCGCTGCTCCAGATCGACGCCCAGGAGACGCTTGAAAACCCCGCCGCGCCCAAAACCACCGACGGCTGCAAGCTCCCGCCGCAGCCACGTCAGATTGGCGCGAGCCATCCG
>NZ_DASZJJ010000070.1:0-3761 GCF_035948235.1 Paraburkholderia sp. | reverse complement strand
CAACTGGATCTCACGCGCGCCCAGCCTGAAGCGCAAGGCGATCCTGCTTGCCAAAGTGCAGGACGAAGCCGGCCACGGCCTCTATCTGTATAGCGCCGCCGAAACGCTCGGCGTGTCGCGCGACCAACTGGTCGACGCGCTCCATAGCGGCAAGGCAAAGTATTCGAGCATCTTCAATTACCCGACGCCCACATGGGCGGACGTCGGCGTGATCGGCTGGCTGGTGGACGGCGCGGCGATCATGAACCAGATTCCGCTGTGCCGCTGCACTTACGGTCCTTACGCCCGCGCAATGATCCGTATCTGCAAGGAAGAGTCGTTCCATCAGCGCCAGGGCTTCGACGCCCTGCTCGCGATGATGCAAGGCACTGAGGCGCAGCGCGAACTCATGCAGCAGGCCGTGAACCGCTGGTGGTGGCCGGTGCTGATGATGTTCGGCCCGAGCGACGCCGATTCCGTGCACAGCAACCAGTCGGCCAAATGGGGCATCAAGCGCATCTCGAACGACGATCTGCGCCAGAAGTTCGTCGATGCCACCGTCGAGCAGGCCAAGGTGCTGGGCGTGACGCTGCCCGACGCCGATCTGAAATGGAATGAGGCGCGTGGCCACTATGACTACGGCACGATCGACTGGGAAGAATTCTGGCGCGTCGTCAACGGCGACGGCCCGTGCAACCGCGAGCGTCTGGGCACGCGCGTGAAGGCGCACAACGAAGGCGCGTGGGTGCGCGAAGCCGCCCTCGCCCATGCCGAAAAACAGCGTCAGCGCGCCGAAAAGCACGCCGCGTAACACCCACAGACATTGGAAGGAGATCAGAGATGAACAAGGAATGGCCGATCTGGGAAGTGTTCGTGCGCAGCAAGCAGGGCCTCGATCACAAGCATTGCGGCAGCCTGCACGCCGCCGACTCGTCGATGGCGCTGCGCATGGCGCGCGACGTCTACACGCGCCGCCAGGAAGGCGTAAGCATCTGGGTGGTGCCGTCGTCGGCGATCACCGCGTCCGACCCGAACGAGAAGGCGGAGCTGTTCGAACCGGCCGGCGACAAGATCTATCGCCACCCGACGTTCTACACGCTGCCCGACGAAGTCAACCACATGTAATGAGCGCCACCATGACGACGCCCACGCAGGAACATCTCGCGTACGTGCTGCGCCTCGCCGACACGGCGCTGATCCTCGGTCAGCGCAACACGGAATGGTGTGGCCACGGCCCGATCCTCGAAGAGGACATCGCGCTGGCCAACATGAGCCTCGATCTGATCGGCCAGGCGCGCCTGCTCTACACGCACGCCGCCACGCTGGAGAAGACGCTCACCGGCCGCGAACGCACCGAAGACGACTACGCCTACTTCCGCGCCGAGCGCGAGTTCGCCAACTACACGCTTGCCGAGCTGCCGCACTTCGGCCCGCTCGCCGGCACGACGCATTCGGCCAACGACTACGCCGTAACGATCGTGCGCAACTTCCTGTACGCATCGCTGATGGCGCACCTGTGGACCGCGCTGCTGCGCTCCGCCGATGGGCAACTGGCCGCCATCGCCGAGCGCTCGATCAAGGAAACGCGCTACCACGTACATCACGCGCGCGACTGGTTGATCCGCTTCGGCGACGGCACGGAAGAATCGCACGACCGCGCCCAGGCCGCGCTGGACTGGCTGATGCCGTACACGCGCGAATTTTTCAGCACTGACAGCGTGGAAACCTCGGTGGCCGAAGCCGGCATCGCGCCGCTCACCGCGCAGTTCGAAGCCGCCTGGCGCGCCGACGTGGAAGCCGCATTCGAGGAAGCCGCGCTCAGCGCCCCCGCGCCGGTGAAGCACATCACGACCGGCAAGCACGGCGAGCACTCGGAACACATGGGCTTCGTGCTCGCCGAGATGCAGAGCCTGGCGCGCCAGCATCCGGGCGCGCGCTGGTAAGCGCGTTGGGCTACACGAGGAAATGACGATGCAAACAGCGACAGACCGCGCGCTCGAGCGCGCATGGCAGGCGCTCGAAGCGGTGCCCGATCCGGAGATTCCGGTCGTGTCGATCCGCGAGCTGGGCATTCTGCGCGACGTGCGCCGCGCCGACGACGGCCAGCTTGAAGTGGTCATCACGCCCACCTATTCGGGCTGCCCGGCGATGTCACAGATCGCCGAGGACGTCGCGCACGCGCTCGACGCCGCGCAGATCGCGCCGTATCGCATCGCCACCACCCTCACGCCCGCGTGGACCACCGACTGGATCACCGACGAAGCGCGTGAAAAACTGCGCGCCTACGGCATCGCGCCGCCCACGGGCAACTGCGGTAGCGGCACTGAACAAGTTGCAGGCGAGCGCCCCATCACCTTCATGCCGAAGCTGCCCGCCCCCGTCTGCCCGCGCTGCGGCTCGAAGCACACCGAACGCCTCGCGCAATTTGGCTCGACCGCGTGCAAGGCGCTCTATCGTTGCATCGACTGCCGCGAACCCTTCGACTACTTCAAACCGTACTGATATGGCCACCCCGCAATTCCATTCGCTGCGCATCCGCGAAGTACGTCCCGAAACCGCGGACGCAGTCTCCGTCGCGTTCGAAGTGCCGCCCGAGCTGCGCGACGCGTACCGCTTCACGCAAGGTCAGTTCGTCACGCTCAAGACCCACATCAACGGCGAAGAAACGCGCCGCTCGTATTCGATCTGCGTGGGCGTGACCGACTACGATCGCGACGGCGAACTGCGCGTGGGCATCAAGCGCGTGCGCGGCGGGCGATTCTCGAACTTCGCCTTCGACCAGCTCGCGCCGGGCCACGAAATCGACGTGATGACGCCCGATGGCCGCTTCTTCACGCACCTGAACGCCGATCACGGCAAGCACTACGTGGCGTTCTCGGGCGGCTCCGGCATCACGCCGGTGCTGGCGATCATCAAGACCACGCTCGAAACAGAGCCGCGCAGCGCTTTCTCGCTGGTCTACGGCAACCGCAGCGTGGACGCGATCATGTTCGCCGAGGATCTGGAAGACCTGAAGAACCGCTTCATGGACCGCTTCCGCCTCTACCACGTGCTCTCGGACGACCTGCAGGACGTCGAGCTGTTCAATGGCGTGCTCGATCAGGACAAGTGCGCGGCCTTTATCGAATCGCTGCTGCCCGCCGAGGAAATCGACGAAGCCTTCATCTGCGGTCCCGGCCCGATGATGGACGCCGCCGAAGCCGCGCTCAAGAACGCGGGCGTGGCGCAGCAGAAAGTGCACGTCGAGCGCTTCGGCTCGCCGCTGCCGCAGGCGGGCGTCCCGGCCGTCGAAATCACCGAAAGCACGCCGGCCGCCGACCTGGAGATCGTCATCGACGGCAAAAAGCGCAAGATGCGCCTGCCCTACGAGGGCGTGAGTCTGCTCGATGTCGGCCTGAAGGCGGGTCTGGCGCTCCCGTACGCGTGCAAGGGCGGCGTGTGCTGCACCTGCCGCGCGAAGGTGCTCGAAGGCGAAGTGAAGATGGACAAGAACTACACGCTCGAAGAGCAGGAAGTGAAGGACGGCTTCGTGCTGACCTGTCAGTGTCATCCTGTCAGCGAGCGCGTCGTGGTGAGTTTCGACGAGCGATAAATGCGTAGTTGCTGTAGGGCGTAATGCCTTGAGCATGCTGGTTTATCCGCGTCACGCGCAGTGTCACGAATAGACCTTAGAGCAACAGCACGCTTTCGGCGCTCCGGCGATCCGCTTACACTAGGGGCCGCCCGCAAGTGGTGCAGCGCAGCGCTGCATCGGTGCGGGTGGCCCCTTTTGTCTTTTGTGC
>NZ_DASZJJ010000069.1:0-47523 GCF_035948235.1 Paraburkholderia sp. | reverse complement strand
CGTCAATCGAATCTGTGCGTGAAACATTCTAGGTTAGAGTCTTCAAGCCGTTGATTAATATAGCCTTTCTCGATGGCTTCTCTGCCCGATCTATGTTTCACGGTTTCGACCCTAGCCCCCTACTCCGCGTAGATTTTGGCTCTAAGCGATCAAAAAGTAAGGGCAGGCGCTCCTGAAAGCCCTGCCCTTTTCGCCTTCAAAAAATCGCAGCGCCTTAGCTCGTTGCTGTCGTTTCCATCTCCGCCGCCCACTCGTCGATCACGGCTTTCATTCGCTCAGCCAGACGCTGCTGATCCGCTGCTGCGATGCCTTTGAGATTCAACTCGGCGCGCCCATCGCCGAACAGCTTCAGCTCACCCAGCGCGACACCATCCGGACGATTGAACTGGACACGCGACTGATAGTGCGTGCGGCGCGGGCCGATCCGGCGGGCGCCTGCCTCTGCCGATGCGGCGGCTTCGAGCTTGCGCACACTCGCCTTCCCTTCGATCACCTGTTCGAGCCAATGCTCGGCGACGGTCGCACCGGCGCGATCGAAAATCAGCTTGATGTTATAGGCATGACCGAGGCCAACGTCCTTGCGGTTCTGCGCCATGCGCTGCAGAAGGTACGGCGGCAGCGATGTCAGCGAAATCACCTTGCTGATGTGCTTCGGGTCTTCGCTGACGGCCACGCCCAACTCAACCTGATCGACATACACGCCGTCGTCGAGAAGCTTCTTCCACGCGAGCGCGTCATCGAAAACGGTCTGCTCTTCGCGTTCCTTGTTCGCGTGGTACGCGCGCAGGTAGAGGTTCTGATTGTCGAGACCATCGCGGACGTCGGCGTCGATATGCTTGTCGCCGCGCGAGCGTGCCGCACGAATACGACGCTCGCCATCGACGATCACATATTTGCCGGGAAACTCCGCGAGCCGGGTCACGAGAATCGGCGTGATCTGACCTTGCTTGTCGAAGCTGTCGGCGAGTTCGTCGATCGTTTCCGCGCTGTAGAACGCGCGTGGGTTATACGGATTCGAGACGACATCCTCGACCGCGATTCGCGCAACGGTGTGCGTCGTTGCGTTGGCCGGGAGTTCGGACGTGGTCGATACGACCGATGCCGTTGCTGCAGGTGTAATTGCAGCAGGAGCAGCAACAGGCGTCGCCATCGGCATCGCAACAGTCGCAACCTCGGCGAGCGTCACGACCGCTGCGTCGCGCTGTGCGATACCGACTACATCGCCGTCGGCCAGACGCTCCTCTGCCGATGCACGCTCGACCGCCATGCCCGCGCGAACTTTGCTGGTGAAATTCAGCTTAGTTGCCATCGACGACCTCCTCCTCTTCCTGGACGAGCGCGATGATTTCGTTATAAACCGCGGAGATTTCGTCCTTGGCCACCTTCACGCCGCGCACACCCTTAACGTCAAAGACGGTCCGGCCGAGGGCCGCCGCCTGACGGTAAAGCTCGCGCTGCTTGACCGTCGACGAGAGCACGCGGACGTTGCTTTCCGCGAGGATCGCGCTCATCTGCGTGTGCAAGAGCGTTTTCGAATTAGACTTATTCAGCAAAATTGCGAATTTTCCGGCAGGATTCGCGACACGCGTCCGTTCGACCAGTTCCATCATCCCTTCGCTACTCCAGATATCAATGGGAGAGGCATCGGTTGGAATGACGGTTGCATCGGCAACAGCAAGAACACGAGCGGTCGTCAGGTCGTTAATGTTCGGCGGACAATCGACGATCACGACGTCGTAGTCGTTCGCCAAGGCGGCGATTTCAGGGCCGATCATTTTTTCGAGCTTGTTGATGCTGCCGACACGGAAGGGGAGCGGTGTTTCCGGCCCAGCCGCTGCACACCAACTCATGCACGATTGCTGGCCGTCGGCATCAGCCACATAGACTTTGTAACCCTCGGACTGAAACGCACCAGCCAGATTCATGCTGGTGGTCGTCTTACCTACCCCGCCCTTTTGGTTCGCTACAGCGATGACCAGTCCCATTCAGTTCTCCATGCAATGTTCAACGGTGGAGGTCTCTTCACGTGCACTCTCCACGTGGAGACACTCCAATGAGTCAATTGGGAGTCTAGCGACAAGTTAAAGTAAATTCTAGCTTTAACGCTGAAATCGTTGCTGCTTGACCACCAGTTGGCCATTTGGATGAGGGCTCGCCGGATCGAATGCGATGCATGGCGTGACTGTTTGGGTTTGCGCGAAAGATGCGTGGCGCTATCCAACTCTTCACGTGGAGAGTTGATGCTCACCCGTCGGTTAAAGCTGCGTTTTGTTTTTCTTTGTGACGATGAAAGTGCTCGCGTTTCCGGCCAGCCCTAAAGGGCAAAATCACGTCAAGCGTAGGAGGTCGTGCGGGAGCCACGGATTGATGAGTACCGGTAACTCACATTCAACTGTGACGCTCTCCACGTGGAGAGCGTTTGATGGCCCCGGGCATTCGCAGCGATGAAACGGGTTCGAATTAGACCGCTCTCTAGCGAGATTGCGCAGTAGACAAACTGGAGATAACTCGATGAAAAATGTGAATCAGTCACACTCCACGTGGAGAGTGAAGATATCGCCATTGCGTAGCCACATAAAAAGCCAACCGGGATCGAGTGCTACGAAACATCGCTCTCCACGTGGAGAGCGCAGGCAAGGAAGCGAGACGACGAAAAGACCCGCTCAACTCGATGCGTATGCTTCACCAGTCAATACCGCACCCTCGAACTGCTTGATGCTCTGTGGCAAAGCATTGACTCAGCGTAAGCGCCCAACCAACGAATCTCCACGTGGAGACTACAGCTACCATCAATAGAGGATGCGAGAAATTCAGAACCGTGGCTCAAACGCGATCGAGCCAGGAAATCGACATCGGGAAGACGGCCAAACCTCACCAGTCCGCCATCATCCCGAAACATGCAGAAATTAGAGAAAGCGAAATTTACCTATGTTTTTATAATCGGCAAATTTCGCCAGAGGCGTAGCCCGCGCCTTATTCCTCGCGGGACTTGAACGCCAGTTCGACATCCCCCACTACCCCGTTTGCATCCGCGGCCGGAGCCTGCTGACCGCTCAGCAGGAATTCGAGCAGATCGGCGGCCGTCGGCTGACCCCAGGTGTCCAGCACGACCCAACGGAAGAAGTTCGTCGAAGCCATCTTGCTCGGCACCTTCGAAGTCGACACCTTGAGCTTGTCCATCCCGACCGTCTCGTTGTAACGCTTGATGAGGGCGGTCTGGTCGTCGTACTCGAGTTCGTTAAAGTACGAACGCGCCTCGGTGATCTTGGCCGCGATGTAGCGGTCCTGCACCTGGTCCTGGCTTTCGCGCGCCTTGCCCGCGTCGGCGTTCGCACTGGCTGCGGCGTTGGCGCCGGGCAGTTGATAGCCCTGCATGAGCGCCTTGCGGAAATACGCGGCCACATTCGCGAGCGGTGCGGCATTCTTCTGCGCGACGCGAGCGGCCGTGTAGGCCACCGCCGTGCGGATTTTCTCGTCGCCGTATTGCTTGAGCAGACGTCGCGCTTCCGACACAGGAATGCTGAACTTCGCCATCTCGCCGATCAGCAGCGTCTCGTTGGCACGCAGTTCCTGCGACGGGTCCGTCTCCGGTTTGCGCGTCACGCGAAACTGCAGGGCCACCACCGAGCGTCCGACCTTGTGCTCGATCAGCTCGAAATTGTGATCCGAGATCTCGTTGACTTCCTTGATGCACGGCACCAGCACGCGGCTCTTGAACTGCTTGTACAGCTTGTACGACTGCGCCGAGGTGTCCTGACCCAGAATCAGATCGCGCAGCGTCGCCAGCGGAAAGCGCGCCGTCACGCCCACCGCTTCGTAACGCACGACGTTTTCCCAGAGCGCGAGCGAGTGCGCCTTGCGGAATTGACGCGTGATCCGCATGTCGATCATCGCGTAGATTTCCGGATTCAGCAGTTCGCCGCGAATCTGTTCGGAGAACGTGTAGCGCAGCACGGAGCGCTCGAGTTCGGCGCCCGCAAGCAGACCCGAAGCCTTCCAGATGCTGCGTTTATCCTGCGTGAGGTAGTCCCAGTTGACGACCGTGCTAATGAGCGAGTTGATCGTTTCCTTGACGTACTCAGTGTTGTTGCTGTTCAGATCGACGTCCTGCGAGAGGGCGGAGATCGTGATCTCGAACGACGAGCGACCTTGCTCGAGGGAATCCTGGCGGATTGCGTTCTTGATCAGCGAACTGAACATCTTGCGCTGCTGAAGGCTGATCGATCCGGATTTCGGCGCGATGTGAATCGCGGGAACCGCCTTGCGGAACAGATCGGGGGGCTGGCCTTGCTGAAATACGAGTGCGCCTTGTTTGTCGGCGTCGCCGGCGTCGGCCTTTTTTCTTGCCATATGACCCACGTAAAAGGGAACCTGGTCGGTTGGTAACTGTATACCAACCGACCAGGTGACTCAAGCACGCCGGTATGTCATTGCGCAGGCACGACACTAACTGGAAAAATTTGACACGCGACGGCGACTCAGCCGCGCACACAACGGAAGCAGGGCGCTTGAGCCTACGCGCACCGTCTTGTGCGGCAACCCATAACGCGTGACCTTTGGCAATCCTGGCCACCAGAAATGTCCCATATCCGGGCACCTGATGCCGTAAAAGTAAGTACTCACTCTCCTTCAAAGTTACCCACAGGTAGCCAGTTATGGGATTTATTGCCGATAGACACGCGCCGAGAACACAGCGGGCTCAGATCCAGAAATCCTCCCATGAGTCGTGACCTTTACCCTATCCCATAACCGGGAACCTTCAAACGCCTTGATTCCAGGGGATTTTTTACGGCGAGCCCTAACAATGCACCATAAACCGCTACCTTGGAGACCTCCCATAAGCGGCTACCCAGCCAATCGACGATCTCGGCGCGGCAAGCCTTCGCTCGAAGTCGCCTCGGCCAGACTTCCTGGTTACCTCCAGAGGTGTCCTGCGCAGCCACCACAACAGGTTACCTATGAAATTCCCCATAAATGGAGACCTCAGTCCGACAAAATCGCCTTGCAACGGTCTCCAATTGCCCTGCAATGTCCCAAAACTGGGTACCCAAAGCAATTCCCATAATCGGGAACCTCAAGCCTTTTCGGCAATTTTTCCCATACCGAGCGACCTTTCTCCCATATCCACAGTCCTGAATCCCCATCCCCGGATACCGAAATCCCATATCCACAACCCCGTGCTCCCATACCCGGTACCTCAGGCCCCATAACACGCCACCAAATCGGCCGCAAACCCTTGCCAGATAAGGCTTCCAGCCGCCTAAAGGTTTACTAAAGGTTCTAAAGCGTATTTGGTAAACACTCAAACTACGCGTCCTCTGAGAAAGACCGCTCCCAAAACCGGGACCCTTTGCAGATGTAAGTGGTCACCAACATGCCCGAATCCCATTTCTGGTGACCTAAACCCAATCACCTGTCTGGAGAGCTCCCATTCGAGGCGACCTTTGCGAAATTTTCTAAGAAACTACATTGGAATAGCGTGCTAACTATCTGATTTAATTAGATAGTCCGCGTATGGGTGACAGGATATGGGAGAAAACTGCGTGACACAGGTAGCTGTTTATGGGGTGACCGCCCCGCCTGCAAAGCGCTTGGGAAACTTCAGACACCTGGCGCGGGGTAACCGAAAATGCGTCTGGAAAACGCTTTTGGACCTCCTGCAGAAGCCTTGCGCTGGGTATCGGGGTAAACCCAGGATAGGTCACCTGTTCCCATAACGTGTTACCCACGAAAGGTCACCGGAAATGGGACCGCGTCAGGTCACGCCCACGAAGGTGCACCGCAACAAGCTGACACGGTGACCTTGCCGGGCGTTAGATCGGCGCTTCAGTTCGCCTGAGCCTGCGCCTGCACACCGGGCTGCGCCGTGGCCGACGCCTGATGTGCAAGGCAATCGTGCTGATAGAGCGCATCCAGACGCTGCTGGGCGGCTTCCAGGTCGGATGGATAGTCGTTGTCCACCGCGTGCTCCTCGTAGCCCACCAGCGAGAGATCCTTGAGTTCCTGCATCAGCTCGCCATGCGTTACCTCATGGGCGGGTTTCACGAACGGATAACGATGACACGCGCGCTGCGACAGATGAGGCGCGGCAAACGCGCTGACGCACGCGGCGCCAAGAAGAGGAATCAATGCGAACCTGAGCCAATGCTTCATGGTGATCTCCGATTTGTTCTGGACCGGTATCGGATCGATGCCCGATCAGTCCGTGGACGAAAGGCCGGCGTAATCGCCGACGGAGATCGAGAATAAGCAGCCAGCCGATGCGCGAAACGCTCACCAGCATGAAAGAACGGTCATCGAAGCCCCGGTCGATGCGAGCGCACCCACCTGCATTGGTCTGCACCAGACTGCGCCTACCCTGGCCATCGCCTCCCCCGCCCCGCGTCAACCCGGATTGACAAACTGTCAGGTTCGCGTCATCGGACGGTAAGAACATGACCCCCTCTTCATCGCCGTGATGCCGTTTGGGCAGGTGCCCCGCCCTATCATGGCCGGGCACGCGCGCAATCATGGCGCTCATGCGCCCAGCGAGCGAAGTCATCGAGGAAGGTCACCGAGGTAGCCATGTCAGTCAGCGAAATCACGACGCAACTGCGCGAGCATCCGGCGCGAGGCACGCCATGAATCTGCCCGGTTGGGTCGCAGGGCGCCTCGGGGCCTTCGTGCCCGAGGCCGCAGAGGCGGCCGAGCCCCCCGCGTCACCCGCATCGCGCGACGCCGACCCGGGCCGCCCAACAGCGGCCGGGCTTGGCCACGAGCGCTGGAAGACCACCACTTTTCGCTGGTTCGCGGCCTACGCGGCGGTGTTCTCGGTGTCCTTTATGGTGCTGCTCGGCTTTATCGAATACTCGGTGACCCACGCGATGCTGCGCGAGACCGACAGCGGCCTGCGCTGGCAACTGCGCTATTTCGATTCACGCGACGATGCGACGCTCGGCGCCGCCATCGCCGCGCGCCTGCACCGCGAAAACCGCCAGCAGAACTTCTACGGCCTGTTTAGCGCCGACGGCCGCTGGCTGGCCGGTGACATCCACGCCTTGCCCGCGCGCCTCGCACTCGACCCCTGGGGCCGCTCGCACGAGCGCGCAAGCGGTCAAACGCTGCTGCTCGACACCATCGGCGTGCCTGCTCCCCAGACGGCGCTGCGCGCGATGGGCGAAATTCGCGCCGACGGCTCACGCCTAGTCGTGGCGCGCACGCTCTCGGATGTGCGTCATGTTCACGGCGAACTCCTCAAGGCGCTGTTCGGCGGCGGTCTGCTGTGCCTGTGCGGCAGTCTGTGTGCCGGGCTGCTGTTGAGCATGCGGCAGATCCGCCGCGTCGCGCAGATTCGCCGCGCGACCGCGCGCATCGCCGACGGCGAACTCGGCGAACGGCTGCCCGTGGTGGGGCGCGACGAACTCGACATGCTGGCCGATCTCGTGAATCGGATGCTCGATGAAGTCGAACGCCTGATCGGCGAAGTCAAGAGCGCCTGCGACGGTATCGCGCATGATCTGCGCACGCCGCTTACGCGGCTGCGCCTGCGCCTCTCGCACGCCGCCGATACCCTGCAGCGCCGCGGCGAACCCGCCGTGGCGGGCATGATCGAAAGCGCACGCGACGAGGCCGACACGGTCCTCGAACGCTTCGCAGCGCTGCTGCGCATTTCGGAGATCGGCGCGATCAAGCGGCGCAGCGCGTTTGCGCAGGTCGCGTTGCCCGAGGTCGTGAGCGAGCTTTGCGAACTCTACGCGCCGCTCGCGGAGGACAAGGCGATCGAGCTACGGATCGACCACCCCGCCGCCGATACAAGCGGATGCACCCCGATCCACGCCGACCGCGCGCTGCTTTTCGAAGCCTTCAGCAATCTGCTCGACAACGCCATCAAGTTCGCGCCGCCTGGCGGCATGGTGCGGGTGGCGCTGCGCGCGACGCCAGCGGGCGCGCAGTTCAGCGTCATGGACAACGGCCCTGGCATCGCGCCCGCCGAGCGCAATGCCGTGCTGGGCCGCTACTACCGCAGCGATGCGGCGCGGCATGTGCCGGGCACGGGACTCGGGCTTGGCATCGTCGCGGCGGTGCTGCGTCTGCACGACTTTCGCCTCGCGATCGGCGACGCCGATCCCGCGACCGGTATCGAAACATCCGCCGACACAACAATCACGACGGGCACCACCGTCACCATCGACTGCTGGCCTTCACACGCCCGGCCTACCACGCGCTATCAATGAGAGTTCTGCTGTGCTCCTCCTCCGACGCGGAGCGGAGCTATCTATACAAGGCGCTGAGCGAGAGCCTCAACAGCGTCGAGGTTGCCGACAACCTCTACTACGCGGTCTATCTCGCCTCGCATGAGCCGTTCGACACGGTGATCCTGTGCGCAAGCGGCGCACACGCGCACGACGGCCTGGCCGATGCGCTCGCCTCCTTCACACGCCTGCCCGACGCCCCCGCCGTGGTGATCGCGCTCACGCGCGCCACGCCCGCCGACTGCGCGCGCCTGCTGCGAGCGGGCGCCGACGCCTGCTTCGTGCAGCCGTGGTCGGTGCTGGAAATCCAGGAGCGCATGCTCGCGCTGCGCCGAACCACGCTCACCCAGACGGAGCCCGCGCTGGCGCGGCTCGACCCGCTCACGCGCGACCTCGTCGAAGCGGACCGGCGCATCTCGCTGACCACGCGCGAATACCTGCTGGTGGAATGCCTGCTGCGTCACGCCAACGCGCCCGTCGCGCGCGAGCAGTTGATCCGCTATGCGTGGCCGGAGAAAGGCGATGTCGAACCGTCGAGCGTGAACCTCGTGGTCTCGCGCCTGCGCCGCAAGTTCATCACGCATGGCGCGCGCACCCAGATCGAGACGATCAACCGCTATGGTTATCAGCTCGATCTGCGTGCGGACCCGCCTGGCGCGCAGGCGTAAGCCCTTTGCAAGTGTTCGGGGCGTTTGTAAACCTAAATTTAATTTCATGACAGCCGAAGCGGCACAGCGGCCTTACGACGGTAAACTTGCTCTTCGATAGAGGCCGTGCTGGTGACGCGCGGCGGAGTGCGAGGAAATGAGTCAGGTGCGCGTATTGACGGTGGAAGACGATGCCGTCACAGCCAATGAAATTGTCAATGAACTAACGCAGCGCGGTTTCGTGGTCGACTGGGTCGACAACGGCCGCGACGGCATGGCGCGCGCGATGAGCGACGAGTACGACGCCATCACGCTCGACCGCATGCTGCCCGGTGTCGACGGCCTGTCGATCCTCACTGCCATGCGCACGGTCGGCATCCAGACGCCGGTGCTGATGCTGAGCGCCCTGGGCGACGTCGATGAGCGCGTGCGCGGCCTGCGCGCGGGCGGCGACGACTACCTCACCAAGCCCTTCGATCCCGAAGAACTGACCGCACGCCTCGAAGTGCTGCTGCGCCGCCGCCAGGCCGCCACGGTGGCGCGCGAAACGGCGCTGCGCGTAGGGCCGCTCGAACTCGACCTGATTTCGCGCAAAGTGCGCCGCGACGGCGAGGAAGTGGCGCTGCTGCCCACCGAATACCGCGTGCTCGAATTCATGATGCGCCACGCGGGCAAGACCATCACGCGCACCATGCTGTTCGAAGCCGTGTGGGGCTATCACTTCGATCCGGGCACCAACCTGATCGACGTGCATATGGGCCGCCTGCGCAAGAAGATCGATCCGCCGGGCGTGACGCCGCTCATTCAGACGGTGCGCGGCTCCGGCTACATTCTCGGATAAACCGCGTGTCGAGCCGTCCGCTTTCCCCTTCCGCGCCGCCATCGCCCAGCGTGGCCAGCGCGCCCGCGCTGCCGCGCCGCCGCTGGCACACCACCACGTTTCGCTGGCTGTGCGCCTATACGGCGCTGTTCGGCGTGGTCCTCACGCTGCTGGTGGGCTTCATCGCCTGGAGCGCCACCCGTTCGATCGAGCGCGACACCGACACGATCATGGGCTGGCAGCTCATCTACTTCGATTCGATTCCCGATGCGCAACTACCCGATGCGATCTACCAGCGTCTCGAGCACGAACGCATGCACGTCAACTACTACGGCGTGTTTACCGCCGATGGCCGTTACGTGGCGGGCGACCTGCTCGAAGCGCCGTCGAACATCACCTACGACCGCGTGGGCTGCACGCTGAAACACACGCTCACGCTGCGCGACCGCGTGCAGTCGCCGATCGTGCGCGCGATGGGCGAAGTGCGGCCCAACGGCATGCACCTGGTGGTTGCGCGCGATATGACCAATGTGCTGCAGATCCGCGAATTCATGGTGCGCACGCTGGTGGTCGGCGCGGTGCTCGCATTGCTCGCGGCAGCCGGTGGCGGTCTTGCGCTCGGTTTGCGGCAGATCCGCCGCGTGCGCGAATTCCGCCGCGTGACCCAATGCATCGCGCGCGGCGATCTGGACCAGCGCCTGCCGGTGGGCGGCGACGACGAACTCGACATGCTCGCGCATCTGGTGAATCACATGCTCGACGAAGTCGAGCGCCTGATGGGCGAAGTCAAGGGCGCGTGCGACGGCATCGCGCATGACCTGCGCACGCCGCTCGTGCATCTGCACACGCTGCTCGCCCGCATCGCCGAGCGCGAAAGTCTGCGCGCCGACGCCGAAGGCGCGGACATGATGGAGCGCGCGCGCACCGAAACCGGCCAGTTGCTCGAACGTTTTCGCGCGATGCTGCGCATCTCCGAGATTGGCACGCTGCATCGGCGCGGCGGTTTCGCGACGGTCGATCTGCGTGAACTGGTCGATGAACTCGCCGAGCTTTACGAACCGCTCGCGGAAAGCCGCGAGATCGACTGGCGTGTCGCGACCGAAGCCGTGAGCGAGATTCACGGCGACCGCGCACTGCTCTTCGAAGCCTTCAGCAACCTCATCGACAACGCGATCAAGTTTGCGCCGCATGGCGGCATCGTCAGCGTGAGCTTGAGCGCGACGCCGCTCGGGCCTTTGCTCGCGGTCGCCGACAACGGCCTGGGCATCGCACCGGCGGAACGCGCCGCCGTGCTCCAGCGTTTCTATCGCGGCGACGCCGTGCGCCATATCGCTGGCTCCGGCCTGGGACTGAGCGTGGTTGCAGCGGTGATGCGCGTCCATGACTTCACGTTGCAGATCGACGATGCGCCCGATCTCGCCACCGCAGATGCGGCCAACGCCGGCCCTGGCGTGCGTATGAGCGTGCAATGCTGGCCGCGCGCGCTCACCTGAACACACAAGTCATTCATAGCGGGCAAGACGCCACACAAGAACACCGATCCCATGCGCATTCTCCTCATCTCGCCCTGCCACGCCGAAGGCGCCTGGCTGCAAAAGGCCCTGCAGGAAAGCGCTCACAGCCTGCAACGCGCGGAAGAACTGCGCGACGGCCTCTATATCGCGGGCGAAGAATCGTTCGATGCGGTGATTGCCGTGGCGCTCGACGGCGCCATGCTGCCCGAACTGCTCGCGCTGCTGCCCCGCTTCGCCCAGGCGACGAACGGCGCGACCATCATCGCGGTGCTCGGCATCGAGGCAAGCGCCCAGGCGCGCTCGCAACTGCTGCGCGCAGGCGCCGACGCGTGCTTTCGCCATCCGTTTTCGTTCATCGAAATGCACGAACGCATGCTCGCGCTGCTGCGCACCGGCCCGGCGCCTGTCACGCTGACAGCGCTCGCGGTGCCCGGTACGCAAGGCGATGCGCCGGCGCCGCTGCTCGACGCCAGCACGCGCGAGATTGTCGAAGGTGCGCGCCGCGCGGAACTCACGCGCCGCGAATATCTGCTGGTCGAATGCCTGCTGCGCCAACCGAACATGCCCGTGCCGCGCGATCAGATGATCCGCTACGCGTGGCCCGAAAAAGACGATATCGATCCTTCGACGGTCAATCTCGTGGTCTCGCGCCTGCGACGCAAGCTCGAACGCGAGGCTATCGAAATGCGCATCGAAACCATCAGCCGCTACGGCTACCAACTCACGCTGCCGAAGCACGCGTGACGACCGCAAACGTCCCACTGGGCAACACCTGAACCAAAGGTAACCGCCTATGGGATTTCAGGTCACGTGCGTGCAATGGTTCGTGTACCTGTCGCGCAAAAAATAAAGCGGCACGCATTGCGCGTGCCGCTTTCGCATGGACCGTCATCGTGCAGTGTGCGCCGCGCGAGCGGCACAACGGGCCTGCAAAACAAGGGCTTAATGCGCGTACAGCGTGGAATTCAGATATGCGAGCTGGCCATCCTGCTCGGCCTGCACGAGTTCGTGATAGACCTCGGCGCGCGTCTTTTGATGCACCGGTTGACCATAAGGCGCTACCCAGTTGCCGTTGTCGAACGACGTAGCCGTGTTGTTCATGGCGACCTGGGTCGTGGTGGCGGGCAGGTTGTTCTGCGCCGGCGCCGTGCTGGCGGTCTGGGCGAAAGCGGACGTGGTGACAATGGCACCTGCGAAAGCAGCGACGAGCATGAGCGACTTCATGGGAACTATCCTCCAGAGAACTTAATCGTTGGCCGCGTTGGCCAGTTGGCGAATGCGACAGAGCGCATCGCGGTATGGAGAGAATAGTTAGGTCAGCCTATCGAACCCGATGCAGGACCATGAAGAAATGTTTAGACAAACGCGAGGAATCGTTGAGGAAGCGGCCTTGTGCCGGGCCGCCGCGCTTAGTCCTCACGCTGATTTGAATCGGAAAACTGCATGGTTAGGCTTTAACGGCGCGCTCCTTAGAATCGGTCGAACCGATACCGATTAAAGAGCCGATCCCATGAGCACACGCCGCGACTTTCTCAAACTCTCACTGGGCGCTGCCGCTGCCGCGCTCCCCGTCCTGCACCCATCCGGCGTGCTGGCGGCCCCCGCGCCGCGCGTGCTGCGCATCGGCAACCAGAAGGGCGCGCTGAGCCTCCTGAAGGGCCGTGGATCGCTTGAAAAGCGCCTGGCGCCGCTGGGCGTGAGCGTCACCTGGACCGAGTTCAACGCGGGCCCGGTGCAACTTGAAGCACTCAATGTTGGCTCGATCGATTTCGGCGATGTGGGCGATGCACCGCCCATCTTCGCGCAGGCCGCCGGCGCGCCGCTTGCCTATGTGGCGGCGACGCAGCCGCGCCCGCGATCGGAAGCCGTGATCGTGCCGCGCAATTCTGCCTTGCGCGACGTGGCGGATCTCAAGGGCAAACGCGTCGCCTTCAATAAGGGCAGCAACGTGCACTTCTTCCTCGTGCAACTGTTGCGCAAGCATGGCCTCGACTACGGCGACATCCATCCGGTTTTCCTGGCCCCGGCCGACGCGCGCGCGGCCTTCGAAAATGGCTCGATCGATGCGTGGGTGATCTGGGACCCGTTCTTTGCGGCGGCGCAGGCGACCCTGGGCGCGCGCGTGCTCGCGGACGCGAGCGGCGTGGACGGCAACCGCGGGTTTTATTTCTCGTCGCAGAACTATGCGCGCCAGAATCCGGACGTGCTGGGCATCGTCGTCGACGAAATCGCGAAAACCGATGCATGGGGCAAGACGCATCGCGCGGACTATGCCGCCGAACTCGCGAAGCTCTGGGGCCTGCCCGCGCCAATCGTGCAACAGGCGGTCGATCGCAACGAGTTCGGCACCGTGACGGTCACCCGGCCGATCCTCGGCGAACAGCAGAAGATCGCCGATACCTTCCTCGAGCTGGGTCTCGTGCCCAA
Organism: Paraburkholderia sp.; assembly: GCF_035948235.1. Classification (GTDB taxonomy): domain Bacteria; phylum Pseudomonadota; class Gammaproteobacteria; order Burkholderiales; family Burkholderiaceae; genus Paraburkholderia. The sequence continues at coordinate 33,884 of NZ_DASZJJ010000069.1, read as the reverse complement.
GCGCGTGGACGTGCTGGAAGCGGCGGCGCCCGGTCTTGCCTGAGCGCCGCCTTTACTGCGACCTGAGCGGATGAACGTCAGCCGCGCGACTTCGTCAGCGTCACCGTCTCGAACAGCTCGTAGTTGGGCGTGGGTGTCTGGTCGGCGCCCGGCGCGTGATAGTAGTTCATCGTGATGGTGGTCTTGCCGCCGTGCGCGCCCGGGTCCACGTCGAACACGGCGATCCCATAACCGGTACCCGTATCGCGCTGAGCGGACCAGATCGCGTCCTCCAGCGCATCGGCGCCTGGCCGCACATACGACCCCGGCGTCGCATTCGCAGCGGTATTCGGCACCGGCCGGTTGGGTTTCGTGAAGATCTGCGCCTGCGGATTGCCGTTGCCGGTATCCACGCCATAGACGTCGAGCGGCGCGCTGGTGCCTCCGCCGCCCAGAATCAGGTGGACGGTGCCGTGGCTCGTGTCGAAGGTGTTGGCGCCCGCCTGCGCGTGCGGCACGGGCTTCGGCTGCAGCGTATCGACCGGCTCGCCTGTTTTCGCGTCCACGCCCGCGTGATGATTGCAGCCGCGCACCGGGTAGCTGCGCTCGTAATCGTGATCGTGGCCGCACACCACCAGATCCACGCCATAACGGTCGAACAGCGGCAGCCACGCCTCGCGGATGCCCTTGTCCGAGCCATTGCCCGTCTTGGACGAACTGAGCGCGTCCTGATGCATCTGCACGACGATCCAGTCGATATCGTCGTTCTGCGACGCGTGATGCAGCGTCCTGTCGAGCCAGCGCGTCTGCTCGCCGTTGCTGTATCCGCGCACGTAGAACGAGGTGCCGGCGGCGAGCGGCGCATTGCCCGTACTCGCCACGGGCACGAGCGGCGCGGGGCCCGCGACGAAGGCGGCGGCGTCCTGATACACCACATCGTCGGCGTCGAGCGAGACGAACAGCACGTTGCTCACGCGGAAGCTGTACCAGCGGCCCGCGAAGGGCGTGCCGTTGTCGGGCAGCGTATAGCGCGTGAGATACGAATTGAGCCCCTGGGCGCCGTTATAGAACTCGATCTCGTGGTTGCCGGGGCATGGCATCCACGGACGATTCGACGCCGAGGTCTGGCTGTTGTTGGCGAAGTCGCGCCATACCTCGGTCTGATGCGCGGGGTTCAGGTTCGCGTAGCAGAGGTCGCCGTTGAGCAGGTGAAAGAGCGGCTGGAAGCGCTCGACCGCTTCCACGGCAAAGCGGCTTTGCGGCGACGACAGCACCCAGCCCGTGTTGGGCGTGGCGAGGTCGCCGTAGCTCGTGAAGCGAAACGGCTTGTGTTCGCGTGGCGCGGTCGTGAAAGTCGCGCTGAACGGGTTGCCCGCGTGGCTGTCGTTGTCTGCGGTGACTTCGTAGCGATAGGCGGTGTCCGCGTGCAGACCGGTGAGGCGCGCGTGATAGGTGAACACGACCACGCCGGTGAGGCCATCCGTATAGGTGCGCTGGATCGCATCGACGCGTTCGCGGTGCCCCCGCTCCGCACTGTAGGTCACACGCGGATGCGTGGCGGCGGCGAGCGAGGCCCACGAAACCACCACTTCGCTGGTCGGGTCCGCGCCCCAGGTGAGGTGGATCTGCTCGGGCGTGCCGTCGGGCGTGGCCGTATCGGCTTTCGCGACGCCGCTCAGGGCCGCCGCCGCGCCTGCCGCGCTTGCAAAGCCGGACGCGCCGGCGAGCTTCAGAAAGCCACGGCGGGAAACGCCGCTGGCGGAGTCGGTGAACGGTGCCTCGGGAATATTCTTCTTCGTCATGTCGAATCGCCTCGTGACTGGGCAACGCAATCGCTCGTATCGATGCGTGCCGCATTGCAAGCATTGCAGGGTGAGTGTCGGGCAAACGATGGCTTTCCTGCATGACCTCGCGATGACATCGCGCCGCCGCAACTGCGTCACTCGCACACGATCCGCGACAAGTCGTCTAGTTAACTCGCGAGGATTCCTGCCTTCCTGATAGCGCGCAGATGCAGTCAATCGCTGGAAATGACTCCCCATTCGTCCACGGAATACACCTTTCCCGCTCATTTGCACAGGATTCCCAGGGCATTCCCTGGATCGCCCCGTTTTTATTGAAAAGCGCTTGCGTCCTGCATTTTGTTCCCGCAATCTTGTCTAGACAACACGGACGGGCAGCGCCCGCCCCATCACGGTTAGCTCGACTACAAGGAGTGGCGACATGCAGGTGAAGTGCACCAGACTGGTCAAGGCCCTGATCGGAGCCGCCTTCGGCGCGGCGCTGCTGGCGGGCGGCAACGCCAGCGCGAAGGAATGGAAGACGGTGACGATTGCGCTCGACGGCAGCTACGCGCCGTGGAACCTCACCTTGCCGGGCGGCAAGCTCGGCGGTTTCGAGCCGGAGCTCGTCGCCAATCTCTGCGCCCGCGCGCAACTCCAGTGCAACCTGGTCACGCAGGACTGGGACGGCATGATTCCGGGTCTGCAGGCCGGTAAATTCGACGTCCTGATGGATGCGATCTCGATCACGCCCGACCGCGAGAAGATTCTCGCCTTCTCGAAACCCTACGCGGCCACGCCCGCCACGTTCGCCGTGGCCGATACCAAAATCCTGCCGAAGACCGCGCCTGGCAGCCAGGTGAAACTCGATAACGACGCGCGCAGCAACCTGCCCGCCATCGACGGCCTGCGCAAGGCGCTCAAGGGCAAGACCATCGGCCTGCAGTCGGGCACGATCTATACGCGCTTCGTGAACGATAACTTCAAGGACGTCGCCTCGATCCGCGTCTACAAGACCTCGCCCGAGCGCGATCTCGATCTGGCCAATGGCCGCATCGACGCCTCGTTCGACGACGTCACCTACTACGCCGCCAACGCCGGCAAGCCGGATTCGAGCAGCATCGTCATGGCCGGCCCGCAGATCGCCGGTCCCGTCTGGGGCCCGGGTGAAGGCCTCGCCTTCCGCAAGCAGGACACCGACCTCAAGGCGAAATTCGACACCGCGATCGCCGCAGCGCAGGCCGACGGCACGGTCAAGAAACTCGCGCTCAAGTGGTTCAAGACCGACGTCACGCCTTGATGGCCGCGCATGGGAGGCCCACGCGGCCCCCCATGCAATCACGCCTTAATTCGCCTGTTTGCTTGAGGTAGTCATCATGTCAGTGATCGAAATGCTCGGCTTCGGCGCCGAGGGCTGGGGCGGCGTGCTGCTGCTCGGCGCACTCATGACCGTCGTGCTCACCATCGCGGCGCTCGCCCTGGGCGCCGTGTTCGGCGGCCTTGTCGCGGCGGCCAAGCTCTCGCGCTTTCGCGTGCTGCGCGTGCTCGGCGACTGCTACACCACCGTGTTTCGCGGCGTGCCCGAGTTGCTCGTCATCTATCTGTTCTACTTCGGCGGCTCGGCGCTCGTGACCAGCATCGGCCAGTGGTTCGGCGCGGACGGCTTTGTCGGCGTGCCGCCGTTTGCGATCGGCGCGGTTGCGGTCGGCATGATCTCCGGTGCCTATCAGGCCGAGGTCTATCGCGCCGCGGTGCTGGCGGTCTCACGCGGAGAACTGGAAGCGGCGCGTGCGATCGGCATGCCCACGCTCACGATGGCGCGCCGCATTCTGATTCCGCAGGTATTCCGCTTTGCGCTGCCTGGCATCGGCAACGTGTGGCAGCTCAGTCTCAAGGACTCCGCACTGATTTCCGTGACGGGTCTCGCTGAGCTTTTGCGCGCAAGCCAGGTCGCAGCCGGTTCCACGCATCAGTACTTCCTGTTCTTCGTCGCGGGCGGCGCGCTGTATCTGGCGATGACGGGCGTGTCGAACCGCATCTTCGGCCGCGCGGAAGCGTATGTGGGCCGTTCCTTCAAGCGTAATTTCGCGCGTAACTGACAGCGGCGGAGCCCGACATGCATATCGATATCGACTTTCTGCTCGACACGCTGCGCCAGTTGATCGCAGCGGTGCCGGTCACGCTTGGACTGTTCTTCGCCTCGCTCGTGCTGGGTGGGCTGCTCTCGCTCGTGATCGTGGCCATGCGCGTCTCGCCGCGCTGGCTGCCCAACCGTTTTGCGCGCGCCTATATCCTGGTGTTTCGCGGTTCGCCGCTGTTGATCCAGATGTTTCTGGTTTATTACGGCCTCGGCCAGTTCGGCGTGATTCGTGAAAGCTTTCTGTGGCCCGTGCTGCGCGAACCTTATGTGTGCGCGGTGCTGTCGCTGGCGCTGTGCACGGCAGGCTACACGGCTGAAATCATTCGCGGCGGCCTGATGGCCGTGCCGGTGGGCCAGATCGAGGCGGGCTATTCGATCGGCCTTTCGGGCTTTGCGCTGCTGCGCCGCGTGATCGGCCCGATTGCGCTGCGTCAGTGCCTGCCCGCCTATTCGACCGAAGCGGTGCTGCTCGTGAAGTCCACCGCGCTCGCGAGCCTCGTGACGGTCTGGGAAGTCACGGGCGTGGCCCAGCAGATCATTCAGCAAACCTATCGCACTACTGAAGTCTTTGCCTGCGCCGCGCTGATCTATCTCGCGCTCAACTTCTTCATCGTTCGATTGATCGGGCTGCTGGAAAAGCGTCTGTCGCGCCATCTGGGCGCCGCGCCCAGCGCACCCGCGCGCAAACTGACGTCGCTCGAAACCCCTCGCGCCGCCTCCTGACCGGCTGTACCGATCGTCTATTTACGGAGTCACTCATGAACGCAGCCGCACCGGTCGCCCTGTCCGTCAAGAATATTCATAAGTCCTTCGGCGAGCATCACGTCCTGAAGGGCATTTCGCTCGACGCTCACAAGGGCGACGTTATTTCGATCCTCGGCGCGAGCGGCTCGGGCAAGAGCACGTTCCTGCGCTGCCTGAACCTGCTGGAAATGCCGGACGACGGCAGCGTCGCGCTCGAAGGCGAAGCGCTGAAAATGAAACGCCGCCGCGACGGCAAACTGCAACCCGAAGACCGCCGCCAGGTGGACCGGGTGCGCTCGCAACTCGGCATGGTGTTTCAGAACTTCAATCTCTGGTCGCACATGACCGTGATGGAAAACCTCATCGAAGGGCCGATGCGCGTGCTCAAACGCAGCCGCGCCGAAGCGATCGAGGAGGGCGAAGCGCTGCTCGCCAAAGTGGGCCTGGCCGACAAGCGCGGCCACTACCCCGCGCATCTCTCGGGCGGCCAGCAGCAGCGCGTGGCGATTGCCCGCGCACTGGCGATGCACCCGAAAGTCATGCTGTTCGACGAACCGACTTCCGCACTCGATCCTGAACTCGTGGGCGAAGTGCTGCGCGTGATGCGTGCGCTAGCGGAAGAGGGCCGCACGATGCTGGTGGTCACGCATGAAATGGGCTTTGCGAAACATGTGTCCAATCGCGTGATGTTCCTGCATCAAGGACTCGTCGATGCGGACGGCACGCCGCAGGAAGTGTTCGGCGAATTGAAGTCGGAGCGCTTCCGCCAGTTCGTGTCGAGCCACCAGGATCGCAACGCACACTGAGCTTATCGATAACGGGCCAACCTGGCCCTTTCGTAAAATAATCAGGTATCCATACCATGGTCGTCATCCGTTCCGAACGCCCGCTCGCATGGCGCGATATCGCCGCCGTCGCCTCGGGCGAGCCTCTGCAACTCGCCGATGAAGCCCGCGCACGCATTCGCGCCGCGCGCGAACTGGTCGATCAGATCGTCGTGCGCGGCATTCGCGCCTATGGGGTGAACACCGGCGTGGGCGCGCTGTGCGACGTGGTGGTCTCGCCCGCCGAACAACACGACCTCTCGCACAACATCCTCATGAGCCACGCTGTGGGCGTGGGCACGCCGCTGGGCGCGCAGGAAACGCGCGCCATCATGGCCGCGGCGATCAACAACTACGCGCACGGTCATTCGGGCGTGCGCGTGGAGCTGGTCGAACAACTGGAAGCGCTGCTCGCAGCCGATTGCCTGCCCGAAGTGCCCGCGTTCGGCTCGGTGGGATATCTGAGCCATATGGCGCATATCGCGCTTGTTTGCGTGGGCGCAGGGCATGTGCGCTGGCATGGCGAACGCCTGAGCGGCGCAGAAGCGCTCGAACGCCTGGGCCTGAAACCGCTTGCGCTGCAGGCCAAGGAAGGCTTGAGCCTCGTGAACGGCACGCCCTGCGTGACTGGACTGGCGGCGCTGGCGCTGGAGCGCGCGCAGCGTCTGCTCGACTGGGCCGACGCCGTGGCGGCGATGAGCTTCGAAAACCTCGGCGGGCAGATGGCAGCGTTCGACGCACAGTCGCTGGCGTACCGCGTTTCGCCGGGCCTGGCGCAAGTTGGCGCACGCATGCGCGCGGCCCTTGCCGAAAGCGGTTTGCTTGCCGCCGCGCTGGGCCGCCGCACGCAGGACCCGCTGAGCATGCGCACGATCCCGCACGTACATGGCGCGGCGCGCGACGTACTCGCGGCCACCGCCGAAGTCGTGAACCGCGAACTCGCTTCGGTGACCGATAACCCCATCGTCGACGGCACGCCCGACGCGCCGCAGGTGTTCTCGCAGGCGCACGCGGTGGGCGCGTCCATCGCGCTTGCGATGGACAGCCTTGCTGCCGCCGTCGCCCAGGTGGCGGCGATGGCCGAGCGCCGCCTCGACCGCCTCGTCAACCCGCTGGTGAGCGGCCTGCCCGCCTTCCTCGCGCATGCGAGCGGCACGCGCTCGGGTTTCATGATCGCGCAGTACACGGCGGCCTCGCTGGTTGCGCAGAACCGCCGTGACGCCGCGCCTGCGAGCCTCGACGGCGGCGTGACCTCGGGCCTGCAGGAAGATCACCTGTGCCACGCCACGCCCGCCGCGCTCAAGGCGCTGGCCGTGATCGAGAACAGCAGCCGCATCCTGGGCATCGAATTGCTGGCCGCCGCCCAGGCGTACGACCTGCAACCCGTCGATGCCGCGCGCGCGCCCTACACGGAAGCGCTCTATGGCCGCATCCGCACGGTCCTGCCGACCTATCGCGACGACCGGCCGCTGGCGGGCGATATGTCGGTGGCGTTTCGCATGATCGCCGATGGCGGCCCGCCGCCGCTGCCCGGCGAGGAGGCTGCACACTCGCCCGCAGATCGTGTGGCTTGCGCGCCGCAGCCCGCGTTGCGCGAGGTCGCGCCAGGCGCGGCGACTTCGGCGAACGACGCGCTGGCCGACGCAATCGGCCGCTGACCCGCGTCGATCTCTTCGAAGAAGGAGCCGCCACGACGATGAACTTCGACGCTTTTACGCTCGCAACCGACGACACGCGGCAAGTGCTGGACAAAGGTGCCCAGCCGCGCCGCACGGCGCCGCCTTACGAGCAGATCAAACGCTACGTGCTGGCGCGCGTCGAAAACGGCACATGGAAGCCGGGCGATTCGATTCCATCCGAGACCGTGCTGGTGAAAGAGTTTGGCGTCGCGCGCATGACGGTGTCGCGCGCGCTGCGCGAACTCACGAACGAGGGCGTGCTCACGCGCGTGCAGGGGTCGGGCACCTTCGTCGCGCCGCGCGACTATGAATCGACGGTGCTGGAGATCCGCAATATCGCCGATGAAATCGCGGCGCGCGGCCATCGGCATACGGCGCGCGTGCTCGCGCTGCAAACGAGCGACGATGCGGCGGCGCTCGCATCGCTAGGTGTAGCGCATGGCCCGGTGTTCCACTCGCGCATCGTGCATTGCGAAGAAGGCGAGGCGATTCAATACGAAGACCGCTATGTGAATCCTGCGCTGTTTCCGCTTTACTTACAGCAGGATTTCACGGTTGAGACGCCCAATCACTACATGGTGCGACTCGCGCCGATCCAGCGCGCGGAGTTTCGCATCTACGCGCGCAAGCCCGATGCTTATGTGCGTCATCACCTGGATATCGAAATCGGCGAGCCGTGTTTGATGGTCGAGCGCCGTACGTGGGTGGGCGAAGTGGTGGCGACGTCGGTGCAGTTGTGGCACGCGGCGTCGCGGTTTCATCTGGCGGGGAAGGTCTGATCTTGAGAAGGTCGCTACGGCTCGATGGCGTATGACAACAGAAATAATGCAAACGTAGCGGCCATTAGCGCTAACAGCAAAATAGCCACTTTAATCGGTGGCTTCCCAGGTCGACTGGCGTACCATCCAGCAATGGCGAATGCAATCGATGGACCGACAAAATAGGCAAGCCAGCCTGCGATAGCCCACCACGGCACAGCGCAGCGGTCGATCTCGTAGCAACCGGTTCTGGAAGCGAAGCGCTCGCCTATGCGCAATCCGAAGGTCATACGGCTGCCTATCCAGCACGATGCCCATGTCGTGAAGATTCCACAAAGAAGGAAAAAGAATCCGGATGCGATGCGCCTCACTTTATCTCCCAGGTCGTTCTGGGGACATGGGCGCTGCGCACTCCGAAACGCTGGCCAATAACTCAATGAATGTCATCGGTGTTCCGTGGTGTGTGCAATTTTCGACACCCTCGGTAACGATGGCACCGTTTGTGGATTTGTCTCCAAGTTTAAGAATGGCGCGTCTCATGCCATTCTCCTTATGTCACGTTGCTGCTTTCCGTACATTTCAATACCTCCAGCGAATCAATGAAACAACCGGATCGACACTGCAACCGGTGACGCACGGCGAAAGTGTGCCGCTAGCCTCTCAGTGAACTTCGCGCGGAATGAACGTGGTATAAGATTTGTCCGAATTTTTCTCGCCTACTAATAAAGTCGCAGTCCGAATCAATCAGGGGGATACAACGCTATTTCGTCTTCCTCCTCCTATGAACGGTAATGTGTTCTTTTGCGCAGTAGCCGGAGAAAAGTGGGGATTGCCCTCGCCTACGGGAACAACGGTAATCGGCGCCCGATGTAAAACGACCCGATCGCTTGCGCGACCGGGTCGTCAAATTATGCCTTCCTCCATCAAGACGCCGTCTTCGCGTCCGCTTTTACTGCATTCGCATCTGTTTTTGCGTCAGCCTTCGCATCAAGCTGCTTCGTGCTCCAGCCTCCGCCAATCGCCTGAATCAGCCCAACAGTCGCATCCAGACGCCGCGTATCCAGTTCGAGCGAAGTGATCTGCGTGGACAACTCCGTCGTCTGCGCCGTCACCACATCCAGATAGCTCACCACGCCGTCACGGTAGCGCGACATCGACAGCGTCAGCGTGCGTTGCGCCGCCGTGAGCGCCTCGTCTTCACGCTGCGCCTCGTCGCCCAGATGATGCAGTAGTGCCAGGTTGTCCTCGACCTGCTGGAACGCGTTGAGCACGGTCGCCTTGTAGTCGGCGCCGTTCTCGGCGAGCTTCGCACGCGCACCGTGCACCAGCGCTTCGCGGCGTCCGCCGTCGAAGATCGTGCCGACCAGCGTCGGGCCGATCGACCACATCTCGTTGGGCGCAGCCAGCCACGGATTGAACGTGTCGCTCTGGTAGCCGCCATCGAGACTCAGCGACAGATCCGGATAGAACGCGGCCTTCGCCACGCCGATTTCCGCATTGGCCGCCGCCACGCGCCGCTCGGCGGCGGCGATGTCAGGACGCCGTTGCAGCAGCGCCGAAGGCAGCCCGGCGGGCAGGTTCGGCAGATGCGGGCGTAGCGTGTCGGGCGCGACGTTGAAGTCGGACGCCGGCACGCCGATCAGCGTGGCGATCGCGTGCTCGTAGAGGGCACGGCGGCCGCTCACGTCGTCGGCAGCTGCCTGGGCGGCGGCGAGCTGGTTCTGCGCACGCGACACGTCCAGATCGGACGCAATGCCGCCGCGATGGCGGCTCTCGGTCAGTTCCAGCGCGTGACGATAAGCGGCGATCGTATCGTCGAGCAGTTTGGACTGCTGATCGAGCCCGAGCAGGTTGAACCAGGTGGTCGCGAGCTTCGCCTGCAAGCTCAGTTGCAGCGAGGCGAGATCGGCGTCGCTGGCTTCGCTCGTCGCCTGACCGGCCTTTACCTCGTTGCGTACCTTGCCCCACAGATCGAGGTCGTAACCGACGCTCAGATCGAGCGTGTTCGAGTTATACACGTTCGGTTGGCCCGAGCCGCGCAGCGGCCGCAGCGCCGATTGCCGGTCGCGCTCCACCTGCGCGCCCACGCCGACGGTGGGCATCAGCGCCGATTTCGCCTGCGCGGTCAGCGCGTCGGCTTCGTCGTGGCGCGCGAGCGCGGCGGCGATGTTGGGGTTGGCCTGCTGGACCTTCGGCTCGAGCTGGTCGAGCATCGGATCGTTGAAGACCTTCCACCAGCCGTCGCGCGGCAACTGGTCGGCGGGCTGCGCCATCTGCCAGCCGCCAGTCTCCTTGAAGTGCGTCGGCATGGCCGTGGCGGGTGCGTGATAAACCGGCGCGAACGAGCAGGCGCCCAGCAGCGATGTCGTTGCGAGCGCAATCAAACGCAAGCGCGACTGCAACCGGCTACGCGCTAGAGAGGGCAGAGAAAACCGCTTAACCATGCGCGCGCTCCGCATCGTGCGACGCGCTGGTGGCGCTGGCGGTGTTGGTCGCCTCGGTGGCGGCGAGACGCACCACGTCGCCGTTCGCGAGCGAATCGGGCGGATTGTCGATCACACGCTCGCCGGCCTGCAGACCCTGGATGATCTGCACGCGCGTGCCAAGATCGGTGCCGATCGTCACGTCGCGCAACTGCACCTTGTGGTCGGCGCCGGCCACGGCCACCTGCATGCCGTGCGCGCGGAAGATCAGGGCGCTCGCGGGCACGAAGAGCGCGTGCGCGTCGCCCGGAATCGCCAGATGGACTTCGGTGTACTCGCCCGGGAACAGCGTGCCCTGTTTGTTATCGACGGCGAGCTGCACCAGCATCGTGCCCGAATCGGCCGAGATCGACTGATCGGTATCGACGAGCTTCGCATCGAACGTCATGCCGGGGCGCTCCGGCACCGTTAGCGTGGCATGCATGCCGGGCTTGATCGACGCCGCATCGCTCTGCGGCACGCTCACGTAGACACGCAACTGGCTCGCGTCCGACACCGTGAAGAGCTCGGGGCCGCTGCCGCTGCCCGCGTTGATGAGCGCGCCCACGTCGGTCTTGCGGGCCGTCACCACGCCGTCGAACGGCGCGGTCAGGCGCTTGAACGATTCGAGCGCTTCGAGGCGGCGCACGTTCGCCTGATTCGCTTCCACCGTGGCCTGCTTGGCGATCAGGTCCGAGGTCTTTTCGTCGGCATCCTGTTGCGAGACCGAGTCCTGCTTGAGCATTTCGGTCCAGCGTTTGGCCGTGGTGGCCGCGAGTTTTTCATTGGCAACCGAGTTTTGCAGATCGGCGTTGGCCTGCTGCAACTGCTGGTCGAGATCCGGCGTATCGATCACGCCGAGCAATTGGCCCGCCTTCACATGTGTGCCGATATCCGCGTACCAGGCGTGCAGGTAGCCGGACACGCGGGCGTAGATCGGCGCGTTGATATACGCGGCCAGGTGACCCGGCAGCACGAGCGTCTGCGAAGCCGGGCTGGGTTGGGGCATCACGGTCGCGACGGTGGGCACGGCCTGCGCGTCGGTCCAGGACGTGAGTTCCTGATGTGCGTGCACGCGGCTGAACAGCCCGCCGGAGACGATCCCGGCGGCGACCATCAACGCCACGGCGGCGACGGACTTCAGGTGGCGCAGCGATTGCGGCGGGGCGATGTCGACTTCAGTGGACATGGGATTCTCCCTCGAGGGCGGTTTGTTCCAGAGTGGGGATGGTGGCGCGCGGCTCCGTGGCGTGCGGGTCGTCGTTGCCTTCGTCACCATCGCCGTCATTGCGGTCATTGCGGTGCACGAGGCTGAACACCACGGGCACGAACAGCAGCGTCGCGAAGGTCGCGCAGATCAGGCCGCCGATCACGGCGCGGCCAAGCGGAGCGTTCTGTTCGCCGCCGTCGCCCATGCCAAGCGCCATCGGCGCCATGCCGATGATCATCGCGAGCGCGGTCATGAGCACCGGACGGAAGCGCGTGAAGCCCGCTTCCATTGCGGCGCGCAGCGCGTCGCCGGTGGCGGCCAGCCGTTCACGGGCGAACGACACCACCAGAATCGCGTTGGCGGTCGCCACGCCCATACACAGAATCGCGCCGGTGAGCGCTGGCACGGACAGCGGCGTGTGCGTGGTGAATAGCATCCAGACGATGCCCGCGAGTGCGGCCGGCAGCGCGCAGACGATCACGAACGCGTCGGCCCACGAATGGAAGTTCACGACAATCAGCAGATAGATCAGCAGCACCGCACCCGCGAGACCGAGCAGCAGGCCCGTGAACGCGCTGTTCATGGTCTGCACCTGGCCGCGCATCGTCACGGTCGAGCCCTTCGGCACGTCCTTGGCGGTCGCATGGATCGCCTGCTGGATCTGCGAGGCCACGGCGCCCAGATCGGCGCCCTGGGTGGTCGCGTAGATGTCGAACAGCGGCATGATGTTGTAGTGCGAGACCACGGCGTCGGCGGTGCCGCGCGTGATCGTGGCAATGCCGCCGAGAATCTGCGAGCCGCCCGTTTTGCTGGTGACCGGCAGGTTCTGCAGATCGGACAGCGTGGTCATGCGGTATTGCGGCGTCTGAGCGACGATCGGATACGACACGCCGTTCTTCGGATTAAGCCAGTAAGTAGGCGACACCTGGCTCGTGCCCGAAAGACTCGCCACCACGGAGTTCGTCACGTCCTGCTCGGTAATGCCGAGTTCATCGGCACGCGAACGGTCCACGGCCACGGTCAACTGCGGGTAGGTGGACGCCTGCTGGATGCGCGGATCGGCCACGCCCGGCACTTTCGCGACCAGTCGCAGCAGTTCATTGGCGTACTTCTTGTTCGCTTCCATGTTCGGGCCGCTCACCTGCACGTCGATCGGCGCGGGCGCACCGAAGTTCAGGATCTGGCTGACGATGTCGGCCGGCAGGAACGAGAACGTGGTGCCGGGGAACAGACGAGGAAGTTGCGTGCGCAACTGTTTGACGTAGTCGGCGGTAGGCGCATGATTTTCGCCGAGCGAAATCATGATGTCGCCGTCCTGCGGCCCGATCGTGCCGCTATTGTTGTACGTCAGGTTGATACCGCTGTTCGGCAGGCCGATGTTGTCGATGATGCTCGTGAGCTGATCGGCGGGAATCGCATGGCGCACCGTGTCTTCGATATGGTCGAAGAGATCGGCGGTTTCTTCCACACGCGTGCCAATGGGCGCGCGCACGTGAATTTCGATTTCACCCGAATCGATATTCGGGAAGAAGTTGCGGCCAAGGAAAGGCACCAGCGCGAACGACAGCATCACGATCGCAAGAAAGCCCACGATAAAGCCCTTGCGATGCGTGAGCGCAAGACCCAGCACGCCGCGATAGCCCGCGCGGATGCGCTCGAAACGACGCTCGAAACCGCGCTGGAAAAGCACCAGCGGATTGCGCGAGGGCGCAACGTGATCGTGCGCGCCATGCGGCGCCATGACCGCGGCAAGTTCGCCCGATGCATGACCTTGCGAAGTGTGCGGCTTGAGCAGATAGCGCGCCATCATCGGCACGAAGGTGCGCGAGAGAATGAACGAGGCGATCATCGCGAAGATCACCGACTCGGCCATCGGCACGAAGAGGTAGCGCGCAATGCCGTCGAGCAGCAGCATCGGCACGAACACGATACAGATACAGAGCAGCGACACCAGCGCGGGCATGACGATCTGCGCCGCGCCGTCGAGAATCGCGCTTCTTACGTCCTTGCCTTGTTCAAGATGCCAGTTGATGTTTTCGATCGTCACGGTGGCATCGTCGACGAGAATACCCACCGCTAGCGCGAGCCCCCCTAACGTCATCACGTTGAGCGTTTCGCCGCAGGCCGCGAGACCCGCGATGGCCGCGAGCACGGCAAGCGGAATCGACGCCGCAATGATGAGCGTGGAACGCCAGCTACCCAGGAACAGCAGGATCATGGCCGAGGTGAGCGCCGCCGCGATGATGCCTTCGCGCGCCACGCCGCTCACGGCGCCCTTCACGAACACCGACTGGTCGGACAGCGGCACGAGCTTGAGGCTGGGCGGCAACGACTGTTCGATCAGCGGCAGCTTGGCCTTCACGCCCGCGATAATGTCGAGCGTGGACGCCGAGCCGTTCTTGAGGATCGACATCAGCACCGCGCGGTGGCCGTCCACGCGCACGATATTGCCCTGCGGCGGATAGCCGTCGCGTACGTGCGCCACGTCGCGCATATAGATCACGGTGCCATCCACCGTCTTGATCGGCAGATTGTTGAGCGCGTCGATCGTGAGCGGGCTGTTGTTCAGGCGCACGTTGTATTCGAACTCGCCGATCTTCTGCGTGCCTGCCGGAATGATCTGGTTCTGCTGCGCGAGCGCATTCGCCACGTCCTGCGCGGACAGCTTGCGCGCCTGCAATGCCTGCGGATTCAGGTCGATCTGCACTTCGCGCGTCTTGCCGCCGTAAGGCGTCGGAATTGCCACGCCCGGCACCGACAGCAATTGCGGCCGGATGAAATTGGTTGCGTAGTCACCGAGTTGCTGCTCGTTGAGCTTGTCGCTCGTGAGCGCAAGCTGCAGCACTGGCACCGTGGACGCGTTGTAGTTGAGAATTTGCGGCGGTGTGGTGCCAGGCGGCATCTGCTTGAGCACGGTCTGCGAAACCGAGGTCACCTGCGCCGTGGCCGTGCGCACGTCCACGGTCGGCTGGAAGAAGATCTTCACGATGCCGTAGCCGCGGAACGACTGCGATTCGATGTGGGCCACATCGTTGACGGTCGTGCCGAGCGTGCGCTCGTAATAGGTGACGATACGGCCCGACATGTCGTCGGGTTGCAGACCGGCGTAATTCCACACCACGCTGATCACGGGAATTCGGATATCCGGAAAGATATCGGTTGGCGTGCGTAACGCAGCGAGCGGGCCAGCGATCAGGATCAAGAGGGCCAGCACGATGAACGTGTACGGTCGGTTCAAGGCCAGCCGGACGATTTTCAGCATCAGAAGGGGCTCCGTTCAGAACATCGGCGCCGGTTCCCGTCGCGTACTGGTGCGCCAAAATAGCGCGAAAAAAGCGAGGAAAGTACGGGAAACTACGGAGGAACCGACGCCGGTATTGTGGCGGGCGGGGTGTAACGTCCAGCAACCAGACAGATGAAAGAAGTTTTATTTATCGACTGGTTTTTTTAACAAAAAGGACAACGAAATTCCGAATAAAAACTTTTATTCGCTATTGCATTCAATTGTTCAACCCAGCAGATAACCCGAGCCGCGTATCGTGCGAATCAGTGAAGGCTCTCCGGGCGTATCCACGCGATTGCGCAGCCTGCCAACGTGCACATCCACGAGGTTGGTGCCGGGATCGAAACGCCCGCCCCAAACGCCTTCAAAAATCATCGTGCGCGTGAGCACCTGGCCCGCGTGGCGCATCATGAATTCGAGCACGCGCAATTCGGTGGGGCGCAGGCGCAGCAGCTTGTCGCGGCAGGTGAGCTTGCGCTTGACCAGATCGAGTTCGATCGGTCCTACACGCAACACGGTTTCAGCCGCGACCGGACGCGTGCGGCGGCGCACGAGCGCTTCCACGCGCGCGGACATCTCATCGATCGAAAAAGGCCGCGTGAGGTAATCGTCGCAACCGGCACGCAGGCCCTGAATGCGTTCTTCGACGCCCGTGGTGGAACTCATGACGATCACCGGCGTTTCGATGCCTACGCCGCGCATGGTGGTGACGATGGTGAGGCCGTCGAGATCGGGCAGGCGGCGCTCAAGGGCGACCACGTCGTAGTCGCCGGCCATCACCATGGCGATGCCTTCACGGCCGGAGCGCGCGACATCGACGGTAAAGCCCGTCGAGGCAAGGGTGGGGACGACGCTCTGTTCCGTCACGGCGTCGTCTTCGATGGTCAATATTCTGGGCATGGTTTTCGATGTGTCGTGACTGGATGATCACGCGGCAAATCAGGCGGCAAACTGCGCCACGGCGCGCAACGTATGCGGCATCGCGTGCGCTGCGGGAATGTGGTGCGTCTGCGAGGGATGCGAGCGGAACTGTTCGACTGCGAAGTCGATAAAGCTGCGCACTTTCATCGTGAGGTAATTGCGGCCCGAGTAAACGATCGAGACATGCTGCATGCCGCCGTTCACGTCATACGCGTTGAGCACGGGCAACAGCACGCCGCGCGCGATATCGTCGGCGACGAGCGGCAGCGGCAATAGCGCCACACCCATATCGGCCAGCGCTGCTGCGCGCACGGTGGCGTAGCCACTGGCCGTGAGCGGGCCGTTGACGCTCACGCGCTGCACGCCTTCGGCATTGGCGAATTCCCAGCTACGCGGCGCATCCGAGACCGCGAGCAGATCGTGCTGCGCGAGATCGGCGGGCGCGCGCGGCATGCCCTTGCGCGAGAGATAGGCGGGCGTGGCGACGACCAGTTCCTTCACCGAGGTGAGCTTGCGGCTTACGAGCGACGCGTTGACCTGCTGGCGGTCGGTGGCGAAGCACACGTCGAAACCGCCTTCGATCATGTCGATGTGGCTGTCGTAAGCGGTCACATCGAAATCCACGCGCGGATTCACGCCGCGATACGCGCCCAGCAGCGTGCTCAGCGCGCCGCTGGCGAACACCGAGGGCGCGGCAATGCGCAGCACGCCGCTCGGGTCGCGCGTGGCGCGTACGAGTTCCGATTCCACTTCGTCGAGCTTGTCGATGACGGCGCGACAGCCGTCCAGATAGAGTCGGCCCGCTTCGGTCAGCGAGAGGCTGCGCGTGGAGCGATTCAACAGGCGCATGTTCAGATGCGCTTCGAGCATGCCGACGCTGCGCGTGACCGCTGCCGCGGACATGCCGAGTTGTTTGCCCGCGAGGCTGAAGCTGCTCAGATCGACAACGCGCGTGAAAACGCGCATGGCTTGTAGCTGGTTCATGTGGCGAGTCCGTGCCGGTAAAGGCGAGAATGCTCAGGGCGGCGCGCAGCATGCCCTGAATGGAAGGGACGAACGGGTTCAGCGCACGCGTGAAAGATCACGCATGACGGCGCTTGCCCGCTCGTGCTGCGCGCGGGTCCTGATTCACGAGTTGAACGGTTGGCGCGGCAGATTATTCCGCTGCGCCACGCGATGCCTAATTCGGCAACGCGTGCATGGGAATGCGCGCCTCGCGCTGCGCGGCGGCTTCGTGCGCGCTCAGTGCGTCTTTCAGGCGCTGCATGCTTTCGGTGGGAATGGCGAAACCGGCCCAGCCCAGGCCGGTATGGCGCAGAAACACCACCGCGCCATCAAACAGCGGGTTGCGTTCGGTGTACCAGCACGGATCGATTTCGAGCACGTACTGATGCGAGCGCAAAGGCTGTTCGGGCACGGCGGGCCGCATCTGCGCGCGCAGTTTGCTCAGCTCTTCGATGAGGCCGTCCACATCGGCCGTATCGAGCAGCGCGGCATGGCCGTCGATGTTCACGCTGACCGCGTGTTCGCCATATTCATTGATGAGTTCGACCGACATCGGCTTTTGCATGGTGCATTCCTCGCAGTCCAGAAACTGGAAGGAATTATCGGTTCCGGCCCGGCATCGGTGTTTTAAGTTGCCGCTCACTCAACATGAAAACTAATTTAAAAAACGGCGAGAGGAGAGGAGATTTACGCCTGTGCAGAAGGTGGGGCGGTGCGGCGCGGAGGCTGTAAAAACAGGGCTGTTCGCGCGTTAAATGACAGCCGTGTCATATAACGCGTGAACATGAAAATAATCCGCAATGGACTATTGCATTTACCAGCGGTAATTCAAGCCTGCAAATACCTGACGGCCGTAACCATACGCACAGTAGTTGCCGTAATAGCACGACGCCACGTAAGTTTTGTTCAACAGATTCTGCGCGTTGACATAAACCTCCGCGCCTTTCAAGCGCGGAATCGCGTAACCCAGGTCATAGCGCAATGCCGCATCGACCAGGAAGAAGCTGCGCACCTGGAAGCTGTTGTCGGTGCTATAGGTCGCGCCCGTATAACGGCCGCCGCCGCCGAACGACAGTCCCGCGAGCGGGCCGCCATGAATCGTGTAATAGGCCCAGAGCGACGCCTGGTTCGACGGAATCGCGGCCAGGTGCTTGTCCTGCAGGCCGCTGTTGTCCTTCGTGTAAATCGTACTGAGGTACGTGTAGCTGGCGGAAACATCGAGCGAGCGCGTGAGGCTCACTTTCGCTTCCAGTTCCACGCCGCGCGAGCGCGCTGCGCCCGCCTCGGAATAATAGTTCGGATTGTTGGCGTCCGTGGTCAGCAGATTCTTGCGCGTGAGATCGAAGATCGCCGCGGTGAACAGCGCGTTGTAATGCTTCGGCTGATACTTGATGCCCAGTTCGTACTGGCGGCCGCGCTCGGGATCGAAGGCCTTGCCGTTGATGTCGGTGCCGGACTGCGGAACAAAGGACTCCGAATAACTGAAATACGGCACGATGCCGTTATCGAACAGATAGCTGATGCCGCCACGCCACGTAAAGGCGTGATCGTTCTGCCACTGGCGCGTGTTGTCGGTGATGCCGTTGGTGACCGTGTTGGCCCAGTCCTGGCGCACGCCCAGCGTCACCAGCATCTTTTTGTAGCGCAGCTGGTCCTGTGCGTACACACCGTACTGGTTGCTGCTCGCCTGGGTTCGCGTGAGTGCGGGCGATTCGACGGCAGCGCCATAGACGGGATTGAACACGTCGATCGAGGGGGCGCTGCCGTAGCCCACCGCATAGTTGGTCGCCATGTGCTGGTAATCGAAACCGGCAAGCACCGTGTGATCGACCGGGCCAGTGGAGAAGTTGCCTTCCACCTGATTGTCGATGGCAAACGAATTTGTCTCGTCGTTCGAGACGATCGAACTGCGGTCGAGCGTGCGGTAGTCGTCTTCCAGGCCGCTTCCGTAGACGCTCGCGTAGTCCTGGCTGATGTGATAGTAGCGGGCGTTCGAACGCACCTTCCACGTATTGTCCAGTGCGTGCTCGAACTGATAACCCACTGCTTCCTGGGTGCGGCTAAAGCGCTCGAAGCTGGCCTCGCCGTCATAGAAGCTGCGGCCAATCGTGCCGAGCGGATTGAACAGCACGCTGCCGACAGCGGGCACGCTGCCATATGAAGTGCTGGCCGGATCGCGCTGATAGAGCGCGTAGAGCGTAAGCGTGGTCTTGTCGTCGGGGCGCCAGGTGAACGAGGGCGCCACGGCCACGCGCTCGTTGCGCGTGCTTTCGACCTGACCGTCTTCCTGGCGGCCGATCGCCGTGAAGCGATAGAGGTAGTGCTGGTCACCGGCGATCGGGCCGGAGAAGTCCATGGTCGCCTGCTGATGGCGATCGTTGCCGAACTCGACGCCCACTTCGTGGTACGGCTGCATGGTCGGCAGCTTGCTCTCCTGGTTGATCAGACCGCCCGCGCTCGCCTGGCCGTAGAGCACGGAAACCGGACCGCGCAGCACGTCGATGCGGTCCATCAGATACGGATCGACCTGCGGCACCGAATACATGCCGTTCTGGATCTGCTTGAGGCCGTTCCAGTAAGTGTCGGCGCTGAAACCGCGAATGTTGAGCATGTCGTAACGCGTGGCGACGCCGCCGCGCGTTTCGGTCGTGACGCCCGCTTCGTAGCGCACGGCCGCGTTGAGCGTCTGCGCGTTCTGCTCGTTCATCTGGTCGCGCGTGACCACGGAGATCGATTGCTGGGCTTCGACGATGGGCGTGCCGGTCTTGGTTCCCGTCGAACTCCATTTGGCGACCACGCCTTCGGTCGGGCCGTAAGGGCTGTCGTTTTGCGCAGCGACCTTCACGGCGGGCAGTGTGGTATCGGCGGCGGGGGTATCGGCTGCAACTGCGCGCGGGCGCACGAGCCACACGCCAGTGCTGCTTTGTGCGATTTCCAGTTTCGTGCCGGCCAGCAGCTTGCCGAAGCCGTCGGCCACCGAGTAACTGCCGTGCAGGCCAGGACTGGCGAGTCCATCGACGAGGCGTGCATCGAGTTGCACCGTCACGCCCGCCTGCACCGCGAAGTCGGAGAGCGCGGTGCCGAGCGGGCCAGCGGGCACGTTATACGGCTTGCTGGCGGCGGCGGAGGTTGAAGCGGCTTGTGCGGCAAACGCTGCCGGAGTGGCGCAAAGGCTACCCAAAGCGAGGCTGGCCGGAATGGCGCGCAGCGCCAGCGCGACGGCGGCGCTGCGGGTTGCGCTGCGGGTTGTGCTGTGTGAAGCGAACATGGCAAAGCGCTGGCGGGCGGCGGGGCGCGCCACGGATTGAATGGCGCGGCGGGGCCGGCGTGCAGACATGGAAACTCCTGATCAGGCGGTGTGTGTTGAATCGGTTGATACGTGCTTGACACGCGAAATCAGGAAAGGGGACACGGGCGCGCGAATTTTTTTAAGCGCGCCGAAGGAGGAAGAAAGTTCAGGCCGTGCCGCTTGTTTGCTCAGGCTGAGAACCCGGCACCACGGTCACCCAGTAGCGCGTACGCCAGATCACCCGCACAGGCAGCGTCTCGGGCAGCGCGGCGAGGATGTTGTCGGTATCGGCGAGCTGGAACGCGCCGGAAATCGGCAGATCTGCGACCGCCGGATCGCAGCGCACGAGGCCTGGCCGGTAGCGGCTCAATTCGTCGAGGAAATCCGCCAGGCGCACGCGCTGCGCGAACAGCACGCCGCGCGTCCAGTCGGCGCCATGCGGATCGGCGCTTGTGAGCGCATCGATGCTGGTGGCCGTGAAGCGCGTCTGCTCGCCCGCGCTAACAATTCGCGCGAGATGCGGCGCGTCGGCGGGCGTGACTTCCACCGCGCCGTGGAATACGGCCACCTGCGTGCCGTTGTCGCCGCCCAGCTCATGCACATCGCGCACGATAAAGCGCGTGCCGAGCGCGCGGAGGCGCCCGTCGTCGGTCTGCACGATGAAGGGGCGCGCGGGCGTTTGCGGATCGGGTGCGGTTTCCACGAGGATCTCGCCTGCGTCCAGGCGCACGCGTCGTTCACGGGCGTCGAACGCCACGTCGATTGCGCTGGCCGTGTTCAGGTCGAGGCGCGTGCCATCGGCGAGCACCAGCGTGCGGCGCTCGCCGGTGCCCGTGCGCGCGTCGGCGCACCAGACGCGCCACGGCGTCGTGCGCCACGCGAGCCAGCCCGTGGGCCCCGCCACCAGCAGCAGACTGAGGGTTTTGAGCGCAGCGCGGCGGCGTGACTGATCGATTGCCGCACGCGATTTGCCGCGCTCGGCGCGCGCGAGCGCGGACATGCCCACCTTCGCGGGCAGCACGTCGAACTTCGCGTTGAGCCGTTCGGCGCGACGCCACGCGCGCGCGTGTTCCGGATGCGCGGCGCGCCAGCGCATGCAGGCGTCGATATCCTCGGGCGTGGGGTTGTCGGCCAGACGCACGAGCCATTCGGCCGCCGCGCGCGCCACGGCGCGCTCCAGCGGACGGTGATCGTCGTCGGCGGGGTGATCGGCGCGTGCGTTCACAGCGCGATCATCAGGCAGGCTTCGAACGCATCGGCCATGTAGCGTTTAACGGTGCGCAGGCTGACCTGGAGGCGTTCGGCGATCTCTGCATAGGTCAGCCCTTCGAGCTGCGCGAGCAGGAAAGCCATGCGCACCTTCGGCGCGAGACTGTCGAGCATGGCATCGACTTCATGGAGCGTTTCGAGGATCACGAAGCGTTCTTCGGCGGATGGCGCCTGCGGTTCCGGCAGTTGCGCGAGCGCCGCGAGAAACGCCTGTTCGAGCGATAGGCGTCGGTAGTGGTTGAGCAGCACGCGGCGCGCGACCGTGGTGAGATATGCGCGCGGCTCGCGAAGCTCCGGCAGATCGGGTGCGCCCAGACGGTCGTGCGCGCTGAGGATGCGCAGGAAGGTGTCGTGGGCGAGATCGGCGGCCTCGAAGGCATCGCCCAGCTTGCGGCGCAGCCAGCTATGCAGCCAGCCGTGATGGTCGCGATAGAGCGCGTGCACCTGCTGTTGCGCGTCGATCAGGACGGCGGACATCGAGCAAACCCCTTTTCCCCGCGCCGCTGACCGTTACCGATCGGCTGATACATGCGGCATAAATAAGAATGATTTGCATTTATATCGTGATGTTACGGTTTGTGCAACCCGTTTGTGTACCCCGTTCATGCAACCACTCCGGCGATGAAAAAAGGGACGCGAACGTCCCCTTCATTTGCTACCCGTGCCGTTCACCCCACCCCAACATCACCGCCCCTCGCGCACCGCCGGATCACGCAAAAATTCCAGCAGCAGCGCATTCACTTCCTCGGGCCGTTCCTGCTGGATCCAGTGCCCCGCCTCCGGCAACAGAACCTTCTTCGTCAGACGCGGCACATGATCCTGCAACTGCTCGTAAGCCTTCGCCATCATGTGAATAACGCCGTCCTGCTCGCCCGCGACGAAGAGCGTGGGCTGCTGGATGCGCGCGCCGTCCAGAAACGGCGTGAGCGCCCAGTTGCGGTCGAGATTGCGATACCAGTCGATCGGCCCGCGAAAACCGCTCTTCGCAAACTGCGCGGCGAAGGTGTCGAGATCCGTCGCGGACAACCAGCCCGGCAGCGTATCCGGATACGCGAGGCTATCGACAAAACGCAGGTTCTTTTCAAAGCCGATAAAACCTTTGCGCCGATGTTCCGGATGCCTCCGGCTCTCGCCACCCGCCGTGTAGTAAATGCCCAGCAGCGACTGACGGATGTTTTCCTCAAGTTCGCGCTCGACGCGGCCCGGCGGCTGGAAATAGTCCTGATAGAAATGCTTCTCCAGCGTGTGAGTCTGGAAATACGCAGCCGGGCGCACGCGCGAGCGCGGCAGATACGGCACGCTCAGCAAGGCGAGCGCGCGGAACATATCGGGGCGCAGCAGCGCCGACGTGGCCGCGACGATGGAGCCCCAGTCGTGCCCGGCCAGGATCGCACGCGTTTCGCCGAGCGCATGCACGAGGCCAACCAGGTCGCCGGTGAGATTGAGGATGTCGTAGGAAGCGGTCTCGAGCGGCACCTCGGTGTCGCCATAACCGCGCTGGTCGGGCGCCACCACGCGGTAGCCGGCGGCCGCGATGGCCTCGATCTGGTGGCGCCACGAGTACCAGGACTCGGGCCAGCCGTGGCAGAGCAGCACGAGCGGACCTTCGCCGTGCTCGACGTAGTGCATGCGGATACCGTTGGTGTACGCGTAACGGTGGGCGAATGATGCGCTCATGAAGGCTCCTCGGAGGGTCGCTGCCCACGCACGATAGCAGAATTTTTCTCAAAAAGAACGATCGATCTATTTCACTGTGTGGCGTGCTCGGGTACATCGACATGGAGGTTGCGCGCGGAGATCACAGCACCGGGTGTTTGCGGCGCAAGCGTGCCCGTGCGCAGCCAGTGCAACGCGAGCGGCCAGAGGTGGTTTTCGAAGCGGCTATGGAAAAACGCGAAATGCCCGATCTCTTTTACGCCGATCTGCGCGGGCGCGATGCGCAGATGCGTGCGCGGCGCGCGCGTGAAGTAGCTCAGCAGGCGTTCGATGGCGGGTACGGTGCCGAAGGGATCGTCGGTGACGCTCACGGCGAGGATTGGCGCGGCGAATGCCGCAAAGCGCTCGACCAGCGCCGCGCGCTCGCCAGCGGCACGCGCGATGGGCGCGCGCACGTAAGTGTCCTCGAAGCGCGCGCGGCTGCGGCTCCACGCCAGCGCGACGCCGCGCGGCGTGTCCTCCATCCAGCCCAGCCGTTTCGCCGGAAAGTAGCCGTACAAGCTCGCAAGCGCGGGCATGACCACATGCCATTTGAGCAGCATCGGCAGGCGGCTGCGCGCTGCGTAGTCGCGCCAGTGCGCGTACTGCGCGCTGACCGTGAACACCCGGCGAATCCGCGCGCCCGAGGGCGCAAGCCCCGTCACGAAGCCGCCGATGCTATGCGCCACCACGTCGATCGGCTGACCGGGAAACGCCTCGCCCGCATGACGCAGCACGGCTTCGAAATCGCGCACGCCCCAGTCGAGCCAGGTGGCGTCGAATCCGGTCAGCCGTGCAGGCCGCGATTCGCCGATACCGCGATAGTCGTACACGACGACATCCCAGCCATGCCGATGCAGCCAGCCGGCGAAGCGAAAGTAATAGCGGCAGCGCACGGAAGTCGCGGCGTTGACGATCACGAGCGGGCGCGGTGCGCCATCGACGGTGCGGTTGTGACGCCGCCAGACGAAGCCGCCGAGCGTGAAGCCGTCGTCGGCGAGCAGCGATAGCGGTGCGACGGTCTGCGATGAGGTCATGTGAGTGCGGGGGAGATGAGGCCACCTGCCATTGAACTTGACCTGCGCGCCGCGCTCAATCAATCTTCGTGCATTGTTCGCATGAGGACCGCGCATGTCAGTTCCGCTCGTCAAGCTGCCGTCGCTCGATTTCATCCGCGGCTTCGTCGCGGTGGGGCGGCGCATGAGCATCACGCTCGCCGCCGAGGATCTTTGCCTCACACAGTCCGCCGTGAGCCGTCAGGTCAATGCGCTGGAGACGCAACTGGGCGTGCGGCTGCTCAATCGCGGCTACCGCTCGATTACCTTCACGCCCGAAGGCGAGTGCCTCTTCCGCGCCGCCGAAGGCGCGGTCGCGCAACTCCAGGATGTCGTCGATGCGCTGATGCAGCCGCGCGTGCGCCAGCCCGTGACGATCACGGCAAGCCTGGGCGTGGCCGGGCTCTGGCTGCTGCCGCGTCTGGGCGCGCTGCAGGATCGACATCCCGAAATCGACCTGCGCGTGGCTGCTACCGACAAGGTGCTCGACCTGCGCGCCGAAGGCATCGATCTCGCCCTGCGTTACGCGCCTGCCAACGCCTCGGCTGGCGGGTTCGCCACGGCGCACCGGCTGTACGAGGAATACGTGCTGCCGGTCGCGCATCCGTCGCTCGGCGTGGCGACGCTCGACGCGGCTACGCTCGCGCGTCACGTGCTGCTCGAATTCGACGGCCCGCGCCGCCCGATGCTGCGCTGGCCCGACCATCTGGGTGCGCTCGGCCTCGAAGGGCAACCCGCACGCGGCGTGCTGCGCTTTAACCGCTACGACCAGGTGATTCAGGCCGCGCTCGCGGGGCGCGGCATTGCGCTGGGCCGTCTCGCGCTGGTCGGGCCGATGCTGGCGGACGGGCGGCTCGTGGCGATCCGCGAGCCGGGCGCAGCGCGGCCACCGGAGCCGACCGGCTATGCCTACTGGCTCCATCAGGCCGATGCCGCGCCGCGCGCCGACGTGAGCGCCGTGGTGGACTGGATCCTCGACGAGGCGCGTTCGGCCTGACGCTGCGTTGAATTAGCATTCGCATGCGCCGGCATCATGCGAAGCCCGCCAAAAACTCACTTGAGCGGTTCACCTCGCGCGCGCTCTACTGCGTACACGGCGACCAGTCGTGTCGCGACAAGCGTCGAGGAGACAGCGGTGAGGCAAGCGGAAGACGTATGGCGGCAGCGCTGGCTGCTGGTCGTGGCGGGCGGCGTCGTGATGGGCGCGGCGCTGGGCGTGCGCAATGTGCAGGGCCTGTTTCTCCTGCCGGTGACGCTGGACCGGGGCTGGCCGCGCGAGACCTTTGGCCTCGCGCTCGCGCTGCAGAACCTCCTATGGGGCTTTGCGCAGCCGCTCACCGGCATGATCGCGGACCGCTTCGGCTCGGCGCGGGTGATTTTCGCGGGCGCGCTGCTCTATGCGCTGGGTCTTGCGGTGATGGCACACGCGGCGTCGGTGGGCGTCTATACCTTCGGCGTGGGCGTGCTGGTCGGCATCGCGCTGTCGGGCACGGCGTTCGGCGCGGTCTATGGCGCGCTCTCACGGCTCTTTCCCGCCGATAAACGCGGCTGGGCACTGGGCGTGGCGGGCACCATCGGCGGGCTGGGGCAGTTCTGGATGGTGCCGCTCGCGCAAGGGATGATCGGCTCGATTGGCTGGGCGTCGGCCATCGGCGTGCTGGCGGTGGTGATGCTCGTGAGCGCGCCGCTGGCGGCCTGCCTGCGCGACCGGCCTGCAGGCAACGCCGCACTGCATCATGCAGGCCACACGATGCGCGCCGCCATCCGGGAAGCGCTTGCGCATCGCGGTTTCTGGCTGCTCAATCTGGGCTTCTTCGCATGTGGCTTCCAGTTGGCTTTTATCGGCGCGCATCTGCCTGCATATCTGCTCGATCGCGGCATGAGCGCGCGCGAGGCGAGCACGGCGCTTGCGATCATCGCGCTGGCCAACACGGCGGGTACCTTTCTGTGCGGCTATGCGGGCGGCTTTCTGCGTCGCAAATATCTGCTTTCGGGCATCTACCTCACGCGCGCCGCCGCGATGGCGCTTTTCATCGCGCTGCCGCTCACGCCAGCCAGTCTCTATGGCTTTGCCTTCGTGATGGGGCTGACGTGGCTTGGCACCGTGCCGCTCACCAACGGCATCGTCTCGCAGGTGTTTGGCGTGCGGTATATCGCCACGCTGTTCGGCTTCGTATTCTTCGGGCATCAGCTGGGCAGCTTTTTCGGCGTCTGGCTTGGCAGCGTGGTATTCGATATTACGCATTCCTATGCATGGCTGTGGTATGGGTCGATCTGGCTCGGCGTGCTGTCGGCCCTGCTGCATCTGCCGATCGACGACCGGCGCGTCGTGCGCGCCCATGCGCTCGCACCGCAGCCCGCATGAAACGCGCGTGGCTCGCGGCGACAATCGCGGTATTACTGATCATGTCGAGCGCCGTGGCATTCGCGGGCTGGCTCACGCCCGCCGCGCTGCTGGCGCTGCTGTCCGGCCTGACGTTCTGCGGCTGAAAGTTGCGCGCGCAAGGAAAGAAAGGGTAAGGAAACAGGCCTCATGCGGGCACGGACGCTGCTATAAAATTCGCGCATGAAGCCCTGTGTCCTTATCGTCGACGACGATCCCGTCGTGCGCGATCTGCTGAGCCGTTTCCTGCGCTCGCATCAATTCGATACGGCGGTCCTGCACGACGGCAAGCATCTGCTGCGCCGCCTCGAACGCGAACGGCCCTCGATCGTCGTGCTGGATATCATGATGCCGCAGACCGACGGTCTCGAAGCCATTGCCGCCTTACGCGCGTCCGGCGACGATATTCCCGTGATCTTCGTGAGCGCGCGCGGCAGCGTGACCGACCGCATTCGCGGCCTGACGCTGGGTGCGGACGACTATCTGCCCAAGCCCTTCGATCCGCAGGAACTGCTGGTGCGCATCCAGAACATCCTGCGCCGGCGCGGACCGTCGACGGCGAGCGCGCCCGAAGTGCGTACACGCTATCAGTTCGGCCCGTTCGAACTCGACTTCACGATGCGCACGCTTTCGCGCGATCAGACGCTCATCCCGCTGCGCGAAAGCGAATTCGCGCTGCTCAAGATCTTCGCCACGCACCCTTACAAGGTGCTCACGCGCACGCTGATCCACGACATCGTGCATCGCGACGCGCGCGAATTTCGCGAACGCAGTCTCGATGTGCCGATCTGGCGACTGCGCCGCGTGGTGGAGGACGATCCGACCGCGCCGCGTTATATCCACACCGTGCGCGGCAAGGGCTATGTGTTCGTGCCCGATCCGTCGCAGGCGCCGGAAGCGTTGACGGATATTCCGGGCTAAGCGCGAAGGGGCAACGCGAAGAGGCAAAAAAACGCGCCGGCGAAACCGCCCGGCGCGACAGGTACCACCGAGACATCGTGAAGCCGGGGCATGTTGCGCCCCCGCCAGAATCAAACCGAAGTATCGATGAACAGCCCGCTCGCGGACGAGGCGCCCTGCGCCTGCAGATTGCTCGCGAGCGTGGAGAGAAACTGCTGCAGGTCCATCGCGGCGTCGTCCAGCGGATCGTCCGAATTCACCCCTAGCGTTTCGAGCAGGTTGTCGTAGCTTGCGGCCAGATCGCTGTCCGCATTGTTCGATGCTGCAGCCGATTGCGCGAGCCCCGACACCGCCGAGGCCAGATCGCCGCTATACGTCATTTCGCCCGGGGCCGCCGTGCCCACCGTGTCGCCTTGTTGCGCCGCCGCCTGGAACAGCGAGCCCAGGAACTGCTGGAGCGCGGCGAGTTTGTCGGCGGCGGTGGCGGGGGCGTCGGAGAGGTCGCTGAATTCGTCGTCCGCGCCGCTGTTGCTATCGCTGTCCGTGCCGAGCGAGTTCAATGCGGCCGCAACGGCCTGCGCGAGCGGTTCGGCGCTGGAGTTGCTGTCGAGTCCCGATGACCCGTCGTCGGACGTCTGCAGCGTGTCGCCTGACGCATCGTCGGGATTCTGCTTCGACGTCCAGAGCGCGTAGAACGAAGTGGAGCCGCCGTTCGAGCCGGCGGCCACGCTGATTGTCATGTAATGCCCCCGAGTATTGATCGGTACAGATTTGGTCTGGCGCC
Source organism: Paraburkholderia sp. (assembly GCF_035948235.1). Classification (GTDB taxonomy): domain Bacteria; phylum Pseudomonadota; class Gammaproteobacteria; order Burkholderiales; family Burkholderiaceae; genus Paraburkholderia. Next base: position 5,723 of record NZ_DASZJJ010000069.1, on the reverse strand, counting down.
ATCGTATGTCGATCGCGCGCGTCCAGGGGGCGTTGGTAAGCGGCGGAAAGGCAGTCGGGAAAGTGCGGCAGTACGCGCGCAACGCGGGTTGTCAGCGCTGCGCAAACTCCACCACGGCCACGGTGCCGCGGCCTTGCGCGCCGTGTTCGAGCCGGACCTCCGCGCCGTGCGCGCGGGCGATCTCACGCACGATCGCAAGGCCCAGACCGCTGCCCGGCAAGGTCGAAGCGCGGAAGAACGGTTCGAACACCTTGTCGCGCAGGGCGTCGGCGATACCCGCGCCTTCGTCGGCCACGCTCAGCACGCTCGCGTGCTCGCCGGCAGTGAGCGTCACCGCCACCGTGCCGCCTTCGGGCGAATAGCGGATGGCGTTATCGACGAGATTGAACACCAGCACCGAAAGCAGTTGCTCGTTGCCGATCACCTCGGCGCGCGGCGCGAGCGTGGCGACCAGTTCCACGCGGCGGCGCTGCGCGAGCAGCGCGAGTTGTTCGATCACGCCGGTGGCGACTGCGCGCATATCCACGCTCACCCCTTCGAACTGCGTGTAATCCGCCGATTCCGCCTGCGCGAGCGTGAGCAACTGGTTGGTGAGCCCGACGAGCGAGCGGTTGCTCTGATGCATCGCCGTGAGCGTTTCGTGCAGCCGTTCGGGGTCCTGCTGGCGGCGCGCGTACTGCAACTGTGTGCCGAGCAGCGTGAGCGGCGTGCGCAACTGATGCGCGGCATCGGCGATAAAGCGGCGCTGCATGGCCGTCTGCCGCTCGATCAGATCGAGGCAGGCGTTGAACGCGCTAACGATGGGCCGTAGTTCGGTGCGCAGCGGCTCCACGTCGATACGCACGGAGGCCATGCGCGAGGACGTGCGCACGCGCTGCGGCAGCCCGCGCGCCAGCCGCGTGATCGGGCGCAGTTCGAGTGTGAGGCCAACGCACACCAGGATCACCGCCGCCGTGACGATGCCCGCGAAATAGAACATCTGCGGGCGCCAGAGCGCGCCCGCCATGGCGTCGCGCTCGTCCAGTGTGCGACCGACCGAGACGATCACGCGGCGCGTCGTGCCAGCGTCGTACATCGGCCGGATCAGCGAGACGGCGCGGATGGGCGTGCCGTTGACCTGGGCGTCGTACCACTGCGGCGAGGTAGCGGGCACGTGCTGCGGAAAATCCGAGGTGCCCGCGATGATGGGGCCGCCGATTTCCTGCACGCGGAAGAACACCTGATCGCGGTGCGGCGTGCGCAGGATCTCGATCGCGCTCGGCGAAATCGACGCGCTCAGCGCATTGCCTTCCCAGCCGATGTCGCCCGCCATCACGCGCGCCGCCGACAGCAGCGCATCGTCCTGCAGCAGGTTCGCCGTGCGCCACGCGTTGCCGCGCGTGATCAGCCCGGCCGCTGCGATGAACACGGTCATCGGCAGCACGAGCCACAGCAGCAGGCGTACGCGCAGGCTATTGGTGGGCCTCATGGGCGGCCGGCGCCTGGTGGGTGGCCGGTGGAGTGGGCCAGGGAGGGCTTATTCGTCCGCTTCGGCATCTTCGAGCAGATAGCCGAGGCCGCGCAGCGTGATGATGGTCGCCGTGCTCTTTTCGAGCTTCTTGCGCAGGCGCGAGACGTAGATTTCGATGGCGTCCTCGCTGGTGGGCGCATCGGCGTCGCTCACGGATTCCGCGAGCGTGGCCTTCGATACGGTCTTTTTCGCGCGCAGGATCAGCGTTTCCAGCACGGTATGTTCGCGCGGCGTGAGCGTGAGCGCGTCCTCTTCGACGTAGAAGCGGCGGCTGTCCATGTCGTAGAGGAGGTTGCCGCAGCGGATGCGGTTCGAGCGCGAGGGCGCCTGGCGGCGCGCCAGCACCTTGACGCGCGCCACCAGCTCGCGCGCGTCGAAGGGCTTGACGATGTAGTCGTCGGCGCCCGCGCCCAGGCACACCACTTTTTCGTCGATCGCGCCCGTGGCGGTGAGGATCAGCACGGGCGTGGCGTCGCCGCGCCCACGCATGCGGCGCAGCAGCGCCTTGCCGGACATGCGTGGCAGGTTGAGGTCGAGCAGCACCACGTCGTAGGTCGAGGCGCGCAGCGCATCTTCCGCGGCTTCGCCGTCGCCGACGTGATCGATCATGAAGCCGTCATCGCTCAGCGTGCGCACGAGCCAGTGCGCGAGTTGTTCGTTGTCTTCGACGAGCAGCAGTCTCATGCGGATTCAAGCGGGTTGACTGGGGAACGGTCAGGCCGTCTTGTACTGCTCGCGGGTGGCCTTCGAGCGGTACAGGAACAGGGTCGCCACCATGCCGCATACGGCGGCGACGCTCATCCAGGCACCGGGCGCGGCCTTGTCGCCGGTCGTGTGGATCAGCCAGGTGGAGATGGCGGGCGTGAAACCGCCCACCAGCGTCGCGAGGCTGTAAGCCATGGAGAAGCCCGTGGTGCGCACATGCACCGGCATCAGTTCGGTCAGCGCGACGACCATCGCACCGTTGTACCACGCATAGAGCGTCGAAAGCCACAGCTCGACCACCAGCAGCGTGGCGAACGATGGCGCGCCCACCAGCCACTGCATCGCCGGGTAAGCCGTGAACACGGTGAGCACGGTGCAGGCGATCAGCACCGGCGCGCGGCCGAGGCGGTCCGACACGGCGCCAGCGATCGGCAGCCAGATGAAGTTCGAGACGCCCACGCACACCGTCACCAGCAGCGCGTCGAGCGAGCTGAGCTTGAGTTCGACCTTGCCGAAGGTGGGGGTGTAGGCCGTGATCAGGTAGAACGAGGTCGTCGTCATGATGACGAGGCCCATGCCTGCCAGCACGATGCCGTAGTTGGCGACGATCGCGCGGGTGATTTCGCGCAGGCTAGGGTGATGGCGGCGCGCTTCGAATTCGTCGGTTTCGCGCAGCGTGCGGCGGATGTAGAGCAGGAAGGGCACGATCAGACAGCCGATCACGAACGGCACGCGCCAGCCCCAGCTCGTCATCTCGTGCGCGGGCACCACGCTGTTGAGCAGCACGCCAAGCGCCGCCGCGAACACCACGGCCACCTGCTGGCTGGCCGACTGCCACGCGCAGAAGAAACCGCGATTGCCCTTGGTGGCGATTTCGGCGAGATACACCGACACGCCGCCCAGTTCCGCCCCTGCCGAGAAACCCTGCAGCAGACGGCCGACCAGCACGAGCGCCGGAGCCAGCAGGCCGATGGTGGCGTAGCCAGGCACGAAGGCCACGCACATCGTGCCGATCGCCATCAGCGTGAGCGACATGATGAGGCCCTTGCGGCGGCCGTGGCGGTCCATGTAGGCGCCCAGCACGATCGCGCCGAGCGGGCGCATCAGGAAGCCCGCGCCGAACACGGAAAACGCGAGCATCAGCGAAACGAACTCGTTGCCGGCCGGAAAGTACGCGGCGCCGATGGCGGCGGCGTAATAGCCGTACACCATGAAGTCGTACATTTCGAGGAAGTTGCCGCTGACCGCGCGGAACACGGTGCGCGCTTTCGAATCGCCCGGTGCGGCGTTGATGGCAGTAGACATGGTGGACATCCTTTGATGAGAGACGAGCGGGTCCGCAGCGGTTCGCTGGACCGCCCGCCTTGTGGCTGCATTCGGTGTTTTCAGGTTCGGCTGGAATCGGGCCGCGTCTGCTACGGCGCGCCCTTGGGCGCATCGGATTGCGCGCCCGTGACGAAGGTATTGGTATAGGTTTTCGCGAGATCGATGTGCCGCGCCGCCACGCCCGAGCCGGCTGCGATCAGCACGCGCAGCACGGTTTGCGGCGCGCCTTCGGGCATCTGGCCGTCGCGCGAGAACGCCGGCTGCGCCGCGGCGAGCGCCTGCACATAGCCCGCGCGGTCGGCGCCGGTGAGTTCGGGCGGCAGCGTAGCGGCGATGGCCTGGGCGGAATGCGTGTCGAGGTAGCGCAGCGCGCGCACCAGCGCATGCACGAGTTGTGCGGTTTCGTGCGGATGGGCGTCCACCCAGCCGCGCCGCATGTACAGGCACGCGCCCGCATACGGGCCGCCCAGCCAGCGCTGCGAGCCTTCGACGCTGCGCATGTCGGCGACCATCTGCGCTGCGCCGCTCGAGAGCAGGCGCGTGGCGGTAGGTTCCTCGACCATGCCCGCGTCGATGCTGCCTTGTTCGATGGCCTCGATAAAGCGCGTGTCGGTGGCGAGCGGCACGATCGTGTAGTCGCCGGGCGCGACGCCCGCGCCTGCTGCCAGATAACGTGTGACCACCCAGGTGGAGGAGCCGAAGCCCGTCACACCCAGACGCCGACCCTTGGCGTCGCGCATCGATCCCGAACGCGCCAGCGCGCGGCCGCCTTCGGCGCGCGTCGAAGCCAGTTCGGCCAGACCCAGCGCGCGCTGGAATACCACGACGGAGAGCACATCCTGGCCACGGCTTTGCAGATCGAGCGTGTGATCGTAAAAGCCGACTGCGCCCTCGATGGCGCCCGCGATCAGCTCCGTGGAGGTGTCGATGCCCGCAGGGCCGGAGACGACCTGGACATCGAGCCCTTCATCGCGGAAATAGCCCAGCCGCGCGGCCAGCACGGCCGGCAGATAGACGATCTTGGACATGCCGCCCATCATCAGCCGGATCGGCGGAACCGCCTCAGGTGCGGCCTGCCCCGGCTGCGCCCATACCGGCGCACCGATGCCCGCCGCCGCCGCTCCAAGCGCGAGGCAGAGCAGCAGGGCGCGACCGGGATGCTGGGCGCGAAAAGGCATGGGGGCGTGTCTCCTTGTAATGGACGGCGCTGCGGCGGCCCGAGGCGGGCGGCCGGTAGTCTGGGATTGGTCGCCAGTATAAGAAAGGCTGCCCTTCTGGTTGCTTTCTGGCGCGAAGGGATTTTGTCGGTATTTACCCTTCTGGCGCGAAGGGCGGCGGGGGCGTTCGCCCGGAATTTGGCCGGGCGACTAGCTCAAGCCGAGCCAGTTTTCGACTTCGCGTGCGAAAGCGGGGTCGTGTTGTGCCGCTGACGCGGGCGAGCGTGAAAGTTCGTCGAAGGCGCGTGCATGCGCCTGTGCGAAGCCGCGCAGCTCCTGGGTGAGGGCGCGTTCGTCGGGGCGGCGGCGGGCGAGCGCGGCGCTCACATAGGCGTCGATTAGTGCGCGTTGCTGGCGGGTCACGTCGATCGCCGCCGCATGGCAGGCAGGCGAAACCCGCGCCACGGCCAGCAGCGCGGGCACGGGCGCGATGGTGAGGCGGCCGCCCGGCTTGAGAGCCGCAAGCGCGCCTGGGGCTGCTGCGAGCGCGGCAGCCACCGCGTCGCGCCAAAGCCTGCGCTCGAACACCAGCGCGGCGCGATCGCGCTCCAACGCGGCCGTATCGATAATGCGTGCGCCATCGATCAGCGGCGTGGCGTCTTTCTCCAGCCCGTCGCGAATGCAGTCGGCACCAAGCGCGCGCACGCCTTCGCGCCGCGCGCCCAACGCGACCGTCTGCCAGCGGTCCGGCACGAGCGGATCGAGCGGCACGGCGGTGCAGCGCGCGGGTTTGCCCTCGTCGTGCAGCGTGCACAGGCCGTCAAGCGCCAGCGCCGGGCAGCGTCCAGCCGAGGGGTAGTCGTAGCCCTGCAGCGTCACCGAAATCCAGCCCTGGTCGCGCAGCTCCGCACCGTGGAAAAGCGTATTGGCGAGTGCGTTCTGAGCGTCGATATCCTGCGCGTCTAGCACGCGCTCGACACGATCCGCACCGCCCGCGACGAGCCGCTCGCCCACGCGACGGCGCG
>NZ_DASZJJ010000068.1:0-20992 GCF_035948235.1 Paraburkholderia sp. | reverse complement strand
ATCCATCACCTGGAAGGGCATCTGCTTTCGCCGCTGCTGGTGGATGCACCGCCGCCGTTCCCGTTCGTTGCGCTGCTTGTGTCGGGCGGCCATACCCAGTTGATGCGCGTAACCGACGTAGGCGTCTACGAGACCCTCGGCGAAACGCTCGACGACGCCGCCGGCGAAGCCTTCGACAAGACCGCCAAGCTGCTGGGCCTCGGTTATCCGGGCGGACCGGAAGTGTCGCGTCTGGCCGAATTCGGCACGCCGGGCGCCATCCAACTGCCGCGTCCGATGCTGCATTCGGGCGATCTGGACTTCAGCTTCAGCGGCCTGAAAACGGCTGTGCTCACCCACGTGAAGAAGCTCGGGCCGAACATCTGCGAACAGGACAAAGCCGATATCGCACGCGGTTTCGTCGATGCCGCTGTCGATGTGCTGGCCGCGAAGTCGCTGGCCGCGCTCAAGAAGACGAAGATGAAGCGGCTGGTGGTGGCGGGCGGCGTGGGCGCGAACAAGCAGTTGCGCGAGAAACTGTCGGCGGCGGCGCAAAAGCGCGGCTTCGAAGTGCACTACCCCGATCTTTCGCTGTGTACCGACAACGGCGCGATGATCGCGCTCGCGGGCGCGCTGCGTCTGCAACGCTGGCCCGATCAGGCGACGCACGATTACGCCTTCACGGTCAAGCCGCGCTGGGATCTGACGTCGCTGGCGCAGCAGTAACGCCGAGCCAGCGCCAATGAAAAAGCCGCCTGAAAAGGCGGCTTTTTTACTTCAGGCGTGCTGTGGTCAAGCAGCGCGCTTGTCGTGCTCGATCACCGCATAGGCGCTGTGATTGTGAATCGACTCGAAGTTTTCGGCTTCGAGCGTATAGGCGATCACTCGCGCATCGGCGTTCAGGCGCACGGCCACGTCGCGCACGAGATCTTCCACGAACTTCGGATTCTCGTAGGCGCGCTCCGTCACGAACTTTTCGTCCGGGCGCTTGAGCAGGCCCCACAGTTCGCACGAGGCTTCCTGCTCGGCGATGACGATCAGTTCTTCCACCGGCAGATCGCCGTCGAACTCGACATCCATCGTCACGTGCGAGCGTTGATTGTGCGCGCCGTACTGCGAAATCTTCTTCGAGCACGGGCACAGGCTCGTCACCGGCACCAGCACCTTGAGGAACAGGCGCGTCGCGCCGTCGCGCACATCGCCGGTGAGCGTCACTTCGTAGTCCAGCAGACTTTCCACGCCCGACACCGGCGCGACCTTCTTCACGAAATACGGGAACGACACTTCGATACGGCCCGCCTGCGATTCGAGCTTCGCGAGCATCGCGGCCAGCATCGCGCGGAACGTCGCCGGTTCGAGCGGCGTCTTGTTCTCTTCGAGCAGCGCCACGAAGCGCGACATATGCGTGCCCTTCTGGTCTGCCGGCAGATGAACGTCGAGGTTCCAGGTGCCGACGCTCGGCTGGACGTCGCCCGTGCCCGTCTTCACGGTGAGCGGATGGCGCACGCCTTTCACGCCCACGCGCTGGATCGGGATCTGGCGGGTATCGACGGAGCTCTGGACGTCCGGCATCACGAAAGCCGGGTTCATCTGATTCATGTTCTTATCCTCAAGTCGCGCCAAACGTGGCGCGCAAATGGCAAGCGCCGGCATGAGCCGGCGCTGGCTGGCGGAACAGGGCGCGAACCCTTTCCGACGGTTCAAGGTGTATGGGCGGCTGCGCTGCATTGTGTCTCCATTGGAGACACTCATCGCAAGCGCAGCTCAGGCTGCCCGGCTAACGCACACGCTTACGCGACGCGCATCACCGACTTGCCCGACGCGTTCGCCGCGCCATCGAGGAAGCGCTCGCGAATCGACTTCGCGATGCCTGCCGCGTCGAGGCCGACGCCCGCGAGCAGCTTCGCCGGATCGCCGTGATCGATGAAGGTGTCGGGGAGGCCCAATTGTAGTACGGGCTTGATAACCCCACTTTCAAGCAGGGATTCCACGCAGGCCGAACCCGCGCCGCCCATGATGCAGCCTTCTTCGACGGTCACGAGGTAATCGTGGGTTTCGGCGAGCTGCTTGATCAGCTCCGCGTCGACCGGCTTCACGAAACGCATGTTCGCCACGGTGGCGTCCAGTTGTTCCGCAGCAGCCAGCGACGGCGCCACCATCGTGCCGAACGCGAGGATCGCCACGCGCTTGCCCGCCGGTGCCTGGCTTTCGCGGCGCACTTCGCCCTTGCCCACCGGCAGCGCGGCCATCTGCTTGACGGTCGCCACGCCCGTGCCCGCACCGCGCGGGTAACGCACGGCAGTCGGGCAGTCCTGCTGGAGCGCCGTGTAGAGCATCTGACGGCATTCGTTTTCGTCCGACGCCGCCATGATCATCATCTTCGGGATGCAGCGCATGAAGGCGAGATCGTACGCGCCCGCGTGCGTCGCACCGTCCGCGCCAACCAGACCCGCGCGGTCGATCGCGAACACAACCGGCAGGTTCTGCAGCGCCACGTCGTGGATCAGCTGGTCATAGCCGCGTTGCAGGAAGGTCGAATAGATCGCAACCACCGGCTTCATGCCTTCGGCTGCAAGACCGCCTGCGAACGTCACCGCGTGCTGCTCGGCGATGCCCACGTCGAAGTAACGATCCGGGAAACGCTTTTCGAATTCGACCATGCCCGAACCTTCGCGCATTGCCGGCGTGATGCCGACCACGCGCGAATCGAGTTCCGCCGCATCGCACAGCCATTCGCCGAACACTTGCGTGTAGGTCTTCTTGGCAGGCGTCGTGGACGGCTTGATGCCTTCGGCCGGGTTGAACTTGCCGGGACCGTGGTAGAGCACGGGATCGGCTTCGGCGAGCTTGTAGCCCTGGCCTTTCTTCGTCACCACGTGCAGGAATTGCGGACCGCGCAGTTCCTTGATGTTCTGCAGCGTGGGGATCAGCGAATCCAGATCGTGACCGTCGATCGGCCCGATGTAGTTGAAGCCGAACTCCTCGAACAGCGTGGCCGGCACGATCATGCCCTTCGCGTGCTCTTCGAGCTTGCGGGCGAGATCGAGCACCGGCGGCGCATGGCGCAGCACGCGTTCCACGCCCGCACGTGCGGCGGCGTAGAAGCGGCCCGACATCAGGCGCGCGAGGTGACGGTTCAGTGCGCCGACCGGCGGCGAGATCGACATGTCGTTGTCGTTGAGGATCACCAGCAGCGGCACGTCGTCTTCGACGCCGCCGTTGTTCAGTGCCTCGAAGGCCATGCCGGCCGTCATCGCGCCGTCGCCGATCACGGCGATGCCCATGGCGTTATCGCCCTTGAGCTTGCTCGCGACGGCCATGCCGAGCGCCGCCGAAATCGACGTGCTCGAGTGCGCAGTGCCGAAGGTGTCGTATTCCGATTCGTCCCGCTTCGGGAAACCGGAAATGCCGCCGAGCTGACGCAGCGTGGACATCTGGTCGCGGCGGCCCGTCAGGATCTTGTGGGGATAGGTCTGATGGCCCACGTCCCAGACGATACGATCGCGCGGCGTGTCGAACACGTAATGCAGCGCGATCGTCAGTTCGACCGTGCCGAGGTTGGACGACAGGTGGCCGCCCGTTTGCGACACGCTGTCGAGAACGAAGGCACGCAGTTCGTCGGCAAGCGGTTGCAACTGGCGGCGATCGAGGCGGCGCAAATCCGCCGGGTCGTCAATGGTTTTCAGCAAGTCGTACATCGTCGTTCCATTGTAGGAAATCGGGCGCTCCCGCACTTCTGTCACGCATTACTTCCCGTTCATGCGCGCGGGCGGGTTGGCGCAATCAGCTAACCCGGTTCACGACCAGGTCAGCGAGTTCGGCGAGGCGCTGGGCGCGCGCGCCGAACGGTTCGAGTGCCGCGTGTGCGTCGGCGCGCAACTGCTGCGCGAGGGCACGCGAGGCATCCAGACCGATGATCGACACGTAGGTCGGCTTGCCGTCCTTCGCGTCCTTGCCAGCGGTCTTGCCCAGAGTCGCCGAGTCGGCGGTCACGTCGAGAATATCGTCCACCACCTGGAACGCGAGGCCCACAGCCGCCGCGTACTTGTCCAGCGCGGCGAGGGTCTCAGCGGAAGGCTTGTCGCCCGCCACTGCGCCCATGCGCACCGCGGCACGCAGCAGCGCGCCGGTCTTCAGGCGGTGCATGGTTTCGAGCTGTTCGCGCGTGAGCGAATGGCCCACGCTCGCGAGGTCGATCGCCTGGCCGCCGGCCATGCCGATCGAGCCGCTTGCCAGCGCGAGTTCGCGCACGAGCGCGGCCTGGCGCGGCGCATCCAGAACGTCGGAAGTCAGCGCGACGAACGCCTGCGATTGCAGTGCGTCGCCCACCAGCAGCGCCGTCGGTTCGTCATATTTGACGTGTACCGTCGGTTTGCCGCGGCGCATGTCGTCGTCGTCCATGCACGGCATGTCGTCGTGCACCAGCGAGTAGACGTGGATCATCTCCAGCGCGCAGGCGGCGGCGTCGAGCGCTTCCGGCGTGGCGTTGGTAAGTTCGCCAGCGGCGTGGCACAGGAGCGGGCGCACGCGCTTGCCGCCGCCCAGCACGGCATAACGCATCGCGTCATGCAGGGGCGCGGGCTGCACATCGGCAGCCGGCAAATAGTGATCGAGCGCGCTCTCGACCCGGTCGAGCACCGTCCGGGTCCATTGGTCAAAATTCATAGATCGTCGTCTCCGCCGTTTGCGGATGTCGTATTGAGGGGCACGGGCCGAAGCGTCTCGCCGTCGAGCACGCGCACCTGTTGTTCAACCTTTTCGAGCTGCTGCTGGCAGAACTTCACCAGCACCGCGCCGCGGCGGTACGCGCCCAGCGATTCCTCGAGGCTCAAGCTGCCGCCTTCCATGCGCGCCACCAGCGCGTCGAGTTCCGCCAGAGCGGCTTCGTAGCTCTCGGGCAGGGCTTCAGCGGCGGCTGTCTGAGACGCCGCTGCAACGTCCGCTGCGCTGTCTTTCGATGCGGATTTCGCCATCTGGGGTCGCCAAAATGAAACAAGGCGGACATTCTACGGCAAAAGCACCCTGGCCGCCCCGCTCGCCGGCTCGTGTACTCTCTCGACCACATTACCTGACGTTCCCGGGGGCCAGACCGGACGCCGCCCAAATCGGTTCCAGAAGGCGGTTTTTACGGCATTTTATGCTTGATGCCCAGTGCGTTCGTGTCGCATTTGCTCTGCAATCCTCGCGCAATTCCGGCAAAAATCAGCCACTTAGCTACCCTTTTAGGGGTAAACCGGATATACTTGCCGGCTCCCTAAATCGAATTTTCGATGGTTGGGTTGTTCACTGCTTTCACGTCTAATCGGGAGTGGGAATGTCCAATCTGAGCAATGCATTGCAGCTGAAGTCCATTCACAGCCAGCTGCCAGTCACGGCTTACTTTGACGAAGCGCTGCTGAAGCGCGAAATCGACACGCTTTTCCAGAAAGGTCCTCGCTACGTCGGGCACGAATTGATGGTGCCTGAAGCGGGGAATTATTTTGCGCTGCCCGGCGAGAAAGAGGGTCGCGTACTCGTTCGCAACAAGAGCAACGAGATCGAACTGCTTTCCAACGTTTGCCGTCACCGCCAGGCCATCATGCTAAACGGTCGCGGCACGGCAGACAACATTGTATGTCCGCTGCATCGCTGGACGTATGACCTCAAGGGTGAACTGCTTGGCGCGCCGCACTTCGCGGACAAACCCTGCCTGAACCTGAACAGCACGCCGCTGCAAAAGTGGAACGGCCTGTTGTTCGAGTCGGCCGGGCGCGACGTCGCGCACGATCTCGCACGCCTGGGACCGGCCAAACACCTCGACTTCACGGACTATATGTTCGATCACGTCGAGGTGCACGAGTGCAACTACAACTGGAAGACCTTCATCGAGGTCTATCTGGAGGACTACCACGTCGTCCCGTTCCATCCGGGTCTCGGCCAGTTCGTCTCGTGCGACGACCTGAAGTGGGAGTTCGGCGAGTGGTACAGCGTGCAGACGGTGGGCGTGCACAGCCAGCTCGGCAAGCCGGGCAGCCCGACGTACCGCAAGTGGCACGACGAGGTCCTGCGCTTCCGTAACGGCGAGCCGCCCGAGTTCGGCGCGATCTGGATGGTGTACTACCCCGGTCTGATGATCGAGTGGTATCCGCACGTGCTGATCTGCTCGTGGCTGATCCCCAACGGCACGCAGAAAACGACCAATATTGTCGAGTTCTATTACCCCGAGGAAATCGTGCTGTTCGAGCGCGAGTTCGTCGAAGCCGAGCGCGCCGCCTATATGGAAACGGCCGTGGAAGACGACGAAATCGCCGAGCGCATGGATGCGGGCCGCCGCGCCCTGTTCGAGCGCGGCGTGTCGGAAGTCGGCCCTTACCAGAGTCCGATGGAAGACGGCATGCAGCACTTCCACGAATTCCTGCGGCGCGAGCTGGGGGAAATCTGACGCGGGCGGCCTTCGGGGCGGCTTGAGCGCATCAAGGAAAGACGGGCTTCGGCCCGTCTTTTTGTTTAGACTGACGGCATCGGGCCGGCTCAACCGCGGGTGCAAACGCGAGCACACCAGGAGACAGTGAGCCGGCCGCGCACGATCCCAAGGAGCCGTCATGCCTCACACGCACTACACCACACTGATCTCGGCCGCCAACCTGCACGAGCGCATGACCGCTGCGCCGGGCAGCGTGCTCGTGGTCGATTGCCGCTTCGATCTGCTCGACCCCAAGGCCGGCGAAACCGCCTACGCCGCCGGCCATCTGCCGGGCGCGCGCTATCTCCACCTCGACCGCGACCTGTCCGGCCCGAAGACGGGCAAGAACGGCCGCCATCCGCTGCCTGACCGCGCCTCGCTCGTCGCCACGCTGGCCGACTGGGGCTTGAACGCAGGGCAGCAAGTGGTCGCCTACGACGCGCAGGGCGGCTCGTACGCCGCGCGCCTGTGGTGGCTATTGCGCTGGCTCGGCCACGACTCGGTCGCCGTGCTCGACGGCGGTCTGCAGGCGTGGGAAGCCGCTGGCTTTCCGCTTTCGAAAGATGTGCCCGCTGCCACGCAAGGCACATTCAAGGCAGGCGCGCCGTTGCAGGTGACCATCGATGTTGCGGGTGTCGTGCGCAATCTCGGTACGCGCGAACTTACCGTGGTCGATGCGCGCGCCAACGACCGCTATCGCGGCGAGAACGAAACGATCGATCCGGTCGGCGGCCATATTCCGGGCGCGAAGAATCGCTTCTTCAAGGACAACCTGAACGCCGATGGCCGCTTCAAGTCCGCGCACACGCTGCGCGAAGAGTTTACGGCGCTGCTGCCGGGCGTCACGCCCGAGCATGTGGTGCTGCAATGCGGCTCGGGTGTGACGGCATGTCACAACGCGCTGGCGATGGAGATCGCGGGCATGCATGGCGCCGCGCTCTTCGGCGGTTCATGGAGCGAGTGGGTCGCCGATCCGTCGCGGCCGGTGGCGACGGGCGCGAATCCCTGATCGTGGATCACTCGCGGCACGGCGCCGGTATCAACCCACGCCGTGCCCCTTGAACCACGCAATCGCCCGCTTCCACCCATCCTCGGCATCGGCCTTGCGATAGCTCGGCCGGTAATCGGCGAAGAACGCGTGGCCTGCGTCGTCATACACGACGATCTGCGAGCCGCGCCCGCCCTGCGGCCCCTGCGCGACAGTCGCTTTCATCTGCTCCAGCGAGTCCTGCGGAATGCTGGTGTCCTGCCGCCCATAGAGGCCCAGCACCGGCACCTGCAGCGTGCCCGCCAGATCGAGCGGATTCTGCGGCGTGTTCGCCGTATGATCGCCCACCACGCGGCCGTACCACGCCACCGCCGCTTTCACGCGCGGGTTGTGCTCCGCATAAAGCCACGTATAGCGGCCGCCCCAGCAAAAACCGTTAATGCCGATACGCGACGTGTCGCCGCCATGCTCGCCCGCCCAGGCAATAGCCGCGTCGATATCGCCCATCACCTGCGCGTCGGGCACTTTGCTCGCGATGTTTTCGGTGATCTGCTGGATCGTCGGGTAGACGGAAGCGTCGCCCTCGCGCACGAAAAAGTCCGGCGCGATCGCCAGATAACCGAGCTTCGCGAAACGGCGGCACACATCGGCGATATGCTCGTGCACGCCAAAAATCTCGTGAATCACGATGATGACGGGCAGATGCGTCTTGCCACGCGGCTGCGCGCGATACGCGGGCACCAGCGTGCCGCCCGACTGGAAGCCGATCTCACCAGCGTCCAGTCCTTCGCTATCCGTATGAATCGTCTGCGCGGAAACCGGCAGCACGGCGGCGGCAAATCCGCTGCCGAGCGCGGCCTTGATGAACGTGCGCCGATCGAAAGGCACGTGTGGGACCAGGCTATCGATTTCGGGCTTAAGCATGCAACGCTCCTCCACGATAAAAACAGCGCAAAAAAAGACAATGCGCCCGCAGGCGCATTGTCGAATCAGTGCAGCTTGACGCGCGGCATCGTCGTACGCCGCAGCCAGTGCGCGACAGTGTCGAGCATCATGCGCGCATAGCCGTGCAGCGCCGCAATATGCAGCCGGTACAGCGACATGTACATGAAGCGCGCGAACAGCCCTTCGATCAGCATGCTGCCGCCGATCAATCCGCCCATCAGATTGCCAACTGCGCTGAAGTGTCCCAGCGAAACCAGCGACCCGAAGTCGCGATAGGTGAATTCGGGCAACGGCTTTCCATCGAGCCGATCGCCCATCGACTTGAACAGGAACGACGCCTGCTGATGCGCGGCCTGCGCGCGCGGCGGCACATTACGCTCGGTGCCTGGCCACACGCAGGCGGCACAGTCGCCGAGCGCGAACACGTTGTCGTCAATTTCGGTTTGCAGCGTGCGGCGCACCACCAGCTGGCCGAGCTTGTTGACCGTCAGCCCGTCGAGTTGCGAGAGCACTGCCGGCGCCTTGATGCCTGCGGCCCAGACGGTGAGATCGGCACGGATGGCCTTGCCGCTCGCCGTGCGCACAACGCCGGGCGCCACTTCCGTCACGCGCTCGCCAGTGAGAATACGCACGCCGAGCTTGAGCAGCAGTTCGCCCGTCGCCGTCGAGACGCGCTCCGGCAATGCCGGCAGAATGCGCGGCCCCGATTCGATCAACGCGATGCCCACGTCATGACTCGGGTCGAGTTTGTGCAGACCATAGGCCGACAGCACCTGCGCGGTATTGCGCAACTCGGCGGACAATTCCACGCCCGTTGCACCCGCGCCGACGATCGCCACCTGCACGCGCGGCTCTTCCTTGCCTTCGTGGTCGCGCGTGATGACGGGATCGGTCTGATGCTCGGCGCGCACGCACGCCGCGATCAGACGCTTGCGAAAGCGCTCGGCCTGCTCGACGGTGTCCAGCGCGATGGAGTTTTCCGCCGCGCCCGGCACGCCAAAAAAGTGCGTCGTGCTGCCGATGGCGAGCACGAGCGTGTCGTATTCGAGCGAGCGCTGCGGCAGCATTGCGGCGCCATCTTCGTCCTGCACCGCGCCGATGGTGATGCGCTTTGCGCTGCGGTCGAGTTCGACCAGTTCGCCCTGCTGAAACTCGAAGCCATGCCAGCGCGCCTGCGCCGCATATTCGAGTTCCTGCGTGAACGGGTCCATGCTGCCTGCCGCCACTTCGTGCAGCAGCGGTTTCCAGATATGTGTCGGATTGCGATCGACCAGCGTGACCGTCGCGCGCGGCTGACGGCCACGCAGCGCCTTGCCATAACGGTCACCCAGCCGGGTGGCCAGCTCCAGCCCGCCTGCACCCCCACCTACAACGATAAAACGATGCATAAACTCTCCGTGCATGTCGATGGGCGTTAGAACAGCCGACGCGCGTTGCGGGCTTCGTGCGTGGAGTCACGCAACGTCACGCAGCGGCGTCGGCCTGCGGTTCATTGTCGGCTGATGCAGCGCGCGGCGACAAGACGCAGCGGGCACATTGAGATCATGTGTCGCACCCCGCTTGTGCATTTTTGCGCGCGCGGCTAGGCGCCATTGGCGAACTCAGTGCGCTTCTTCCCAGTTCGCGCCCACACCCACTTCGGCCACCAGCGGAACCTTGAGCTTCGCCACCGAACACATCAGTTCCGGCAGGCATTTGCGCACTTCGGATAGCTCAGCGTCCGGCACTTCGAGCACCAGTTCATCGTGCACCTGCATGATCATCTTCGTGCCGATCTTGCGGTCGTCGAGCCACTTCTGCACGGCGATCATCGAAAGCTTGATGAGATCGGCGGCCGTACCCTGCATCGGTGCGTTGATTGCCGCGCGCTCTGCCGCCTGACGGCGCGGGCCGTTGCCGCCGTTGATCTCCGGCAGCCACAGCCGACGGCCGAACACGGTCTCGACATAACCACGCGACTTCGCGTCCATGCGCGTCTCGTCCATGTAGCGCGCCACGCCCGGATAACGCGCGAAATAACGGTCGATATAGAGCTTCGCGGCGTCACGCGTGATGCCCAGATTCGACGCCAGGCCAAACGCGCTCATGCCATAAATCAGGCCGAAATTGATGACCTTGGCGATGCGGCGCTGATCGTTGCTCACTTCAAGCGGCGTGACGCCGAACACTTCGGCGGCGGTCGCGCGGTGAATGTCGTCGCCGCGCGCGAAGGCCGCGAGCAGCGATTCGTCGCCCGAGATATGCGCCATGATGCGCAGTTCGATCTGCGAATAGTCGGCGGATACGATCTTGCAGCCTGGCGAGGCAATGAACGCTTCGCGAATGCGCCGGCCTTCGCCCGTGCGCACCGGAATGTTCTGCAGATTCGGATCGTTCGACGCCAGACGCCCCGTGACCGCCACGGCCTGCGCGTAGTTCGTATGCACGCGGCCCGTCTGCGCGTTGACCATGCGCGGCAGCTTGTCCGTGTAGGTCGACTTGAGCTTGGAGAGGCCGCGATGCTCGAGCAGCAGTTTGGGCAGCGGGTAATCTTCCGCGAGTTTCTGCAGCACTTCTTCGTCGGTTGAAGGCGCGCCGCTCGGCGTTTTCTTCACGACAGGCAGTTGCAGCTTTTCGAAGAAGATCTGGCCGATCTGCTTGGGCGAGCCGAGGTTGAACTCGCCCTCCGCCAGCACATAGGCTTCTTTCTCAAGCTCGATCAGACGCACCGCGATTTCGGCGCTCTGCTTTGCCAGGCGTTCTGTATCGATCAGCACGCCATTGCGCTCCATCGTGCGCAGCACGCGCGCGGTGGGCAATTCGATGCTGCGATAGACGTAGTCGAGGCCCTTTTCCGGCTCGATCTGCGGATAGAGCGCAAGGTGCAATTGCAGCGTGACGTCGGCATCTTCCGCTGCGTATTCAGCGGCCTTTTCCAGCGAAACTTCATCGAAGCCGATCTGCTGTGCGCCCTTGCCTGCCACCTCTTCGTACTTGATCGTCTTGATGCCGAGATGGCGCAGCGCGAGGCTGTCCATGTCGTGCGTGCGATGCGATTCGAGCACGTAGGATTCGAGCAGCGTGTCGTGCTCGACGCCGTTGAGTTCGATGCCGTAGTTCGCGAGCACCTGCTCGTCGTACTTCATGTGCTGGCCGACTTTCTTGTGCTGCGCGCTTTCAAGCCAAGGCTTCAGACGCGCGAGCACCTCGTCGATCGGCAGTTGTTCCGGCATATCCGGTCCGCGATGCGCGAGCGGCAGATAGGCGGCGCTGCCAGGCTCCGTCGAAAACGACATGCCCACGAGCTTCGCCTGCATGGGGTCGAGCGCCGTCGTCTCAGTGTCGCACGCGGTGAGCTTCGCAGCTTCGATTTTTTTGAGCCACGCGTCGAACTGCTCCCACGTCTGGATCGTTTCGTAGTTGCGCGGCGCATCGACAAACAGCGCGGGCTGCACGTTCGCGTCTTTTTCCGGCGCATTGCCGGCGGTGGCCGAGGGTACGGTCTCGCTCTGTGCGCCGGCTTCGGTGATTTCACGCAGCCACGTCTTGAAGCCGTGACGCGCGAAGATGTCGCGCATTTCCTCGCGCGCTTCAGGGCGCGTGGCGAGCGACGCTTCGATCGAATCGAGATGCGGAGCGAGATCGCAGGCCGTTTCCACCGTGACGAGCTTGCGCGCCATCGGCAGGAAGTCGAGCGCATCGCGCAGATAGCCGCCCACGGCGCCCTTGATTTCGTCGGCATGTTCGACGATGCCGTCGAGCGAGCCATATTGCGTGAGCCACTTCACCGCCGTCTTCGGGCCGCACTTGTTCACGCCCGGCACGTTGTCCACGGTGTCGCCGATCAGCGAAAGATAATCGACGATGCGCTCCGGCGGCACGCCGAACTTCGCGATCACGCCTTCGCGATCGAGCATTTCGTTCGTCATCGTGTTGATGAGCGTGACGTGGTCCGTCACGAGCTGCGCAAGGTCTTTATCGCCAGTGGACACGACCACCTTCATGCCGAGCTTTTCGGCCTGGGCCGCGAGCGTGCCGATCACGTCGTCGGCTTCCACGCCTTCGACCATCAGCAGCGGCCAGCCGAGCGCGCGCACGGCCGCGTGGATCGGCTCGATCTGTGCAGCAAGCGGCTCCGGCATGGAAGGCCTGTTGGCCTTATAGTCGGGATACCAGTCATCACGAAACGTCTTGCCCTTGGCATCGAACACGCACGCGCTATACTCTGCCGTAACGTCCTTGCGCATACGACGCAACATGTTGATGATGCCGTAGAGTGCACCTGTGGGTTCGCCGTCGGGACCGCGCAGATCCGGCATCGCATGGAAGGCCCGATAGAGATAGCTAGAACCGTCGACCAGCAACAGGGTCTTACCTTCTAGCTGATTTTGTAGCTTCGTTTCCACGCGTAGTTCTTCAGGCATTATGGACAAGAGAAAAGTGATTCCGAGTCTGCGTTCACTCGCAGATCAAGAGCGCGCAACGGCCAAAAAGGCGCGCGCATCGTGGCAGATGTTCACGATTATGGCAGAGTTTATCGAGGCGACCGAATACCTGTCCGAGATCCGGCCAGCGGTCAGCATCTATGGCTCCGCACGCCTGAAACCGGACTCAAAGTACTACCAGCTGGCCTCCACGATCGCGCGAAAAGTCTCGGATGCGGGCTTCGCCGTGATCTCCGGCGGCGGCCCCGGCATCATGGAAGCCGCCAACCAGGGCGCGCATGCGGGCAAGTCGCCTTCGGTGGGCCTGAACATCGAATTGCCACACGAGCAGTCGGGCAATCAGTGGCAGGACATCTCGCTGCGATTCCGCCATTTCTTCACGCGTAAAGTCACCTTCGTGAAGAACTCGGACGCCGTGATCGTGATGCCGGGCGGTTTCGGCACACTCGACGAACTCGCCGAAGTGCTCACGCTGATCCAGACGAAGAAATCGCGCCACGTGCCCATCATTCTGGTGGGCGCCGAGTTCTGGGAAGGACTGCTTGCGTGGTTCCGCTCCGCGCTCGTGCCGATGGGCCTCATCAATCCGGAAGACCTGGATCTGATGCAGGTGATCGACGATCCCGACCAGGTGCTCGAAGCGGTGCTGAAGTTCTACGAGGACAGCGGCGAAGAAGTCGACGACAAGGAACATCCCGCCCGTCCCGATTCGGACGAAGACCGCATGTTCTACCTCTGATGTACGCGCCGGCCCAGCATGGGCCGGCTTGCGCATCTGTCTGCGGCGCGCGTTCTGCGCGCCGCGCTGTTTTCCCATGCTTTCCTCATGCTTTCAGGCGCGATGTTTGCGCTTGCCCTAACGCCTGCGCCTGCTCTTCCAGCCATCGGCAAAACTGCGCGACCACCGGTGCATCGGCGACTTCGCGCCGTGCGACCCACCAGTAGCCACGCGCGTCAAGATGCGGCCCCGCCAGCGGCGCAACCAGACGCCCGGACGCAAGTTCGTCGTCTAGCAACGGCAAGGGTCCGAGCGCCACGCCCAAACCATCTACTGCAGCCTGCAACGCCAGATAGAAGTGGTCGAACGACTGCTTCTTGCGGCATTTTGCGGTGACGCCTGCTGCAGCGAGCCACGTGCGCCACGCCTCGGGTCGCGTATCGGAATGCAACAGGACATGGCGCGCGAGATCGTTCGCGCTGTCGATCGGCGCGCGTTTGAGCAGCGCCGGACTGCATACGGGCAGTTCCGTTTCGCCGAGGAAGTGACCGCTCGCGCAATCGGGCCAATGCGAGGGACCGCGCCGCACGGCGACATCGAAGGCATCGAGCGTTTCAACGGGCGCGTTCGACGTCGCCAGCCGCAACTCGACATTGGGATTGAGCCGCTGGAACTGCGATAGACGCGGCAGCAGCCACTTCATCGCGAAGGTCGGCAGCGCATTCACACGCAGCACGTGGACGACGCCGGTATCACGCAACTGTTCCGTGGCGCGCGCAATATTGTCGAATGCGGCCTGCACCGCGCCCAGGTAACGCCGTCCATCCTCGGTCAGCGCGACGCGTTTGCCATGCCGATGAAACACCTGCACGCCGACCCATGCCTCCAGCGCCGCAACCTGACGGCTGATTGCACCGTGAGTCACATGGAGTTCAGCCGCGGCGGCGGTGAAGCTGTTGTGCCGCGCAGCGGCTTCAAAAGCGCGCAGCGCGGGAAATGGAGGAAGAGAGCGTGCCATGCTTGTGATTCTAGATCACAAGGGAACGGCCAAAAAATCGTTTTGAAGCCCGGCGATTCAGCGCTACGCTCCCAGCTTGCCTCAGAGGTCCCCCGCATGAAACAAAATCCTGTTCCGGCTCCGGTTGAATCCCATACCGAATCCCATACCGAATCCCATACCGATTCGCATGCCCACGACGCGCTCGTGACGCCCAGCGTCAAAGACGTATTCCTCGGCTTTCTTGGCCTGGGTTTTACGTCTTTCGGCGGCGCGCTGCCGCTCGCGCGCCGTACCATCGTCGAGCAGCGCCGCTGGCTTCGGGCGCTGAATTCACCGATCTGCTCGGCCTGTGCCAGTTCCTGCCCGGCGGCAATGTGATCAACCTCTCGGTGGCGATCGGCATGCGCTTTCAGGGCTGGCGCGGCGCGCTCGCCGGTCTGCTTGGGCTGATCGCGGGACCGTCGCTGGTGGTGATCGGACTTGGCGTGCTCTATGAGCGCACGCAGAACGATCCGCATGTGCGCCATCTGTTCGTCGGCCTCGCCGCAGCGGCGGCTGGCTTACTGATATCGATGGCCGTGAAGATCATCCTGCCCTTGCGCCGCGATCCCGCCGCCGCAGTCATCGCCGCGCTCGGCTTTGTCGCCATCGCGCTGTTGCGCACGCCGCTTTTGCCGACCATGCTCGTGCTCACGCCCATCGGCATCGCCGTCGCGGCGCGCAGCGCCCGTCGCGCGGGAGCCGTGCAATGAACGCCACGCTGCTTGCGCTCGCGACGATCTTCAGCCAGCTTTCGCTGCTCGCATTCGGCGGCGGCAACACCATCTTGCCGGAGATGCAGCGTCAGGTCGTGGAGGTGCATCACTGGATGCCCGCCAGCGAATTCAGCGCCCTCTTCGCGCTCGCGCAGGCCGCGCCCGGGCCGAACATGATGATCGTGACGCTGGTGGGCTGGCACGTGGCCGGCTGGGCGGGGATGCTGGTGACTTCCGTGGCGAAGTTCGGGCCGTCGTCGCTGGTGACGATCGCGGCGCTGCACGCGTGGGACCGCTTCAAGGACCGGCCGTGGCGGCGCATCGCCCAGCGCGGGCTCGTGCCGGTGACGGCGGGGCTCGTGGCGGCCAGCGCAGTGCTGATCGCCAGGGCCTCCGATCCGTCGTGGATCGCGTGGGCCATCACGGGCGTGTGCGCCGTGCTGGCGTTCCGCACGAAGATTCACCCGCTCTGGCTGCTGGCGGCGGGGAGTTTGATTGGGTTGACGGGGTTTGGGCAGTAACACCCCAAACCGTCCAATTTCCCTTGACGCGTTAGACGGTCTCGCCCGCAACGCCTTCCTGCGCCAGATCGCGTTGATCGCTAACGATGGCCGCGAATCGGCGCAAGAGACTCGCCGCGTCGGGCGTTTCGCGCACGCCGGCGCTCAACGCATCCTCATCGTAGCCTTCGTCGCGCGCTTCTACCGGCATTTCGCCGATATAGGCGCGCATCGCGTCCATCGAGAATTCCGGGTGGAATTGCACGCCCCACGCCGCGCGACCGACGCGGAATGCCTGGCATGCCTCAGCGTCACTGTCCGCCAGCAGCACTGCACCGGCCGGCAAACGCGAAACCGACTGCCGATGGATCAGTTGTGCGCCGAAGCGTGGCGGCATTCCCTTGAAAAGCGGATCGCTCACGGCGTCGGCATTCAGCGAAATCGTATGGGTGCCAATTTCGAATTCATGATTGGCCCGATCAGAAACTACGCCGCCGAACGCATGCGCGAGCAACTGATGACCGTAGCAGATGCCAAGGACCGGCACGTCCGCAGCAACGCAGGTTGTCAGCCAATGCGCGAGGCGCTCGCTCCACGGCTCACGATCGCTCACCATCGAATGCGAACCGCTGAGCACGACACCTGCAAGCCCGGACGGATCGGGCCATTCATCGAGGGTTTGCGCGTCCACCAGACGATGAGACACGGATTCGCCTAAACCTTTGGAAATCCACTCGCCAAAATCACCTTGGGATTCGGCGATCTGCGGGAACGTGCTCCCGGTCGCGACAATCAGAACTGGCCTGGAAATCATGGTCATGCTTTATTTCAAATGCTATCCGGGGCATGCACTTTTCATTCAGAAGGCGTGCATGCCCCGCTCAACCGGCGCATCGCGCCTTACTGGAACGCCACCTCGGCAAAACTACGCAGCTTGCGACTATGCAGCTTATGCAGCCCGTTGGTGCGCAGAATTTCCATCGCCTTCACGCCGATCTGCAGATGCTGATCCACCTGTGCGCGATAGAACGAATCGGCCATGCCCGGCAGCTTCAGTTCGCCGTGCAGCGGCTTGTCGGACACGCATAGCAAAGTGCCGTACGGCACGCGGAAACGGAAACCGTTCGCCGCGATGGTCGCGCTTTCCATATCGAGCGCAACCGCGCGGCTCTGCGAAAGACGCAGCACCGGCTCGCGATGGTCGCGCAATTCCCAGTTGCGGTTGTCCACGCTCGCCACCGTCCCCGTGCGCATCACACGCTTGAGTTCCGCACCGTCCAGACGCGTGACGTCCGCCACCGCGCGCTCCAGCGCAAGCTGCACTTCCGCGAGCGCGGGAATCGGCACCCACAGCGGCAAGTCGTCGTCGAGGACGTGATCCTCGCGCACATAACCGTGCGCCAGCACGTAGTCGCCCAGACGCTGCGTGTTGCGCAGCCCCGCGCAGTGACCGAGCATGATCCACGCGTGCGGACGCAGCACGGCGATGTGATCGGTGATCGTCTTGGCGTTCGACGGCCCCACGCCGATGTTGATCATCGTGATGCCGCTGCCGTCGGCGCGCTTGAGGTGATACGCGGGCATCTGCGGCAGGCGCGCGGGCGCCGAGCCCTCATCGTCCTGCTCACCGAGGTTCGCGTTATACGTCACCACGTCGCCCGGCTCCACGAACGAGGTGTACTCGCTGCGATAGTTGCGCAGATCGGCGTCGTCGGTGCGTGCCATCATCGCGCGGCCAAGCTTCACGAATTCATCGATATAGAACTGGTAGTTCGTGTACAGCACGTAGTTCTGCACGTGCGTGGGCGACGTGGCCGTGTAGTGCTTGAGCCGATGCAGCGAGAAGTCCACGCGCGCGGCCGTGAAAAGCGCAAGCGGAAACGGCTCGCCGGGCGCGGGCTCGTACGTGCCGTTGACGATGCGATCGTCGAGCGTGGCGAGATCGGGCGTATCGAACACATCGCGCATCGCGAAGAGACGCTCGCGGTCAAGATCGCCTTCAAGGTGGATGCCTTCGGCGAATGCGAAGTGAACCGGAATCGGCTGATCCGACACGCCCACTTCGATCGATACATGGTGGTTCTTCGCGAGCAGGCGCAGCTGCTCGCGATAGTAGTTGCCGAACAGGTCGGGACGCGTGAGCGTGGTCTCGAACACGCCGGGGCCCGCGACGAAACCATACGAGCGGCGCGAGTCGATGTGCGTGTTGACTTCGGTGCGGATACGCACGAACGGATAGCAGGCGCGCACGCGGCGCTCGAACGACTCGCCGCGCCGGTAGCGCGCGAAGGCGTCGCGCAGGAACGAGGTGTTGGCTTCGTAGATGGCGGCCAGACGCGTGACGGCGTCGGCGGCGTCTTCGTAGGACTCAAGCGGGAAGTCGTGCGGGGGCGTCATGAAGGTTCGCCGGTTGGTGTCGTTGTTCATTGTCGTTCGCCTTGGTTCGTTTGAACGACATTAGCACGGAAGCAGGAAATTCTGACAACGCCCTTCACAGCGCGCGGAAATGTACGCGCGCAAGGCGCTCCGGTACGGGTGACGCGGCGCGGATTTGCTAGAATTCGACAATCCCATCGGAGAATCACCATGAAGTCGCATCTTCTTGCCGCCGTCGCCGCGACGCTTGCGTTTAGCGGGTTGGCCATGGCGGCGCCGGCCGACGACGCCCAAACGGCTGCCCAGGCCCAGTCCGCGCAGTCTGAGAACGAGCGGGCCGGTCTGCCCGATCTCGCGGCAATCAACCGTCCCGCTGCGCAGGTCAGCTCGAAGGTCGACATCAACGACGTGCCGCGCACGCCGAGCTTTCATGAAGTGAGTCCGAGCGGCACCGAAATCACCGAATACCGTGACAAGGGCAAGCCCGTCGAGATCAACGTGCGTTCGAAGTTCGGCACGCACTACACGATGAGCGCGAATCCCGACACCTCGCCGCAAGTGCGCCCGAACGGCCAGGCCAGCACGCGCCTGCCGTCGATCAACCTGCATTACTGACACACCGCCCTCGCGCGTGGGCGGCGTGCGCTGCCCGCGCCGCCTCCTGCCCGGGCGCGCCTGCCCAGCCCGACCCGGCGCTCGTGCCTGAGCCGGGCCCCCTTACGATCACCACACGACCTCCCGCATGGCCGTCTTCACCGCTGTCACCGAAACCCAGCTCGCCCAATGGATGCGCGACTACGATCTTGGCGATGTAGTCGATTTTCGCGGCATCCAGTCAGGCATTGAAAACAGCAACTTCTTCCTGACGACGACGCGCGGCGAATACGTCCTGACGATCTTCGAAAAGCTCACGGCGCAGCAGTTGCCGTTCTATCTCGATCTGATGCGCCATCTCGCGTCGCATAGCGTGCCCGTGCCGGACCCGATGCCGCGCGCCGACGGTTCGCTGTTCGGCCTGCTGCACGGCAAGCCGGCCGCCATCGTCACGAAACTCGACGGCGCGCCTGAACTGGCCCCGCAGGTCGAGCATTGCGCCGAAGTCGGCCAGATGCTCGCGCGCATGCACCTGGCGGGCCGCGACTATGCAGGCGACCAGCCGAATCTGCGCAGCCTGCCGTGGTGGGAAGAGACCGTGCCGACGGTGCTGCCGTTTCTGGACGACGCGCAGCGCGAACTGCTCACGAGCGAACTCGCGCACCAGCAGACTTTCTTCGCCAGCGACGACTACGCGTCGCTGCCCGGCGGCCCGTGCCATTGCGACCTGTTCCGCGACAACGCGCTATTCGCGCACGCCAACCCCGAAACGGGCCATACGGTGCGCCTGGGCGGCTTCTTCGACTTCTATTTCGCCGGTTGCGACAAATGGGTGTTCGATGTGGCGGTGACGGTCAACGACTGGTGCGTCGATCTGGCGACCGGCGTGCTCGACCTGGCCCGCGCAGAAACGCTGCTGCGCGCGTATCAAACCGTGCGCCCGTTCACGCCCGCGGAAATCGCCCACTGGGGCGACATGCTGCGCGCCGGCGCGTACCGTTTCTGGGTTTCGCGCCTGTATGATTTTTACCTGCCGCGTTCGGCGGAACTGCTCAAGCCGCACGATCCCGGTCATTTCGAGCGCATTTTGCGCGAGCGCCGCGCGCAACCCCACAACCACGCCTCCGGCGATATCCAGGCACTTTCTGGCCTGCCCCGCTCATGCAACTGATCGAAGTCCCCGCCAAGCAGGGCTATGTGTGGTTCCGCCAGGGCATCTGGCTGTTCCGCCGCAATCCGCTGGCGTTTCTCACGCTGTTTTTCGCGTATCTGCTGGCCATGACGCTGATCTCGGCGATTCCGCTGATCGGCGGCGTGCTGCCGCTGCTGTTCGTGCCAGGCGTGGCGGTCGGCTTCATGGCCGCGTGCCGCGACACGATCGCGGGCAAGCCCGTGTTCCCGACGATCCTCGTTGACGGCTTCCGCTCGTACGGACCTGTGGTCACGAAGCATCTGTTCGCGCTGGGCGGAATTTATGTGGTGGCGATGACGCTGGTGCTGGCGGCGTCGGCACTGGTGGACGGCGGCGAGCTGCTGCGTCTGATGACGCTGGGCGGGACGCTGGATACGGAGGCGATCGAGAATAGCAACGTGCCGCTCGCCGTGCTGGCGTCGCTGGCGGTCTACGTGCCGGTATCGATGATGTTCTGGTTCGCGCCGGTGCTGACGGCCTGGCACGATGTGCCGCCCGTCAAGGCGATGTTCTTCAGCATCGTGAGCTGCTGGCGCAACAAGGGCGCGTTCACGGTGTACGGCGCGCTGTGGTTCGCGCTGTCGATGGGCGTGGCCATCGGCCTGTCGAATCTGCTGCGGGCGCTGGGCGCCGGGGACTACGCACTGGCGATCGTGATGCCCGCGCTGATCCTCGTGACGACGATGATCTACTGCTCGTTCTACGCGACGTATCGCGGCTGCTTCGGCATTCAGGAGAAGCCGGCCGAGCAGGCGCCCGATTCGGGACGCTAATCGTCAAGCGGTACGACGTCAGGCGGAAAAAACTCACACCTTCGCGGGGCGCCAGCATGCGCCCCGTTTTTGCATCTACGGCTTAGCCGTAGTGGTTCATCCACGACGGATGACGACCGGTCTTTTCGCGGTCGAGCTTGCGCATGCGGAATTCCAGATCGTAGATATCGGCCGATTCGGCCAGATAAGCTTCCTCGCGCTCCTTGCGGGCGACGTCGGACGATTTGGTGAGGAACAGGAAAAGGCGGCTAAGCAGGTACATGGTCTGGCTCCGGGTATCGGGCACATGCCCTCGGAAGGAATGGA
>NZ_DASZJJ010000067.1:0-4328 GCF_035948235.1 Paraburkholderia sp. | reverse complement strand
AACGCCCACTTGCTGCGGATCGTGCGACGCATTCTCGCGCCGATCGGTCGTCGCCTGGACGAGTCGAATCCGATGGTCGATGCGCGCCTGCCCGACGGCGGCCGCATCAACGTCGTGATCGAGCCGCTGTCGCTGGCCGGGCCGATCGTCTCCATCCGCAAGTTCCGCAAGGACCCGCTGCGTCCCGACGATCTGGTGAGCAACGGCACCTTTGGTACTGAAATTGGCGCGCTGTTCGAAGCGGCCGTGCAGGCGCGCTGCAATATCCTGGTGTCGGGGGGCACGAGTTCGGGCAAGACCTCGCTGCTCAACGCGCTCGCGTTCTACATCCCCGATGTCGAGCGCGTGGTGACGATCGAGGACACGGCCGAGCTTTCGCTGAACCACCCGCATGTGGTGCGGCTCGAAAGCCGCCCTGGCGGCTTCGACGGCACGGGCGTGGTGACGATCCGCGACCTCTTGCGCAACACGCTGCGTATGCGTCCCGACCGCATCATCGTGGGCGAAGTGCGCGGCGGCGAAGTGCTCGAAATGCTGCAGGCGATGAACACCGGCCATGATGGTTCGATGGCGACGGTGCACGCGTCGTCGCCGCGCGAGTGTCTTTATCGGCTTGAAATGCTGGCCGGCTTCGCAGGTTTTCAGGGCACCGAAAACAGCCTGCGCCGCCAGATCGCCAACGCGATCGACTTCATCGTGCAGATCGGGCGCTTGTCCAACGGCCGCCGCCGGATTCTTTCGGTAACCGAAGTAACCGGGCTCGCGGACAACATCATCGCCACCCAGGAGTTGTATCGCTACGAGCCGTCCACGACGCCCGACGGCGAAGAACTCGACCGCTGGGATTCGCTCGGCATCCATCCGCATTCGCCGAAGCTCGCGCGCTTCCGCCAGGCCGTGTCGGCGTCGTCGAATTTTGGCTTCGGCGGCGGGCGTGACGGAGGATTCAATGTCTAGCATGCTTGCGCTCGCCGTGGGGCTCGCGCTGCTGTGCGCGGGCGCCGGGCTGATGCTCTGGCAACGCGCGCAGCAGCGCACGTCGCGCGAGCGGGTGTCGCGCTTCGTCGACAGCCGTGTGGCGGCCGCGAGCCAGGGTGCGCCTGCGGCCGCGCTCGGCGCGGGTGGTTTCGGTGGAGCAGTCGCACCGGGTATTCAAGCTCCGAAGGGGCACGCGCAGAAGAACGAGGCGGTACGTGCGGCGTTCGTGGGCGGCAATACGGCGACACGCGGCGGTGCTGCGCCGGCCGGCGGGGCTGCGGCTGCTGCGAACGCCGCACCGGCGACGGCGTTGCAGCGCTGGCGGCTGCGTCTGTCGCTCGCGTTCCAGCACACCTTGAGCCGTGCGGGGATCGTCGATGCGCGCAAGCCGCTGGCCTTCATCGGCTTTGTTGCGTTCGCGCTCACACTGTGGGCGTTCATACTCGGCGGGGCGGCGGCGGCCATCGCGATGCTGGCGGTCGTGACGGCGTTTGTCGCCTTTGCACTTTCGTTGCGCATGCAACGACGTCGCGCGCGGCTCGTGATACAACTGCCGTCGTTTCTGGACGGCATCGTGCGCCTGATCGTGCTCGGCAATAGCGTGCCGGCGGCGTTTCAGGCGGCGCTCGTGACGACTGAAGCGCCGCTGCGCGAATGTCTCGATCACGTCTCGCGCATGCTGCGCTCAGGCGTCGAAATCGACCGCGCGCTGCATCAGGTGTCGCAGGTCTATCAGGCCAGGGAGCTCGAACTCGTGGGCGCGGTGCTGCGCCTGTCTGTGCGTTACGGCGGCCGCGCCGACGTGATGCTGGAACGCATGGCGACCTTCATGCGCGACCTGGAGCAGGCGCAGCGGGAACTGACTGCCATGTCGGCGGAAACGCGGCTTTCCGCCTGGGTGCTCGCGCTGCTGCCGATCGCCATTGCCGGCTTTCTGATCTTGACGAACCCGGTGTATTTCGGGTCGATGTGGAATGACACCGGCGGACGCAAGCTGGTCTATCTGGCGGCGGGTCTGCAGGTGGGCGGCGCGTTCTTTCTGCATCGTCTCACGCGGCTCAAGGGGGCGATATGAACCCGCACGCCCTCGAGGTGCTCGCCCTGTTGCTGGCCGCGCTCGGCGTCGCGCTGCTGGCGGCGCTGGCCTGCCAGCGCATCGTGGTGGCGCGCAAGAGCACGCGCACGCTCGAACAGGCGATGGCGCGCACGGTCCAGGCGGCGGCAACGGGCGCTGCGGCCAATGCGGGCCGCTCCGCGCAGGGCGGCAACGCCGCGTCGTCCGCGAACACCAGCACCGATACACTACCTGGCGCGCGCAAGCGATCAGGATTCCCAGGCATGTTTGACGCGCTTGGCGCATTAGGCGTGCGCTGGCTCGACACGCCAGTCGGCAAGCTGATTGTCGCCGACGAGGACCGGCGCCTGATCGAACAATGCGGCTATGTCGATCCGCGCGCGCGCGGCATGTATTGCGTCGTCCGGCTGGGCTGCGCATTGGTCGTCGCCGGCCTTGGCATCTGGTATGCCCTTGCGAGCGACTCGAAGCCGGTGGGCTTCGGCGCGATCGGTTTGCTGGTGGGTTTTTTTGTGCCGAAATTTTTCGTGGTGCGGCGGGCGCATTCGCGTCTGGAGTCCGTCGCCGACGAACTGCCGATGCTCGTCGATCTGCTGCGTCTGCTGCAAGGCGTCGGGCTGTCGCTTGACCAGAGCCTGCAGGTGCTGATCAACGAATTCCGTATGGTGCTGCCGGTGCTGGCGGGCGAGATGGAGATCGCGCAGCGCCAGTTCGTGACGGGCCGCACGCGCGAGCAATCGTTGCAACGCATGGCCTCGATTTACGAGAACGAGGATCTGCGCGCCGTCATCCGCCTGCTCGTGCAGGTCGACAAGCACGGCGGCGCGGTGCAGGAGCCGCTCAAACAGTTCGGCGACCGGCTGCGCGACGTGCGCCGCGCTACGCTGCGCGAGCGCATCGGCAAGCTCACGGTGCGCATGACCGGCGTGATGGTGGTGACGCTGTTGCCCGCGCTTCTGATCGTCACCGCGGGGCCCGGCATGATCGCCGTGATGCACTCGCTTTCGCAGATTCATCGTTGAGGCTCAACGTCGGAATGCCATGAATACGGCCGGAATCGTCATGAAGAATTTCACTGTCCTCGCCCGCCACACGCTTGCCGTTGCCGGCTGCGTGAGCCTCGCGAGTGTGCTGGCCGCATGCGGAACGCAGCAAGGTTATGGCGTCGGCGCGCAGGCCCAGGCTGAAATGCAGATGCGCGCGGCGACCAGCAAGGATACGGCGCCGGATACGCCGGGCATGTATCTCGGGCTGATTTCGCGCATGCAGGCCGAAGGGCTTTACTACGCATCGCTTGCGCACATCGACGCATTCGAGCGCCAGTACGGCAAGACGCCGGATTCGATCGTGCTGCGCGCGGACGCGTTGCGCGTGACTGGTCAGACGAGCGCCAGCGCGGCGGCCTACGCGCAATTGCTCGACACGCCGCTCGCCGCGCGCGGGCATCGCGGCCTGGGGCTGCTTGCGGGCGCGGCGGGCGACTTTCATAAGGCCGCGCAGGAATTGAGCGCGGCCTCGGTGCTGGACCCGACCGACGCGACCACGCTGTCCGATCTCGGTTACGCACTGCTGCGTGACGGCGATGTGGCGCATGCGCGCGTGCCCTTGCTCAAGGCGCTCGAACTCGATCCGCACAACGCGAAGATCGTCGCGAACGTGGCGCTGCTGTTCGAGGCGAGCGGCAGCGACGCCGACGCGCAGTCGATGATGGCGCAGCAAGGCCTGCCCGCCGCCGCGCGTGCGGCGGTCATGAGCGATGCGCAGAAGGTGCGCGACGTGCAGCGCGCGCGCGAAGTTGCGCAGCACCGCGAAACGATGGAGCAGGAAGCACAGCGTGTCGCGAAGATCGCGGCCATGCCGGTGCCGCGCGCGCTGGCGAGTTCGCAGGGAGGCTGGCCTGGAAGCGACGTGCAGCCGCGTCTGGTGGACCGTTTCGCGCAATGACGATGGGCGCGCGGCGACACGCCCGCGCCATACGGGGAAAGAGCAGGGGAAGAAGGGGAGCGACGATGAAAACAAACCACACTGAGAATACGATGACCACGGCACGTTCACGCAAGGCGACGCTGGCGGGCGTGGCGCTTGCCGGCGTGTTGATCGGTGCGCTGGCGATGGCGCCAACGGCCCATGCGCAGGACACCGGCGTGCCGAATACCGAAATCGGCCATTCGACCCAGGCGTGGCTCGAACTCCAGCGCAGCAACGCGCAGGCCGCGCCCGAACTGCCGATGCTCGGCGCCGAGGCGGGCTACGCCTGGCATCGCTACATGAAGTC
>NZ_DASZJJ010000066.1:0-31012 GCF_035948235.1 Paraburkholderia sp. | reverse complement strand
CCAACGCGGAAGCCTTCTCATGGTCGATCGTCACGTTGAACTGCGGCGTGTCGTTCAGACCGTTCGGACGCACCTGCGCCAGCATCGGGTCTTTCGCGGCCATGCCGAGCAGCATGTTGCGCGCTTCCATCAGCTTTTCGTGGCCAACGCCACCGCGATCCTGCAGCTCGAAGTCGAAGCCCGACGCCGTGCCGAGTTCAGGAATCGACGGCGGATTCACCGGAATCACCATCGCGTCCTTGTAGTTCGCGTAGTGACCGAACACACGGCCCACCAGCGCCTGGACCTTCTGGTCCGCGTGCTGACGCTCCTTGTAGTCCTTCAGGCGCACGAACACGAGACCCGAGTTCTGGCCGCGGCCAGCGAAGCTGAAGCCGTTCACCGTGAACGTCGACTCGACGATCGCCTTCTCGTCGTTGAGCAGATAGTTCTGGATGTTGGCCAGCGTGCGCGCCGTGGTTTCCTGGGTCGAGCCCGAAGGCGTCTGCACGATCACGAACATCGTGCCCTGGTCCTCATCGGGCAGGAACGACTTGGGCAGGCGCACGAACAGGAAGCCCACCGCGACGATCACGGCCAGATAGATGATGAGCCAGCGGCCCGAGCGCTTGATGACGTGGTGCACGCCGCTGTGATACTTGTCGCGGCTCTTGTCGAACGTGCGGTTGAACCAGCCGAAGAAGCCCTTCTTCTCTTCGTGGTGGCCCTTCGGGATCGGCTTGAGGATGGTCGCGCACAGCGCCGGCGTCAGAATCAGCGCGACGAGCACGGACAGCACCATCGCCGCCACGATCGTCAGCGAGAACTGACGATAGATGGCGCCGACCGAACCGCCGGAGAACGCCACCGGCACGAACACCGCCGACAGCACCAGCGCCACGCCCACCAGTGCGCCGGTGATCTGGCCCATGGCCTTGCGGGTGGCTTCCTTGGGCCCGAGGCCCTCCTCCACCATCACCCGCTCGACGTTTTCCACCACCACGATCGCATCGTCCACCAGCAGGCCGATGGCGAGCACGAGGCCGAACATCGACAGCGTATTGATGGAGAAGCCCACCGCCGCCATGATCGCGAACGTACCCAGCAGCACCACCGGCACCGCGATCGTCGGAATCAACGTCGCGCGCAGGTTCTGCAGGAACAGGTACATCACGAGGAACACCAGCACGATGCCTTCCAGCAGCGTCTTGATCACTTCCTCGATCGACAGGCGCACGAACGGCGTCGTGTCATACGGGTACTTCACGACAAGACCGTGCGGGAAGTACTTCGACAGATCGTCGATCTTCTGGCGCACCAGCTTCGCGGTCTGCAGCGCGTTGGCACCCGTTGCGAGCTGAATACCCAGACCGGCCGTCGGCGCACCGTTGTACTTGGTGTCGAAGTTGTAGTTTTCGCCACCCAGACCGATACGCGCCACGTCCTTCAGGCGCACCTGCGAGCCGTCCTGATTCACCTTCAGCAGGATGTTGCCGAACTCTTCAGGCGTGTGCAGCAGCGTCGATTCGGTGATGGTCGCCTGGAACGACTGCCCCGCCACCGACGGCGTGCCACCCAGCTGACCGCCCGCGATCTGCACGTTCTGCGCGGTGATCGCGGCCGTCACGTCGCTTGGCGTGAGGCTGAAGTTGGTGAGCTTGTTCGGATCGAGCCACACGCGCATCGCGTACTGCGAGCCGAACAGCGTGACCGTACCCACACCGTCGATACGGCTGACCGGATCTTCGATGTTCGACGCCACGTAGTTCGCGAGGTCGTACTTGGTCATGCTGCCGTCTTCGGACACGAACGCCAGCACCAGCAGGAAGCTGCTGCTCGATTTCGTGACCTTGATGCCGAGCTGCTGCACCACCTGCGGCAGAATCGGCGTGGCGAGCTGCAGCTTGTTCTGCACCTGCACCTGCGCGATGTCCGGGTTGGTACCCGCGGCGAAGGTCAGCGTAATGGTGGCCGTGCCCGAGTCATCGGACGTGGACGACAGATACAACAGATGGTCGAGACCGCTCATCTGCTGTTCGATCACCTGGGTGACCGTGTCTTCCACCGTCTTCGCCGACGCGCCCGGGTAGGTCGCGCTGATCTGGATCGACGGCGGCGCGATGGTCGGATACTGCGCGACCGGCAGCGTGAACACCGACGCCACACCCGCCAGCATCAGAATGATGGCGATCACCCACGCGAAAATCGGGCGATCGATAAAGAACTTTGCCATGAAACAGGCTCCCTGTTATTGCGCAGCGGAGGCGGCGGGTGCGGATGCCGCGGGGGCAGCCGATGCGCCGGATGCGCCCGATGCCGCGCCTGCGTTCGCGTAGCCCGAAGCCGTCGCCATATCCGCCGAAGGTGCGCCCGGCGGGGGCGGCGGCGGCAGATGCGCGTCCACGGCCTTGACCTGCGCGCCCGGCTTGACCTTTTCGGTGCCTTGCACGATCACGCGGTCGCCCGCGTTCAGGCCGCTTTCGACGATCCAGTCCTGGCCTTGCGAGCCGGACGTGACGACCGGATGCAGCTCGACCTTGTTCGCCTGGTTGACGACGAGCACCGTCGCCTGGCCCTTCTGGTCGTGCTGGACGCCCACTTGCGGCACGAGGAAGGCGTGATCGTTGGTGCCTTCGTCCAGACGCGCGCGCACGAACATACCCGGCAGCAGCACGTGATCCGGGTTCGGGAACAGCGCGCGGATCGTCACCGAGCCAGTGGTCTGGTCGACCGTGACGTCGGTGAACTGGAGCTTGCCCTGCTGCGAATAGGTACGGCCGTCTTCGAGCACGAGCGAGACCTTGGCGGCGTCGGGGCCGTTGGTCTTGAGGCGCCCTTCTTCGATCTCGCGGCGCAGCTTCAGGCCGTCGAGGCTCGACTGCGTGAGGTCGACGTACATCGGGTCCATCTGCTGCACGGTCGAGAGCAGCGTCGCGGCGCTCGCCTGCACGTAGGCGCCAGGCGTGACCTGCGAGATGCCGACCTTGCCGGTGATCGGCGAGAGCACGTCGGTGTAGCCCAGGTTGATCTGGGCGGTATCGACCGCGGCCTTGCCGGCGTCGACGTCGGCTTGCGCCTGGCCTTGCGCGGACACGGCGTTGTCGTAGTCCTGCTTGCTCACCGCATTGGCCGACACCAGCACCTTGTAGCGCGCCACGAGGGCGTTCTGCGTGACGAGGTTGGCCTTCGCCTTGGCAAGCGTCGCCTTGGCGTTATTGAGCGTGGCGATGTACGGCGCCGGATCGATCTTGTACAGGCGCTGACCGGCCTTCACGACCGAGCCTTCGGTGAACTCGCGGCGCAGCACGATGCCGTCGACCCGTGCGCGCACCTGCGCAACGAGGAAGGCGTTGGTGCGGCCCGGCAGTTCGCTGACGACCGGCACACTGCTCGGCTGGATCGTGACGACACCCACTTCGGGAGTTTGCGGCGGCGGCGCCGACTGCTTTTGCCCGCACGCTGCGAGCACTACGGCAGCCGTCGCGAAGCTGATTAGGCGGAATGGAACCCGTTCGACGCGCATGGAGCGACCTCTGTCTATAACTGACAATTAAAAGCGTGCGGCGTCCTCAAGGAAGGAGGACGACTGCGCACGCCAGCATCTGGCAATACCTGACGGATAACCCGGTACTTCAGGAAAGGCGCGATACCGGTCAGCAACATCCATCCGGGCTTTATTCGCGCGCCACCGCAGGGGCGTCGCGCATTGGGGTTTCTACGACCGCTTGGCCAGTGACGGATATTAACCGGACATCACTTCTCGAGGTATCCAGGTGGTGGGGTGGTATTATAGATACATTCGCGAATGAATGTTTAAGAACGCTTCAACCCCCTGAAGCGCGCTTGAAGAAGATTCCGCGCATGACATCCATATTACAAATCAATACTTTGCTCGTCGGACCCCCAGATGCCTGGCCACCCCACTCATCCGCCTGAAAGGCGCTAAACCACCATGGCCCGACGTACGAAAGAGGAAGCGCTGGAGACGCGCAACCGCATTCTCGACGCCGCCGAACACGTCTTCTCCGAGAAGGGCGTCTCACGCAGCTCGCTGGCCGATATCGCCCAGGCGGCCGGCGTCACGCGTGGCGCAATCTACTGGCATTTCGAGAACAAGGGCGACCTGTTCACGGCGATGTTCGATCGCGTGATCCTGCCGCTCGACGAGCTCAAGGCCGCTTCCGTCGATCCCGGCGAGCCCGACCCGCTCGGGCGCATCAAGGACCTCTGCACGCTGTGCCTGCAGGACACCGCCTCCGACGCGCGGCGTCGGCGGGTGTTCGAAATCCTGTTTCTGAAGTGCGAGTTCGTCGAAGAGATGGGGCCCGTGATGGCGCGCCATCAGGACAATATGCGCGAGGGGCTGATGCGCATCGAGGAAGGCTTGCGCAACGCGATGTCGAAAGGCCAGTTGCCCGCCGATCTCGATGCCGGGCGCGCGGCGCGCGTGCTGCACTCGTTCATTACCGGTGCGCTGCACGACATGGCGATCCTGCCGGATCAATTCGATGTGGCGAAGCACGCGCAGCGTCACGTCGAGGCGATGCTCGACGCGCTGCGTCATAGCCCGGCGTTGCGGGTAGGCCCGGCAGAGGAAAACTGACCAGCTGGAAGGTCGTCAGCTTTCGGCGAAGCGCCGCGCGACGTAGAAGAGGATCGCCACGAACACGATCATCGCGGCCCAGGCCCAGCCCGGCATCGCATGCGGCGTGGGTTCGTGGCGCAGCGTGCCCGCCGCGCGGCCCGACAGCGTGCCGCCCGCGTGCTGCGGCAGCAGATGCGCACGCCGCGCGACCGCCGCGAGATTGATCGGCCGCAGGAACACATGCTGACGGCGCGGCTCCTTTCCGCGTACGCGATTGGGCGCACGGCCGTGCTTGGCGGCCACCACCGCGCAGAACTCCGTGAAGAACTCATCGGCCAGCTCGTGCAGCGCGTGTTCGATCTGGCGCGGCGGCAATTCGCCCAGCGGCCCGGTCAGCGTCGCCCACACCGAATAATCGATGCGCGTGCTCAAACCGCGCTCGGCCGTGGCGGGCAACACCGCCGAAACCGCCGACGCCCGCTCCTCCTCCCTTAGCGCCACATCAATCTGCCCGCGCAGCGAGCCAATGCCATCGGCGCGCGCGCGAAAGCTCAGCACGCGGCGCGGCTTGAGCGGCACCTCGGCAACATCGCTGGCGATGTGAGCGCGCACTTCGTAGCGCGCGCGCAGTGGCCCGAGCGGCACGGTGAGCGTGATGGCGTACTCGCCGGGGCCGAGTCGACGGAACGACTCGCAGTGCTCCAGGCTCGCGCGCACGAGCGCCGCGTCCTGCAACGCCTGCCAGACAGCAGACGGCTCGAGCGGAATCCTCAACGCGTCGTTCAGTTCCATGGCGGGTCCCCGATAAGCGGTGCGAGAAGATCAGGACGTCTGGTCGATGCGGTCCACGCGATCTGCGTCGAACGCCAGATAGCCGCCGATGCTGCGCACGGTTTCATGCGGCGCTTCATAGCTCCACGCCGCGTCTTCGATACGGCCGTCTTCGGTGCGCAGATGGAAATACGCTGCGCTGCCTTTGTGCGGGCACGACGCAGAGCGTTCCGAGCGTTCGAGGCGCGCCATGTTGACGTCGGCGCGCGGGAAATAGAAGACGTCGGGGTAACCGGTTTCGCAGACGGTGAGCGCCGCGAGCGTGTCGGCGATCGTGATGCCGCCGTGGATCACGCGCACGCGATGACGGTTCACGATGATGTCGATGCGATGGCCGGCATCCGGTTCGCCCGTCATGGTCCGCTCCTGATCGATGTGCGCCGCGTTGAGCCATGGAGGCCCGAGGCTGGCGCATCGCCGCTGGTGTGCCGGGATGCCGGCGCGGCGCCGGTCCTGGCCGATGTTTGCAGCCCTCGCCGCTACGGGCGACTGGCTTGCTGTTCGCTGCTCCCTGACGGATCGCCTAGCCGGGCATTGTCGCCCGCGCGCGTGACACCCGTCGTAAGACCCGGCGCGCAACGCGGTTTAGATCGACAACCCTCGACAAAGCCGGAAAGCCACGGCAGACCCGTGGCTTCATTATCGACCAAACTGCGGCGGCTTGCGCGACTTCGATGCTAGCCGGCCACGGGGGCCGGCCCGGTTGCACGCGAATGTGCGCTAACAGACGGTTGAGCGCCTGAACACGGGGTTAAGCGCGGCGTCACCGCCCTCTCCCCCGTTTTGCACCCGCTCGCACGAATCACCAGATGAATGATGCGCGCGCGCTGCCGTTCGAACCCACCGTCACCGCGCTGGTCTTATCGACGCCCGCATGGCTCACGTGCACGGTGTAGCGGCCCGGACGCACTCGCACGAGCATGTACGGCCCGCGCGAAGTCGCGTCGAGCACGTTCGCGCCGTGCGCGTCGGTGATCTGCACGTGGACGTCGGCGAGGAACTCGGCCTTGCGGCCGGTAAAGCGCAGCGAAAGCGGCCACGAGTGCGCTGCCGCCTGCAGGGCCTTCGACTCGTCCTGGCCGACGCCGCCGGAGACGTACGAGACGTCGCCCTGTTGCTGCACTTGCGGCATGCCGCCGCCATTGGTATTGCCGGCGCTGGAATCGTCGCTGGTCGAACCGCCGACCGTGGCGTTGCCCTGGGTGCCGTTCATGTTGTCGGTGCCGGCGTTGCCGCCTGGCGGCATGGCCTGCTGCGCAAACGCGAGACTGGCACTGCCCACAAAGCCGACTGCACCGATCGCCAGGGTGGTCGCCATGGCGGCGGCCGAAAGGACGGGACGTGTGTTTCGAAACATCTTCATCGTGGCTGCTCCTCAAACAGGTTGCCGGTTTGCCAGATGCAGCAAAGCCCATGCCCATCACCGGCTTTCAGGCGCTTTGATGTATAGGCAAGCTGTTTCGAAAACACAAAAGAAAACTGCCGTCGGGGCATAGAGCCCGGACGGCAGTGGAAAGCGGTCTGACAGAATCGGGCGACGGACCCGGTCAACAAAATGCGGCAGACCGCTGGAGCGAACCTTTAGCGCGCCAGGTGCAGGTAGCGCGTTTAGCCGAGATCGACCGGCACGAAGATCTGCGCGTCGTCGCGCTGGATCAGCAGTGCGATGCTGTTGCCGGCCTGAGCGATCATCTGCTTGAGCTGATCGGCGCTCGTGACCGGGCGGCCGTTCACGGCCAGAATCACGTCGCCCTGCTGGATACCGGCGCTTTCCGCCGCGCCGCCCGCCTGCTCGACGAGCAGACCGTGATCGAGCGAGCTGTTGCTCTTCTCTTCCGGCGTGAGCGGACGCACCGCGACGCCCAGACGGCCCTGCATCTGCGACTGCTGCGGGTCGTTCGACGCCACCTTGCTGTCCGACAGCGCGCCGATCGTGGCCGTCAGATCCTTGGTGCCCTTGTCGCGCCAGATCTGGACGTCGGCCTTGGTGCCCGGCTTCATGCCCGCGATCAGCGAGGGCAGATCGGACGAATCGCCAATCTGCTCGCCGTTCACGGCCACGATCACGTCGCCGGGTTTCAGGCCCGCCTTGGCGGCCGGGCCGCTGGCGTCCACCGAACTCACAAGCGCGCCATGCGGCTTGTCCATGCCGAACGAATTGGCGAGCGTCTGGTTCATCGACTGCACCGCGACGCCCAGGCGTCCGCGGCTCACATGGCCGGTCTTGACGAGATCGTCCTTGACCTTCATGGCTTCGGTGATGGGGATCGCGAACGACAGGCCCTGGAAGCCGCCCGTCTGCGAATAGATCATCGAATTGATGCCGATCACTTCGCCCTGCAGATTAAAGAGCGGGCCGCCCGAATTGCCCGGATTCACCGGCACATCGGTCTGGATAAACGGCGTGTAGTTCTCGTCCGGCAGCGAGCGCGACTTCGCGCTGATGATGCCCGAGGTCACGGTGTTGTCGAAGCCGTACGGCGAGCCGATCGCCACCACCCACTGGCCGACCTTGCTCTGACGCGGATCGCCGATCTTCACGGTCGGCAGATCCTTGGCGTCGATCTTGAGCACCGCGACGTCCGACTGCTTGTCCGCGCCGACCACCTTGGCCTTGAATTCACGCTTGTCGGTGAGCTTCACGGTCACGACGTTGGCGCCGTCCACGACGTGCGCATTGGTCAGGATGTAGCCGTCGGGGCTGATGATGAAGCCCGAGCCGAGGCTCGCGCTCGGCGTATCCGGCTGCGCGCCGCCGCTGCCGTCGCCGCCCATGCCCGGCATGCCGCCGTAGAAGTGCTTGAAGAACTGATAGAACGGATCGCTCGGGTCGATCGGCAGTTGCTGCGAACCGCCGCCAGCACCGCCGCGCATGGCGGTTTGCTTCACCACGTGCTTTGCGCTGATGTTGACGACCGCCGGGCCGTAGGTTTCCACGAGGCCCGAGAAGTCGGGAATGCCGGTCTTGGCCGCGGCTTCGGCGGGCATCATCGCGGCCTGGGCCGGCGTAATGACCTGCGGCGGCGGCACATCGCGGTGCCCGGCCACATAGCCCGCCGACAACGCGACGGCAACAGCGATGGCCACGCCACTGCGGGTAAGGACTTTGGTATTCATAGTGGACTCCTTGCGCGGGATACGATCACGACGTAACGAAGGTTAAGCCGCGTCACTTAAAGGAGTCTTAATTCAGGAACTAATCCGCGAAGGCCCATGTGGCGGGCCTTCGCGTCATGCCGCCTGATTAAGGGATCGATGCGGGCGCATCGATTTTGCCGCGGCAGATTGAAAGCAAAACGGAAGATTCAAAACCGCACGTCCACCTGCAGACCGCCCGCAGGGGAATCGTCGAGCATGATGGCCGCGCCGTGCTGATCGGCAATGCGCCGCACGATCGCAAGGCCCAGCCCGGTTCCCGCCACATCGGTACGCGCGCGATTCACGCCCGCGCCCACTCGATAAAAACGGTCGAACACGCGCGCGCGCTCCTCGACTGGAATGCCGGGTCCGCTATCCGCGATGCGCACGAGCGCATGCCCGTCCTGCACCAGCAGGCTCACGTCCACGCGACCGCCCGCAGGCGTGTACTTGGTGGCGTTATCGAGCAGATTGTTGAACATCACGCGCAAGGCGTGGGCATCGCCTTCCACCTGCGCCGCCACGCTTTCTTCGATGCCCAGATCCACGCCGCGCTGCTGCGCGAGCGGCGCATAGTTGAGCACGCAATCATCGAGCAAGGCATGCAGATCGACGCTTTGCGCGCGGGCGTGACCATCGGGTTCGGAACGGGCCAGCGCGAGCAGTTGTTCGGCCAGGCGCGTCGCGCGCGTGACGCCCGTCTGCAGATCGCCGAGCGCTTCGCGGCGCGTCTCGTCATCCTTTGCGCGCGCAACCAGTTGCGCCTGAATCTGCACCGCCGCCAGCGGCGTGCGCAATTCGTGCGCGGCATCGGCGACAAAAGCCTTTTGCGTATCGAGCGCCTGCGCGAGTCTTTCGAGCAGCGCGTTGAGCGCATGGACGAGCGGCATCACCTCGCGCGGCAGACGCTCTTCGGGCAGCGGATCGAGCGCCTCGGGATGACGCGTGTCGAGCGCGCGCGCCACCCGCGAAAGCGGCTTGAGCCCGCGCCCCACCACCATCCACACCGCGAGACCGAGAAACGGCATCAGCACGATCAACGGCCAGAGCGTGCGCAACGCCACATTGGCGGCCAGGCGGTTACGCACCGACACCGGCTGCGCAAGCTGCACAACGTTATCGCCGACGATTGCGCCATACACGCGCCAGTCGCCGCGATCGGTCTTTTCGGTCGAGAAACCGAGCTCCGCGCGCGGCGCGAGCGGCGCGCGCGGATGCGAGTAATACATCAGGACACCGTTGCGATTCCAGATCTGCAGCACGATGCCCTCGTCGCCGGTGTCGCGCGAACTGAGGATCTCGTTGAACGGCTCGGAGGGCAGCGCCTCGGCGATTTCCTGCAACTGGTAATCGAACAGCTCGTTGGCTTCCGCGAGCGCCTGGCGGTAGATCAGCCAGCCCGCGAGGCACACGCCCGCG
This sequence comes from Paraburkholderia sp., assembly GCF_035948235.1. Lineage (GTDB taxonomy): Bacteria > Pseudomonadota > Gammaproteobacteria > Burkholderiales > Burkholderiaceae > Paraburkholderia. Next base: position 21,060 of record NZ_DASZJJ010000066.1, on the reverse strand, counting down.
ACCACGATCGCGAGCAGCCAGAACAGCAATTGTCTTCGTATTGAACTCATCCAGAACCCGTCAGCGCGCCTGCGTCATCAAGCGTCTTTCGCAACCATATAACCGAGGCCGCGCACATTGCGGATCAGATCGGCGCCGAGCTTCTTGCGCAGCGCGTGGATATAGACCTCGACGGTATTGCTGCCGATCTCCTCGCCCCAGCCGTACATTTTTTCTTCGAGCTGGGTCTTGGAGAGCACCGCGCCGGGACGCGCGAGCAGCGCTTCGAGCAGCGCGAATTCGCGCGCCGAAAGCGCGACGGGTGCGCCGTCCTGGGTCACCTGATGCGAGGCCGGATCGAGCGTGATCGAGCCATGACGGATGGTGGAATCGCTGCGGCCCGACTGGCGGCGGATCAGCGCGCGCATGCGTGCGCCCAGTTCGTCGAGATCGAAGGGCTTGATGAGGTAATCGTCGGCGCCCGCGTCGAGTCCTTTGACGCGATCGGCGATGGCGTCGCGCGCGGTGAGAATCAGCACGGGCAGCGCGTTGCCGCGCGCGCGCAGCGTGCGCAGCACGTCGAGGCCGTCGCGCCGGGGCAGCCCGAGATCGAGCAGCATGAGGTCGTAGTTTTCGCCGCTGGCAGCGGACAGCGCGGCTTCGCCGTCCTCGACCCAATCGACCGCAAAGCCTTCGCCGCGCAGCGCCTTGCGTACGCCCTCGGCGATCATGCGGTCATCTTCGACTAGCAATATTCGCATCGTAGTAAATGGCTAAGCGGCGCCTGAGCGCCGCGCTTCATGGATGACGATGCTGCATTCTAGCGCCTCGCCACGGCGCTCCCTTTCAAAGCGCAGTCGGGCCGGGCACGCGAAGCTTGCAGGCACCCTGCGCTGGCGTAACCTTCGTCCACCTTTTTGCCAAACTTGCACCGATCTTGCGCCGATTTCTCGCCGACGACGCACGCACGCCGCGCGAGGTCTTTACAATGGGCGCTTTTGCGGCGCGCGGCGTCGCGATGCCGATTGCGCCCTTTCATATCCGTCGATTTTCAGACGGCGGCGCACGCATCGCGAAGGCAGCGCGACCGCGCGTTTCCCGCTTTTTTTGCCGCTATTTTCCGCGCCCGCGCGCGACCCTGCATGGGCTTTCGCGTGGCCCGTTTGTCCGATTGTTTGATTGCCCGCCCCAATTCAACGCTTTTTCATGCCGCCCGTTTCGCTGTCCAAACTACGCACTTTCCTTCGTCCTGGGCGTGCTGCTCGTGCCCCGCGTCCCCTTGCGCTCGCCCTCGCCTGCGCCGCGCTCGCTACGGCCTTCGCCGGCGTGCCCGCTGCCCAGGCGCAGCCCGAAGGCGCGCCGCGCCTGCCGGCCGTCAACGTCAGCACTGACCTGCCGCCAAGCGTGATGGCCGGACTTGCGCGCGCGCATGTGCCGCTGTCGTCGGTGAGCGTGGTGATCGAGAAGGTCGGCGACCGTCAGCCGAGCCTCGCCGTCAACGCGGGCCAGCCGATGATGCCCGCCTCGACGATGAAGCTCGTCACCACCTGGAGCGGCCTCGCGATGCTCGGCGCCGACTGGCGCTGGAAGACGAGCGCCTACACCGACGGCGAAGTCGATGCGAGCGGCACGCTGCACGGCAACCTCTACATCAAGGGCACGGGCGACCCGAAACTCGTGCCCGAAGAACTGATCGATCTCGTGCAGAAGATCCGTCAGGCGGGCGTCGCGCGCATCGAAGGCTCGCTCGTGCTCGACAAGAGCGAATTCGATCCGTCCACACGCGACCTGCCCTCGTTCGACGGCGACGAAAGCGCGCCCTATAACGTCGGCCCCGATCCGCTGATGTACGCGTTCAAGGCGCTGTCGTTCACGTTCTCGCCGTCGCGCGAAGGCGTGTCGATCGACGTCGTGCCGCCCGTCGCGCAATGGCAGATCGACAACCAGATTCATGCGCGCGCAGGTTCGTGCGGCGGCATGCTGCCAAGCCCGCAGGTCACGCCGGGCGCCAACGGCCTCGTGACCGCCAGCTTCGCGGGCAATTACGCAATGCGCTGCGGCGAGCGCACGCTCAACATGGCTGCGCCCGTCGATCATTCGACCTTCTTCGCGGACGGTTTCCTCGCGCTCTGGCAACAGGCCGGGGGCACCTTCGCGGGCACCACGCGCGAAGGCGTAGTGCCGCCGCGCGCGCGTCTGCTGGGCGTGCACCAGAGCCCGCCGCTGGGCGACGTCGTGCACGACATCAACAAGTTCAGCAACAACGTGATGGCGCGCAACCTGTTCCTGACGCTTGGCGCCGTGGAAGGCAAGCCGCCCGCGACCACCGCGAAGTCCGCCACCGCCGTCACCACCTTCCTGCGCCGCAACGGTCTCGCCATGCCGGAACTCGTGCTCGACAATGGCTGCGGCCTGTCGCGCGAAGAGCACATCAGCGCGCTGTCGCTGGCAAGCCTGCTGCAGACGGCCAACGCCAGCCCGGTCGCGCAGGTGTTCATCGATTCGCTGCCGATTGTCGGCGTGGACGGCACGATGCGTAACCGCCTCACCAACGCGGGCGTGGGCGGCAATGCGCACATCAAGACCGGCACGCTGCGCGACGTGCGCGCGATCGCGGGGTATGTGGCCGCCGAAAACGGCACGAGCTGGATCGTCGTGAGCCTCATCAACGATCCGCACGCTGAAGCCGCGCGCGCCGCGCACGACTCGCTGCTCGAATGGGTCTACAAGGGCATGCCGGAGGAAGCGCCGGTCTACGTCGATCCGCATCCGAAGCGCTCGACCAAAGCGTCGCGCGCGGGCCACGCGTCCAAGCCGGTTGGGCACGTCGAACGCGTCGATTACAAGGCGACGGCGAAAAAGAAGAAACACGCCGCACATTGAGTGCGATAAGCCAGGAATGCGCGGCGACCGTGTGAACGCCGCGCATTTTCCCGCATTTTCCAACTGCCGGCTTTTGAAGCTCTGATACCTCTTCAGAGCGCTCAAACGCCGCGCAAAACCGCCGCGACGAATCGGCTCGCGGCGTCCCCCTTCGAAGTTTTCCTCTAGCAAAGCCCCGAGCGTCACGTGCGCGAGGCGTGTACCCTGACGGGCACAGTCCGTGCAGCGCGACATACAAATCCTACGCGCGCCGGCGTCCGCATCAGACGGACAACAACGAGACAACACCGCCGCGCTGGCCGACCAGCGCCGCCCACGGGACAGGAGGACGACGTTCGTGCAGTTCGACGCTGAATGGCTGCTGCTCGCGCTCGCGCCCGTGTTTCTTGCCTGCATCGGCTGGGAAGCCTGGCATCTCGCCCGCACGCGCCCCGGGGCCGCGCTCTACAGCTGGCCCGACACCCTCTGCAACGCCGCACTCGCGCTCATGCATCAAGGCACTGACAAGCTCGCCTGGCTCGTCGCCATTCCCGTCTATGCGTGGGTCTACCGCCACTGGCGCATCGTCGACTGGCAGCCGGGCTGGATCGCGTGGCTGACACTTTTCATCGCCCAGGACCTGCTCTACTACGTATTTCACCGCGCGAGCCATCGCGTGCGCTGGCTGTGGGCCGCGCACGTCGTCCATCATTCGTCGGGATGCCTGAATCTTTCCACGGCGTTCCGTCAGAGCCTCATGTATCCGGTCGCCGGCATGTGGGTCTTCTGGATTCCGCTGGCCGTGCTCGGTTTTACGCCGATGCAGATCGTCGGCATCGTGCTCGTCAATCTCGCCTTCCAGTTTTTTGTCCACACCCAAGCGATAGGCAAACTGGGCTGGCTCGAATACATCATCAACACGCCGTCGATGCATCGCGTCCATCACGCGCGCAACGACCGCTATATCGACCGCAATTACGCCGGCGTGCTGGCGATCTGGGATCGCCTGTTCGGCAGCTACGTCGAGGAAGATGCGCACGAGCCGCCGGTGTACGGCATCGTCAAGCCGCTCAATAGCTACAACCCGCTCAAGGCGAGCTTTCACGAATGGATCGCCATGGCGCACGACTGCGCCCGCATGCCCGATACGCGCACGCGGCTTGCTGCGCTGTTTGCGCCGCCCGACTGGTGCGCGCGCCACGATGCGCCAGGCATGCAAGCAACCCAGACTGCGGTGACGGAAAACAACACCGAGGGTGACCTCGGGTCGCGCAAGACCTGAGAGATTGCGTAGGCTAATGGCCACAGCCCGGGGATCTACGCAAACAACAATAGCCATGCAAAAGCAGTGGCAAAACGCGACGCGAGGCCGGCGTCGCGCAGCAATCTGCATAGGCTACGGACGGCAACAACGCAGTGGCAACACCGGCCACACACAGAGGAGATGAAGTGAATATGAAGCACCAGGCACCGAGACACCGTACGCTGCTGCGCACCACCCAGATCGCCCTTGCGAGCGCGGCTTTCGCGCTCCTCGCCGCATGCGGCGGCGGCAGCAGCGGCGACAACAACAACGCGAACACCACGCCGCCTTCGGGCACCAAGCTGCAAGTCGTGACATTCGGCACCAGCCTGTCCGACGCGGGCACCTATTCCGCGCAGATCACGCCGGGCTTCGGCGGCGGGCGCTTCACGACCAACCCGGGTGAAGTCTGGGCGCAGAAGGTCTCCGAATACTTTGGCAATACGCTCAGCCCCGCCTTCGAAGGCGGCTTCGGCTTGCCGCTGACGGCCACCGGCGGCCTCGACTACGCCCAGGGCGGCGCGCTCGTCGCCACCGGCGGCGTGAGCAACACCAGCGTCGCGATTCCCGCAGCCAGCCAGCAGCCGCTCACGTGGCAGCTCCAGCAATATCTGGCGCAGCACGGCAGCTTCAACGCGAACCAGCTGGTGCTCGTCGAAGGCGGCGCGAACGAAATCCTCGGGCTGGTGGAAGACAACAATGCGGCGGGTCTGACGGCATTCGGCACGGCGCTGGCGGCCAGCTCGTTCTCGACGCAGCTCACCAACACGACGGTGCAGCAGGCCATCGTGACGCAACTGGTTCAGGGGGGCTTCACGACGGCTCAAGCCCAGGCGCTGTTCCCGGCGGCCCTGCTGCTCCAGATCATCAAGGCGGATACCAACGCGAGCACCGACTTCGCCTCGATCCTGCCGATCCTTACCGCCGCGGGCCAACTGGCTAATCTCGTCAACACGCAGATCGTCGGCACGCCGAAGGTGGCTGTCGTGACCGTGCCCGATATCGGCAAGACGCCGGCCGCGCTTGCCGTCGATGCAGCCGTGAAGGCAACGCCGGGTTCGGCGAGCGCGCCCGATCAGGCGCTGTCGCTCATCACGGCGGCGTACAACCTCACGCTCATCCAGGGCCTTTCGACCTCGATCGCCGCGAAGAAAGTCGTGCTCGTCGATACGTATTCGTGGCTCGACCAGTCGATCGCGAATGCCGCAAGCCTGGGCTTCAGCGTGACGAACACGGCGACGGCGTGCAACCTGACGCAGATGCAGCAGAACGCGACCAGCTACGCGCTGGCCAACCCGTCGGTGCTGGGCCTGCCGTCCGGTACCTCGCAGACGGTGATCAACGCCGCAGCGGCCGTGTACGGCGCGCAGTTCGCGTCGTCGCTGTTCTGCTCGCCGCAGACGCTGGTGGCCGCCAACGCGCCCACGACCTATATGTTCGCGGATCAGGTGCACCCGACCACGGAACTGCACGCGCAGTTCGCCTCGTACGTCGAGACGCAACTGGCTGCGGCTGGTATCGGCAAGGCACCGCAGTAAGCCTCGCCAAAGCAAAACACCCCACGCGCCTCGCGGCCGTGGGGTGTTTTTTATTTCGGAGCGGAAAAACCGCGCGTCAGTCCTGCTGCTGCTCGAACGCCGCCGCTGCGCGGCCAAGCCGGTCGTTCACGGCAATCCACTCGATGGTTTCGGGCAGCTTTTCGATGAGGATGCGCGAAACGTTCGCCCGATCGAGCGCACGCAGCAGGCTGTAAAGCTCGCGAGCGTAGATGTGCGGCTCTTCCGGCGCGGCCACGAAATGCACGTTCGGCGCACTCGCCCACGCCTGCGCGCGCGAGACCCGCGCCACCAGCGCGACCGTTTCGCCCGCGTCGCGCGCGGCGGCCAGCATCGGCTCGAGCGCCTCGAACGGCAGCAGCGCGAGCGGCGTGCGCGGCGCGTAGTGCGCCTTGAGCGTGCCCGAAGCGCGCGGCGCGGTGGCGTCCGAGCCGTCGGGCAGACGCGGCGCCTCGCCCAGCACGCGCGCGATATCGTGCGGACTCACGTGGCCGGGGCGCAGCAGCGCCGGGAAGCCACGCGAGAGATCGAGAATCGTCGATTCGATGCCGACGTCGCACGCGCCGCCGTCGAGCACATGCACCGCCGCGCCGAACTCATCGCGTACGTGCTGCGCCGTGGTCGGGCTGACGTGACCAAAGCGGTTCGCCGAGGGCGCCGCGACGCCGCCATGACCGCCGCGCCGCTGCGAGAACGCCGCGAGCAGGCGCTGCGCGACCGGATGCGACGGGCAGCGCAGCCCCACCGAATCCTGACCGCCGCTCACCGCATCGGGAATGCGCGCGTGGCGCTTGACGATCAGCGTGAGCGGTCCCGGCCAGAAGGCATCGACGAGCTTTTGCGCCGCTTGCGGCCATTCGGCGGCCCAATACGTGGGGTCGCCGCCCGGCGGCAGATGCACGATCACCGGATGATTGGCGGGGCGGCCCTTGGCGGCATAGATGCGCGCGACGGCGTCGGGCGAGGCCGCGTCGCCGCCGAGGCCATAGACGGTCTCGGTAGGAAACGCGACCAGTTCGCCCGCGTCGAGCAAAGCGGCGGCCTGCTCGATTTCGGCGTCGGTCGGATGCGGATCGGACATATTGCGGTCCAATTTCAGCTCGTGGCGATGTGCAGCAGGCGCGCGCAATCGCGTGCGGCCGTGCGCGCTTCGTCGAGCGTGGGCGCGGTGAAGTTCACGTGGCCCATCTTGCGGCCCGGGCGTGCGTCTTCCTTGCCGTACAGGTGCAGGCGCGCGGCCGGCATCGCCGCAACCTGATCCCACGGCGGCGTGATGGGCGCGGCGCCCTTCTGGGCTTTCGCTTCACCCGCGCCTGCCGGGAACCACACATCGCCGAGGATGTTGAGCATCACGGCCGGCGAGTGCTGGCGCGTGTCGCCCAGCGGCATGCCCGTCATGGCGCGCACCTGCTGCTCGAACTGGCTGGTGGCGCACGCATCGGTCGTGTAGTGACCCGAGTTGTGCGGACGCGGCGCCATTTCGTTGGCGACCATCGAGCCGTCTTCGAGGATGAAGAACTCCACGCACAGCACGCCCACATAGCCAAGCTTCGCGGCGATCTGCAGGGCGGCCTGCTGGGCCTGCTGCACCAGCGCGTCGCCAGCATCCGGCGCGGGCACGATGGTGTGCGAGAGCACGCCGTTGCGGTGCGTGTTCTGCGCAAGCGGATACACCACCGCCGCACCGTTCGCGCCGCGCGCAATCAACGCGCTCACTTCGAACTTGAGCGGCAGGCGCTTTTCCAGCACGCAGGGCACGCCGCCGAGCGACGCATGCGCCTCGCGCACTTCCTCGGCGTTGGTTACGCGAATCTGGCCCTTGCCGTCGTAGCCCATGCGCGCCGTCTTCAGAATGCCGGGCAGCACGTCGGTGAGCGTCTTGTCGTCGATGGCGGCCAGCGCCTGCGACGATTCGATCACCACGTGCGGTGCGACCGGCACGCCCGCCGCGGCGATAAAACGCTTTTCGGCGATGCGGTCCTGCGCGACGGCCACGCATCGGCCGGCGGGACTCACGAAAGTGGATTTGGCGAGCGTATCGAGGCTCGCAGCGGGCACGTTCTCGAATTCCGTCGAGATCGCGGCGCACAGGCGCGCGAGTTCGGTGAGACCGGCCTCGTCGTCGTAGGCGGCGCAGATGTGGCGGTCGGCCACGGCGCCCGCGGGGCTGGTCGCGTCGGGATCGAGCACGGCGACGCGATAGCCCATCGCCTGGGCGGCGAAACAGAACATGCGGCCAAGCTGGCCGCCACCCACCATGCCCAGCCAGGCGCCGGGCAGGATCGGTGAAACCGGAGAATTGTCAGGAGTCATCTTCGTGGTCGGTCACGGCTGGCCGCGGCGCGTGGGGGTGCGTCGCGCGGACCAGACCGGGGTTTAACGTCGACGGGGCGCGCGCACAGGGCGCTACGCGCAATGCTGATGCAGATCGAAGCGCAGATCAAAACGCACATCAAATGCACATCGCGCGCCGCCCGCGCCGACGGGGGCGCTTACAGCGCCGGCAACACCATCGCATGCGCCGCTTCGTTCTGGCGCACGCGGAAAGCCGCGAGCTTGTTCGCGTATTCAGAGTCGGTCACGCTCAGCATCGAGACAGCGAAGAGCGCCGCGTTGGCCGCGCCCGCCTCGCCGATGGCGAAGGTCGCGACCGGCACGCCCTTGGGCATCTGCACGATCGAGTGGAGCGAATCCACACCCTTGAGGTACTTGCTGACCGCCGGCACGCCGAGCACCGGCACCGTGGTCTTGGCCGCCAGCATGCCCGGCAGGTGCGCCGCACCGCCCGCGCCCGCGATGATCGCGCGCAGGCCGCGCTCGCGCGCTTTTTCCGCGTACTCGAACATCTCGTCGGGCATGCGGTGCGCCGAAACGACCTTGGCCTCGTACGCAACGCCGAACTCCTGCAGGATCGCGACTGCGTGCTTCATCGTGTCCCAGTCGGAGCTGGAGCCCATCAACACGCCGACGAGCGGCGCGGCGTGCTGGTGGGCGGTCTGAACTTCGCTCATTGTGCTTCCTTCTTCCCTCTAATTACGTGACGTCGCTTCAGGCCAGCTTCAGGCCAGCTTCTGGCCGGTCAGACGCTCGAGCGCTTCCTGATACTTGGCCGAGGTCTTTTCGATCACTTCGTCAGGCAGCTTCGGCGCCGGCGGCTCTTTCTTCCAGTCCTGGGTTTCGAGCCAGTCGCGCACGAACTGCTTGTCGAACGACGGCGGGTTCGAGCCCACCTGGTACTGGTCAGCCGGCCAGAAACGCGACGAGTCGGCAGTGAGCGCCTCGTCCATCAGGAACAGCTGGCCGTGGTTGTCCAGACCGAATTCGAACTTGGTGTCGGCGATGATGATGCCGCGCGTGGCCGCGTAGTCGGCGGCTTCCTTGTACAGCTTGATCGAGATTTCCTTGATCGTGCGCGAGAGTTCGGTGCCGATGCGGCGCTCCATCTCGTCGTACGTGATGTTCTCGTCGTGGTGGCCCATTTCGGCCTTGGCTGCCGGCGTGAAGATCGGCTCGGGCAGCTTTTGCGCGTTCTGCAGGCCTTCGGGCAGTTGCACGCCGCACACGGCGCCGGTTGCCTGATAGTCCTTCCAGCCGCTGCCGGCCAGATAACCGCGCACCACGGCTTCGACGAGAATCGGCTCGAGGCGCTTCACCACCACGGCGCGGCCCTTGACCTGTTCGACTTCGTCGGCGGCCACAACGCTCTCGGGCGCCACGCCCGTGAGGTGGTTCGGCACGACGTGCTTGAGCTTTTCGAACCAGAAATCGGCCATCTGGTTGAGCACCTCGCCCTTGCGCGGAATCGGCTCGCCCATGATCACGTCGAACGCCGAGAGGCGGTCGGTCGTGACGATCAGCAGCTTGTCGGTGCCCACGGCATAGTTGTCGCGGACCTTGCCGCGGCCCAGAAGCGGCAGCGAGCGGAGCGTGGATTCGTAGAGGGTAGACATCGTCGTGATTCGCTAAAAAGACAGTTCGAGGACTATCGAAACAGAAGACTGAATCCCGGCCTGCGAGGCAAGCTGTAGGCGGAATTCTGAAGGTATTGCGAGGGTAAACCAAAAAGCACGTCGCCGTCCCCCAAAACAGGCGGAAGCGGCGACGTTTTTGTCTCGCCGCGGGTGCGTGGCAACCATCCCATGCACCCGCAGATCAAGCCGACTAAGCGTGAACTTAGCGCGAATTAACGCACGATCTGCGCGAGTTCGCCCGACTTGTACTTTTCGGCGATCTTGTCGAGCGAGACCGGCTTGATCTTGCCAGCCTGGCCTTCGCAGCCGAACGCGAGGAAACGGTCCACGCAGACCTTCTTCGCGGCTTCGCGAGCCGGCTTCAGGTAGTCGCGCGGGTCGAACTTCGACGGGTTCTCGTACATATAGCGACGGATCGCGCCCGTGATGGCCAGACGCAGGTCGGTGTCGATATTGATCTTGCGCACGCCGTGACGAATGCCTTCCTGGATCTCCTCCACCGGCACGCCGTACGTTTCCTTCATATCGCCGCCGAATTCGCGGATTTCAGCCAGCAGTTCCTGCGGCACCGACGACGAACCGTGCATGACCAGGTGCGTGTTAGGGATGCGCGCGTGGATTTCCTTGATGCGCTGGATCGACAGGATGTCGCCCGTGGGCTTCTTGGAGAACTTGTAGGCGCCGTGCGAGGTGCCGATGGCAATCGCCAGGGCGTCGCACTGGGTCAGCTTGACGAAGTCGGCAGCCTGCTCCGGATCGGTCAGAAGCTGCTCGCGCGTCATGGTGCCTTCCGCGCCGTGACCGTCTTCCTTGTCGCCCATCAGCGTTTCCAGCGAGCCGAGCACGCCCAGTTCCGCTTCGACCGTCACGCCGATCGAGTGCGCCATTTCCACGACCTTGCGCGACACGTCGACGTTGTACTCGTACGATGCAACCGTCTTGCCGTCGGCTTCGAGCGAGCCGTCCATCATCACGCTGGTGAAACCGCTGCGGATCGCGGCCATGCAGACTGCCGGCGACTGGCCATGATCCTGGTGCATCACGACCGGGATGTGCGGGTACGACTCGACCGCTGCTTCGATCAGGTGGCGCAGGAACGGCTCGCCCGCGTACTTACGCGCGCCGGCCGAGGCCTGCATGATCACGGGCGAGCCGACCTGGCTGGCCGCTTCCATGATCGCCTGAACCTGTTCGAGGTTGTTCACGTTGAACGCGGGCAGACCGTAGCCGTTTTCAGCCGCGTGGTCGAGCAGTTGACGCATTGAAACGAGAGGCATTGTTGCTACTCCTTTGATTTGAAACGAATTGCTTCGTGCCGCCGGCCGTCTTGCGCAGCCGGTCGAGGGCGGCCTGGCAGCCGCCTCCCGCGTGCTCGTCGCGGGCTCAATAACGTGATTTTATCGCGAAGCGACTGCAATTCCCGCGCCGAAACGCGTAACTGGCATGAAATTGGCGTATCGGAACGTCAATTCGGCGAGAAGATGCAAAAAGGATTGACAGCCCGCGCGTGAATTGACCTGCGCAGATGCCGGAATTGCGGGGATTTGCCTCGATTTCACTGCGATTATGCAGACATCTAGCACCGATCTGGCGCCGATCTGATACCAATGTGATACCAGTCGACGCCAGCGGTGTTTCTACTGCGGCTACATCGATAAGTTACAGAACATCGCCCACACGCACGATCTTCAGCGTGTTGGTGCCGCCGGGCTGGCCCATCGGCTCGCCGACGGTCAGCACGACCATGTCGCCGCGCGCTGCGTAGCCCTTGCTCACCACCACTTCGATCGCCTGCTGCAGCGCCGTGTCGCGGTCGCTGCTGGTGTCCAGATGCAGCGGCGTGACATTGCGGTAGAGCGACATGGCGCGTTCACTGCCTTCGCGCGGCGTGAGCGCGAAGATCGGCACGTGGGTCCAGTGACGCGACATCCACAGCGCGGTCGAGCCCGATTCCGTCAGCGCGACAATCGCCTTGGCGCCCAGATGGTAGGCCGTGAACAGCGCGCCCATGGCGATCGACTGGTCGATGCGCGTGAAGGTGCGGTCGAGGAAATCCTTGTCCAGCTCGGATTGTTCCGACTTTTCAGCTTCCACACAGATCGCGGCCATCGTTTCGATGGTCTGCACCGGATACTTGCCCGCCGCCGATTCGGCCGACAGCATCACGGCGTCGGTGCCGTCGAGCACTGCGTTGGCGACGTCCGAGACTTCGGCTCGGGTGGGCACCGGCGCGTGGATCATCGACTCCATCATCTGCGTGGCCGTGATGACGAGCTTGTTGGACTCGCGCGCCATGCGGATCATGCGCTTTTGCAGCGCGGGCACTGCCGCATTGCCGACTTCGACCGCGAGGTCGCCGCGCGCGACCATGATGCCGTCCGACGAATCGAGAATTTCCTGCAGCGCCGGAATCGCTTCAGCGCGCTCGATCTTGGCGATCATCTTCGGCTTGATGCCGTACGGTGCGCCCGCGATGTTGGCGAGCTGGCGCGCCATTTCCATGTCGGTGGCGTTCTTCGGGAACGACACGGCCACGAAGTCCACACCGAGCGACATCGCCGTGCGGATGTCCTCCATGTCCTTCGCGGTCAGCGCCGGCGCCGTGAGGCCGCCGCCCTGACGGTTGATGCCCTTGTTGTTGGACAGCTCGCCGCCGATCTTCACGACCGTGTGAATTTCGCTGCCGATCACGCGCGAGACGTCGAGCACGATCAGGCCGTCGTTGAGCAGCAGCACGTCGCCCGGCTTCAGGTCGCGCGGCAGGTCCTTGTAATCGAGACCGACGCGCTCGTCGTTGCCGAGTTCGCATTCGGCGTCGAGGATGAACGGCTGGCCCGGCTCAAGCAGGGTCTTGCCGTTCTCGAATTTGCCGACGCGGATCTTCGGGCCTTGCAGATCGGCCATGATCGCGACTTCACGGCCGGCCTGACGGGCGCACTCCCGCACAATTTCGGCACGCTGACGGTGGTCGTCGGCGGTGCCGTGCGAGAAGTTGAGGCGCACCACGTCCAATCCTGCGCGGATCATTTTCAGCAGGATGTCCGGCGTGCTGGAAGCCGGACCGATGGTGGCGACAATCTTGGTGGCGCGATGCATGAGTCTCCTCGTCTGGATAGGATCGCTGGGAAAACCGTTACTGCGAGAAGTGCTGGCCGGCTGCGCTGCAGATGCAGCGTGGCCGTGACGCGCACCGGACATATCCGGCGTCGCTTTCTTGGAGGGCGCCGCGACGGCCGATTCGACTGGCTCGACCGGTGCGGCGTTACTTTCATTCGTTTGCGCCGACGAAGCTACGGCTGCGGGCGTGGCTGTGCGCCCTTCAGTGCCGGCTTGCGGCGTCGCCGTTGTCGCGAGCGATTCAGCGGTCGCTGCGCCAGACGGCGTCAGTTCGGTTACGAGTTCAGTTGCTGGCACGGCTTCTGCCACGGCAGCGGGCGTCGCGTCCGCCCGCGCCGTGCCTGAAGCGGCTTGCCGGGGCGCTGCGCGCCCCTTTTGTTGCGCGGCGGCCCCGGCTGCGGCGCGCTGTTGCGCGTTCGCACGAGGAAGCTTGTTGGTGGCCTTCCCGGCCGGGGCGCGCGGCGCCACTTAACCAGCCGCCCGCGTTTCGAGCACTTCGACTGCCGGCAGCTTCTTGCCTTCGAGGAACTCGAGGAAAGCGCCGCCGCCGGTCGAGATGTAGCTCACCTTGTCAGCAATGTTGTACTTCGCGATGGCTGCGAGCGTGTCGCCGCCGCCGGCAATCGAGAACGCGCCCGAATTGGCGATGGCGTCCGCCAGCGTCTTCGTGCCGTTGCCGAACTGGTCGAACTCGAACACGCCAACCGGGCCGTTCCACACGACCGTGCCGGCCTGCGCGAGCTGCGCGGCGAGCGCATTAGCCGTGACCGGGCCAATGTCGAGGATCATGTCGTCGTCGGCCACATCGGCGACGTTCTTGGTTTCGGCCTTGGCCGTCGGCGAGAATTCCTTGGCCGTCACCACGTCGGTCGGGATCGGCACCGAAGCGCCACGGGCGCGCGCGGCGTCGATGATGGCCTTGGCGTCGTCGACCAGATCGGCTTCGGCAAGCGACTTGCCGATCTTCAGGCCCGCGGCCAGCATGAACGTGTTGGCAATGCCGCCGCCAACGATCAGCTGATCGACCTTTTCGGCCAGCGACTTGAGGATGGTGAGCTTGGTCGAGACCTTGGAACCAGCGACGATCGCCACCAGCGGGCGCTTGGGCGCGCCGAGCGCCTTGCCGAGCGCGTCCAGTTCAGCCGCCAGCAGCGGGCCGGCGCAGGCGATGCCCGCGTACTTCGCGATGCCGTAGGTGGTGGCTTCGGCGCGGTGCGCGGTGCCGAAGGCGTCGTTCACGTAGATATCGCAGAGCTTGGCCATCTTCTGCGCCAGCTCGTCGGAATTCTTCTTTTCGCCCTTGTTGACGCGGCAGTTTTCGAGCAGCACGACGTTGCCCGGCTCGACGTTCACGCCGTTTTCGACCCAGTTCGCGATCAGCGGCACGTCGCGGCCAAGCAGTTCGGCCAGACGCTTCGCAACCGGCGCGAGCGAATCTTCGGGTTTGAATTCACCTTCGGTCGGGCGGCCCAGGTGGGACGTGACCATGACGGCCGCGCCCGCATCCAGCGCGGCCTTGATGGCCGGCACGGAAGCGCGCACGCGGGTGTCTTCGGTGATGTTGCCGTGGTCGTCCTGCGGCACGTTCAGGTCGGCGCGGATGAACACCCGCTTGCCCTTGAGCTTGCCTTCGGAGATCAGATCGGAAAGACGCAGAACCTTGTTCATGGACATGTCATCTTGATGGTGGGAAGGCGGTGACAAGACGATGCAGGTCCGCGGGCCGCGAGGTCAATGAAGCATTTCCTCAGGCAGCCAGGGCGGCGAAGGCGCGACGGGCGCGGCGCGGGATCCACGCAGCAGCCGTCTCCTGGCGCTGGCGCGGGTCGCTTGCTCGGCGCTCGGCACGAGCCGGCATCGAATTGCGAGATCGGTATTTTAGCCGATAGCCAGGATGATCTGAGGCGTGCTTCGGCGAATGTCCCGTATTTGGGAGAACGCTGAGTGCGAAGCTTACGATTGTGCAACGCAGCATGACGTTTGACGTTTGCGCGCGGATGGTGAATGGCCGATCGGTCCGTGGATGCCCTCCAATCCGTCGCGAAGGCGCACCGAATCTGCCCGGAACGCCCGCCGAGCGCGCCCGCGAGCGCGCTCGGGCCGTGTAAATGACGTTAGAATGATCCTCTTTGCCGGGAGCGGGCCAGACGGCAGGCGCAACGCGCCTCGTTACCGGCTCTTCGCAGCGCATTTTGTTCGTTTAATCACCGTTTTCACTGCACTCGCCTGGAGAATCGTATGTCAATGGCCGACCGCGACGGCAAGATCTGGATGGACGGCAAGCTGGTGGACTGGCGCGACGCCAACATCCACGTGCTGACCCACACGCTGCACTACGGCATGGGCGTCTTCGAAGGCGTACGCGCCTACAAGACCACCACCGGGACCGCCATCTTCCGCCTCGCCGAGCACACCAAACGTCTGCTCAATTCGGCCAAGATCTTCCAGATGGACGTGCCGTTCGACGCGAAAACGCTCGCCGATGCCCAGCTTGAAGTCGTGCGCGAAAACAAGCTCGAATCCTGCTACATCCGCCCGATCATCTGGGTCGGCTCGGAAAAGCTTGGCGTGTCGGCCAAGGGCAACACCATTCACGTGGCAATCGCCGCGTGGCCGTGGGGCGCCTACCTGGGCGAAGACGGTCTGGCCAAGGGCATCCGCGTGAAGACCTCGTCGTTCACGCGCCATCATGTGAACGTGTCGATGGTGCGCGCCAAGGCCTCGGGCTGGTACGTGAATTCGATCCTGGCCAACCAGGAAGCCACGGCCGACGGCTACGACGAAGCGCTGCTGCTCGACGTGGACGGCTACGTGTCGGAAGGCTCGGGCGAGAACTTCTTCCTCGTCAACAACGGCAAGATCTACACGCCGGATCTGGCGTCGTGCCTCGACGGCATCACGCGCGACACGGTCATCACGCTCGCGCGCGACATGAACATCCCGGTGATCGAGAAGCGCATCACGCGCGACGAGGTCTACACCTGCGACGAAGCGTTCTTCACCGGCACCGCCGCCGAAGTCACGCCAATCCGCGAACTGGACAACCGCACCATCGGCTCCGGTTCGCGCGGCCCGATCACGGAGAAGCTGCAATCGGCCTTCTTCGACGTCGTGTCGGGTAAAAACGAGAAATACGCGCACTGGCTCGCCAAGGTCTGACGACCCGCGCGACCGCGCCCTACAGCTACACAGAGAATCATCCCCATGAGCGAAATCAAGGAAATGCCGCTGGTCGAATTGAGTGCCAAGGACCTGCCGGCGTACTGCCCGAACCCGTCGATGCCGCGCTGGAGCAACCATCCGCGCGTCTTTATCGACGTCACGCACGGCGAAGCCAAGTGCCCGTACTGCAGCACGCGCTACAAGCTGAAGGAAGGCGAAGTCGTTCACGGTCACTGAGCGGCCTGAACGTGCTTTAAAGCCGCATGGAGGGGCTTCTGCCCTGCGGCTTTTGACCCGTTTTTGATCGTCAGGCGGCCGGCGCTTTCAAGCGTGCGGCCGCGACTAAAATTTGGCATTCCCGAAGTTACCGCGGGCAATCCATCGCTGGCTGTGCGGCACGCCTCGTGCTGCGCGCACGGACCCGCTGCTCCCGACGCGCCCCGGCGCGTCTTTTCCCAACCGCGTTTCGCGCGCCGTCGCTGGCACCCTGTCCTGGGTCCGCGCCTGCCCGAAACCTATGCCTTTTTCCGGACTTTGAATCCTGATGCGCCGCGCGCTGGTAATTGCACCGAACTGGATCGGTGACGCACTGATGGCGCAGCCGCTTCTTTCGCGGCTCGTAAAACTGCATCCGCGTATCGAAATCGACGCGATTGCGCCCACCTGGGTTGCGCCCGTGCTCGAGCGCATGCCCGAGATACGCGACGTCTACGCCACCGACCTCGCCCACGGCAAGCTGCAACTGCTGCGCCGCTGGCAACTGGCCGCTGATCTGCGCGCCGAACACTATGACGCCGCCTATGTGCTGCCGAATTCGCTCAAGTCCGCGCTGATCCCGTGGCTCGCGAATATTCCGCTGCGCATCGGCTACACGGGCGAGAGCCGCTACGGCCTGCTCAACGTGCGCCACGCGAATCCGCCCAAAGACGAGCGCCCGCCGATGGTCAAGCACTACGCGGCGCTCGCCTGGGCGCCAGGCGCCAAGGTGCCCGACGATCTGCCGCTGCCGCGTCTCGAATCGGACCCGAACGAAGCGTCGCGCGTATCGGCGCGTTTCAATCTGGACACGCGCGTGCCGCTGCTGGTGTTCTGTCCCGGCGCCGAGTACGGCCCGGCCAAGCGCTGGCCGCCCGAGCATTTCGCGGCGCTCGCGCGCATGGTCGCCCAGTCGTTCCCGTACACGCAGATCATCGCGCTGGGTTCGCCCAAGGACGCCCCGCTCGCCCAGGCCATCGCCGATCAGGCGCCCAACGTGCGCAACCTGTGCGGCCAGACCGCGCTCGGCGAGGCCTGCGCGCTGATCTCGCGCGCCAGCGCCGTGGTCACCAACGACTCGGGCCTGATGCACGTGGCAGCCGCGCTGCGCCGCCCGCTGGTGGCGCTTTACGGATCGACGGATCCGCGCCACACGCCGCCCTTGTCTGAGCTTGCAAAGGTACAATGGCTGCATCTCGACTGTAGCCCTTGCTTTGCGCGCGAGTGTCCGCTCGGGCATCAGAAATGCCTGCGCGAACTCAGCGCAGAACAGGTTTTCGACGATTTGCGCGGCATGCTGGTCGCCCAGCGCTGAAGCACATCCCACGTTGCGCGCCGGCCACGGTTTGGCCACTCGAACAACGTGGATGTGCGGCACGCCACCGACGCCGCGCGTGGCTCGCGCGCCCAATCAGGTATAACGCGAGGTCTAACGCGGCATCGCAAACCGAAGCCAACGCCAACCCGCGCGCGAAGCGCATCAGATCAACGAGCCATGCCACGTTTTGCCCACATCTTCGAAGCCGCCGCGGACACCCTCAACGCGTACTATCAGGCCATCGCGGAGGTCAATATCGACGCGCTGATGGGCCTGTGGATCGACGAGGAGTTCGTGAGCTGCATCAGCGCCGAAGGCGCGCACCTGCACGGCCTCTCCGATATCCGCGTGGGACTCGCCACGCAGTTCACGGCGGCGCCGGTGTCGATCGAGCCGCTCGACATTCGCGTCTATGACAGCCTCGGCACCGTGGTGTACGCAATCGTCGAAGCCCACCGCCCGGTTGATCCGAATGCGATCCCGGCAATGGTCTTCACGACCTATGTGATGGTTCACGAACGCGGCGAATGGCGCATCGCGCACATCCACGCCAGCAAGATGCCCGACGACGCCGCCAGCCAGTTCTCGGCCAAGCTGCGCCACGGCCAGGGCGCGCTGCACTGATTCAAAACGCGCGTGCCGCTTGCAGACGGCCCCGCGTGTAGCCGAAAGGCACAAACAAGAAGTTACGCGGTAGCAAGAAGGGGAAGGCCATGAGCACGACTGGCGACGAAGCGGCTAATTTCGACACGGCGAGCGCAGTGACGCAACCTGCTGCCTGGCCCTCCCTCAACCTGCCTGACTCCGCGTATCGAGCGCCGTTCTGGCTGCCGGGCGCGCACATCCAGACCATCATCCCCGCGCTGTTCTCGCGCCTGCCGCTGCCCGTCTACCGGCGAGAGCGCTGGGACACGCCCGACGGCGACTTCATCGAACTCGACTGGGTCGATGCGCCGGCTTCGGCATCGCCCGACGCTCCGCTTTTCGTCCTGTTCCACGGCCTGGAAGGCAGTTCCGGCTCGCATTACGCCCGGGCGCTGGCCGCCGCCGCGACCGCGCGCGGCTGGCATGCCGTGATTCCGCACTTTCGTAGTTGCAGCGGGCCGATGAACCTGCTGCCGCGCTTCTACCATCTTGCCGATGCCGCCGAGGTCGACTGGGTGCTGCGCCGGCTCGCCGCGCGTCACGCCGGACCGCTGGTCGCGGCAGGCGTGTCGCTGGGCGGCAATGTGCTGCTGCACTGGCTGGCGCAGCAGCGCGAAGATGCGCGCATCGTCTCGGCGGCCGCCGCGATTTCGGCGCCGCTGGACGTGCATGCGGGCGGCAAGATGCTCGCGAGCGGCTTCGGCATGATCTACACGCGCAGCTTCCTCAAGACGCTCAAGGTCAAGGCGCTGCAAAAGCTCGACCAGTTCCCGGGCCTGTTCGACGCAAACGCCCTGCTGGCCACGCGCAACATGTACGAGTTCGACAATGTCGTGACCGCGCCGCTGCACGGCTTTCAGAGCGCGCACGATTATTGGACCCAGGCGACGGTGCGCCCGAAGCTCGGCGAGATCGCCGTGCCGACTTTGCTGCTCAACGCACGCAACGACCCGTTCCTGCCCGGCGAAGTATTGCCCGCGCGCCATGAGGTGAGCGCCGTCGTGGAACTCGATCAGCCCGAGGACGGCGGTCATGTCGGCTTCATGACCGGGCCGTTCCCGGGGCGCAGCGTCTGGCTCGCGCAGCGCGTGACGCATTACCTGTCGCCTCATTTACCCGCTTCTTCGCCTTCTTCTCATGGATGACATCGTCAAGCAGGCGCTCGCGCGCTGGCCCAACGTTCCGCATTGCACCGGCTGGCTGCGCCTGGACGGGCGCGGCCACTGGCGTCTGCGCGACGAAGCCGATCAGGCCCAGGGCGCCCCCGGCACGCCGGTGCGCCACGAAGCGCTGAACGCCTTCATCAACCGCAATTACGAAAGCGACGCCAGCGGCCAGTGGTTTTTCCAGAACGGGCCGCAACGCGTTTATGTGGAGCTGGAATACACGCCGTGGATCGTGCGGCTGATGAAGGCGACGGACGGCGCACTCAAGCTGACCGATCACACGGGCAACGCGTTCGATCCCGTAGCCGCCTACGCGGACGAGCAAGGCGGCGTGCTATTCACGAACGCGTCGGGCCACGTAGCGCTGCTGCACGACCACGATCTCGACGGTTTCGCCGAACACGCCACGCTCGACGACAATGGCGAGAGCGGCGTGTTCCACTGGCGCGCAGAGACCGATCTGCCGCTGCAAGCCATCGCGCGCGCAGAAGTCCCCGCGCGATTCGGCTTCATCCAGAGTCCCGAGCACAAGGAAAAAGCGGAAAAAGCGTAAAAGGCCGACAACACGACGCCTTGAACGCGCCGCTCAACCGCGATCTTTTTCTTCCGCACGCTCTTCCTTGTAGCGCGCCTCGAAGTCATGCAGGCGCGCGTCGATCGTCGACAGATCGTAGAAGCCGACCGCTTTCATATCGCGCGCCTCTTTCAACTGCCGGATCGCCGACGGCCACGCGCCATCGATCGCGAACTTCTCCGCGAGCGCGCGGCGCTGCGTGAGCTGATCGCCCATCCCTGCGCTCGCCTGCGCGAGGTACTGCCACCATGCCCCCTGCTGCGGC
Organism: Paraburkholderia sp.; assembly: GCF_035948235.1. Classification (GTDB taxonomy): domain Bacteria; phylum Pseudomonadota; class Gammaproteobacteria; order Burkholderiales; family Burkholderiaceae; genus Paraburkholderia. The sequence continues at coordinate 887 of NZ_DASZJJ010000066.1, read as the reverse complement.
TCGGATTCGCTCTCGCGGCGCGCAAGCGCCTGCGCTTCCTTGAACCGGCGCGCGGCGATCAACGCCTGCAACAGGCTGTCGGTCGCCGCATGCGAAGCCGGCCATGCCGCATGCGCACTCTGCGCGAGCCGCACGGCATCGTCGTTGCGCCCGGCAGCGCGCGCGATATCGGCGGCGAGTACGTCGAGACTCGGCGAACTGCGCTGTTTGCTGCCGTCGCCAGCCTCGAATTGCACGAACGCCGCGCGTGCGCTCGCAAGCGACGCCTGCGCATCGTCGTAACGCTCCAGCTGCAATTGCGCGAAAGCGATGCCATACCAGTTCGCGGCCACATTGAGCGCGATACGGTCGTCGATTTCGGAGCGCAGCCGCGCAATCTCATCGATATATTCGCCGCGCGTGCGGTCCTGCAGCACCCGCACGCGCGCTCGCACAAAGCCGTACTCCGACGCCTGGCGCGGCTGCCGGTAAGGCGCGCGGCGCGCGCGATCCTGCATGTCGGCGATGCGCTCGCCGGTGAGCGGGTGGGTGCGCGCATAGGCCGGCGCGCCGGCATCGCCCATCGACGCGCGTTCGAGCCGCTCGAAGAACGCCACCATGCCCCAGGGGTCATAGCCCGCTCCCGCGAGCAACTGGAAGCCGACGCGGTCTGCCTCGTGTTCGGCGGCGCGCGAGAAGCGCAACTGGCTATCGACGGCGTACGCCTGGCTGCCCATCGCGATCGCACTGCCCAGATCGCCGCTGCGCGCCAGCACGCCCGCCAGAATGCCGAACAGGATGCCCGCGAGCGCCGTATAACCGGTGCGCTCGCTCTGCGACAGCATGCGTGCGATATGGCGCTGCAGGACGTGCCCCATCTCGTGACCAAGCACGGAAGCCAGTTCCGA
>NZ_DASZJJ010000065.1:0-34916 GCF_035948235.1 Paraburkholderia sp. | reverse complement strand
TGCTTGTGCTTGTGCTTGTGCTTGTGCTTGTGCTTGTGCTTGTGCTTGTGCTTGTGCTTGTGCTTGTGCTTGTGCTCGTGCTCGTGCTCGTGCTCGTGCTCGTGCTCGTGGTCCTTCAGCAAATGCTCGCGACCGACGAACTGAAGGCGTGGGGCTGGCGCATGCGCGCCCCCAGCAAGGCAGGTTATCTACGTCACGAACCGTAATTGCTCAGGCGGGCGTTGCCGCGCGCTCCATCGCGCGCTGCAAGGTCTCGTAGACCTTCGGCCGGTTGCACTGCGAAACATTGAAGCGCAGAAAACTCCCTGCCGTGCGCGACACGCTAAAGACGTTGCCCGGCGCGAGCACCACCCCATCCGCCAGCGCCTCGCGCGCGACCTGCGCGGCGTCGAGTCCATCCGGTAGTTGCGCCCACAACAACATGCCCGCCTGCGGTCGCGTCCATGCCGTCAGTCCCGCCGACGCGAGACGGCGCACGGTATCGCCCATCGCATCCGCGAGCCGCGCGCGCAGCCCATCCAGATAGCGCCGATACGTGCCGTCCACCAGCAGACGCTGCACCAGATCGGCTGCCAGTTCCCCATTGCCGAACGACACGGCGAGCTTGAGATCGACGAGCGGCTCGACCCAATCCGCGCGCGCCGCGATATAGCCGCAACGCGCGGCCGCCGTCATGGTCTTCGAGAAACTGCCGATCGCCACCACGCGCGCAAGACCGTCGAAGGCCGCGAGACGCGGCGCGGGATCGGTCTCGAAGTCGGCGAAGATATCGTCCTCAATAATCAGCAGATCGTGCTCTTCGGCGAGCTTGAGCAGCCGATGCGCGATGGCGGGCGCGAGCGTCGCGCCGGTCGGATTGTGGATCGCCGAGTTGGTCACGTACAGGCGCGGCCGATGCGCCGCCAGCACGCGCTCGAACGCCGCGAGATCGGGGCCGGTGGGCGTATAGGGCACGCTCACGACCTGCACGCGATGCACGCCTAGCAGCGCCTGGAAATTGAAGTAGCACGGATCGTCGACGACCACGGTGTCGCCCGGTTCGAGCAGGAAGCGGCACAGGATGTCGAGCGCCTGGCTGCCGCCGTCGGTCAGGACGATCTGTTCGGGCGCGGCCTCGATGCCGTGCTGCCCGAGCCGCCACGCAAGCTGCTGGCGCAACGCGGGCAGGCCCAGCGGCGTGGCGTAATCGGTAAGCTGGGCGCGCGGATCGCGGGCGATGGCGCGCAGCGCGCGCCGCACCGCGTCCTGGGGCAACCACGTGGCGGGCAACCAGCCGCAGCCCGGACGCAGCGCGCGCGCATCGGTTTCGAGCGACTGGCGCGTGAGCCAGAGCGGATTGATTGCGCGGTCTATTTGCGGGCCCGGCGCACCGGTCGTGCCGAACATGCCGCCTTGCCCGCGCGCAAGCGCAGCCCCATGAGCCGCCACGAAGAAGCCGGAACCGCGCCGCGCCGCCAGCGCCCCTTCGGCCACCAGACGCTCGTAGGCCTCGACCACGGTGGACTTCGACACGCCCATCTGCTCGCTCATCACGCGAATCGACGGCACGCGCGCACCCGCCGCGAGCGCGCGTGCGGCGATGCGTTCGCGCACGGCCTGCATCACCTGCTCGACGCGGGTGAGCGCGGGCACTGTCCTCCCTGCTGCTCCGCTGCCTGTCTGGTGAGCGTCTTCCATCTGTACTGCTCCGTATTCAATACAGTTTGTCGAAATTGTACTGATGCTTAGCTTACCGGTTTGTCCCCGCGCGCGCATGATCGGCCGATCGGCTTAAGCCATCCTCCTGGTTCCTTCATGCGCAAATCCCTCGATCCCACCACCGACGGCTGGCTCTGCGGCCTTGCAGGCGTGCTGATCTTCAGCGGCTCGCTGCCTGCCACGCGCCTGGCCGTGCTCGGCCTCGATCCGCTCTTTCTGACCGGCGCGCGCGCCACGCTCGCGGGCGCACTCGGCGCCCTGCTGCTGGTGCTGTTTCGCGCCGCGCGGCCCGAACGGCGCGAGTTCTGGCCGCTCGTGATCGTGGCGCTGGGCGTGGTGGTGGGCTTTCCGTTGCTGACGGCACTGGCGCTGCGGCATGTGAGTTCGGCGCATGCGATTGTGTTTGTCGGCCTGTTGCCGCTCTCGACGGCGCTGTTCGGGGTGCTGCGTGGCGGCGAGCGCCCGCAGCCGGTGTTCTGGCTGTTCTCGGCGCTTGGCAGCGCGGCCGTGGTCGCCTTCGCGCTGCGCCATGGCGCCGATGCCTCGCCTATTGGCGACGCACTGATGCTGGCCGCCATCGTCGTCTGCGGGCTAGGCTATGCGGAAGGTGCACGGCTCTCGCGTCGGCTCGGCGGCTGGCAGGTGATCTGCTGGGCGCTGGTGATTTCGCTGCCGGTGATGGCGCCGCTGGCGTGGTGGTTCATGCCCGCTTCGTTCGCGAACGTGAGTGCGGCGTCGTGGTGGGGGCTCGCCTACGTGTCGCTCTTCAGCATGTTGATCGGCTTCGTGTTCTGGTATCGCGGGCTGGCACTGGGCGGCATCGCGGGGGTCGGCCAGTTGCAGTTGCTGCAGCCGTTCTTTGGCTTCGTGCTGGCCGCCCTGCTGCTGCACGAAGCCGTACCGCCCGCGATGATCGCCGTGACGGCCATCGTGATTGGCTGCGTGGCGGGCGCTCGGCGCTTCGGACGCACCACGCCGGTCCCGGCGCGCGCGGGTTGACGCGTCGCGATGACGGATTTTTGACGCGCTTCAATTCGGCGCGCGCGCAAGGCATAGTGGATGCGAGCGCCGCTGCGTAAGCGGCGCACCGAATCCGCATGCCGATCATGAACGCACCGCACACTCCCGCGCCGCAACTGCGCGACGCCACGCCCGCCGACTTTCCCGCCATCGCCGCGATTTACGCCCATCACGTGCAGTACGGCACCGCCTCGTTCGAAGAGACGCCGCCGTCGCTCGACGAAATGCTGCGCCGTCATTGCGCCGTGCGCGAACATGGCTTGCCGTGGATCGTCGCCGAAATCGATGGGCGCGTAGCCGGTTACTGCTACGCCACGCCGTATCGCCCACGCCCGGCGTATCGCTTCACGGTCGAAGATTCGATCTATATCGACGAAAACTTTCGCGGACGTGGTCTGGGCCGCACCTTGCTCGCCGCGCTGATCGAGAGATGCGAGGCGGGACCGTGGCGGCAGATGATTGCCGTGGTCGCAGACCCGCAGGGCGGCTCGCTCGCGCTGCACGCGAGTCTGGGCTTCGAGCCCGTGGGGACGCTGCGGGCGGTGGGCTTCAAACATGGTGCGTGGCGCGATACAGCACTCATGCAGCGTGCGCTGGGTGAAGGGACGCAGAGTACGCCGGAAGATTGAAACTACCAGGGATTCCCAGGTAAACATGCAGGCCGCTCAGCGCGACGCCTGCACCTGCGCCTGATCCAGCAACATGTCATAAAGCGCCTGGGCCGCGGGCGAAAGATGCGCGGCCTTACGCGCAAGCAACACCAATGTGCGCGAGACAGCCGGCTCGATCAACTCGATCACGCGTACCATCGGAAACACATCCTTCTGCACGGCCAGACGCGGCACCACCGCCGCGCCCAGCCCTTCGGCGACGAGTCCAAGCGCGGTCGAACTACGCTGCACCTCGTAGAACGCCCGCAAGCTCACGCCATTCGTTTCGAGCGCCACGTCCAGCAGCCCGCGATTCGCACTCACCTCGCCCGCAAAAATCAGCGCGTGCGCGCCTAGCGCTGCCCACTTCACGCGCCGCCGCCTCGCCAGTGGATGATCGTCGCGGCACACCAGCACATAGGGATCGGTCGTGAGCGGCACGCTCGTCAGTTCGGGATGCTGTTCGCCCGCCACGCCGATGCCAAATTCCGCCTCGCGTCTGAGCACCGCCGCGCGCACATGCGCGGAAGCGTGATCGAGGATGCGCACGCGATCATGCGGACGGCTCGCCGAAAAGCGCGCCAGCACGCGCGGCAGATACTGCACGCCAACCGTCGGCACGCAGGCAATCGACACGTCGCCGCGCTGGCTCATGCCGGTCTCGCGGATTTCAGTGAGGGCGTCGGCCAGTTCGCCCAACAGACGCCTTGCCTGCGGCAAAAACCGCTCGCCGGTTTCGGTGAGCGCGCAATGCCGCGTAGTGCGTTCGACCAGTACGACGCCCAGATACGATTCGAGCTTGCGCAGCCGCTGCGTGATGGCCGTTTGCGTGACGTTGAGCGTCTGCGCGGCTTGCCGGAAGCTGCCGCCTTCCGCGATGGCCACGAATGCCTGCACGCCGAGTGTGTCGATTTTCATCAGAAATTGGCATCAATCAGTCAATTTATTTCATTTTACTGATTTCCAGCACGCGGCCAGAATGCACGCATTCCCCACGACACAGCCCGCAAGGAGACGGATATGGCGAATGCAACCCATACGAATCGTGACGGCTACGCAAAGCAGTACGTACAGTTCGAAAACGAGCGCACGCGCCCGGTGCGCGATCTGCTAGCCGCCGTGCCGGTAACGCCTGTGGCGAACGCCATCGACATCGGCTGCGGGCCGGGTAACTCCACCGAACTGCTGATCGCCCATGCGCCTGAAGCGCGCGTGAGCGGTCTTGATGCATCGGCGGATATGCTCGACGCTGCGCGCGAGCGGCTGCCGCATATCGGCTTCACGCTTGCGGATATCGCGCAATGGAGCGCCAGTGCACAGGACCACGAGCCGCGCTACGACCTGATGCTCGCGAACGCCGTGCTGCAATGGCTGCCCGATCACGACACGCTGTTCCCGCAACTCGTGCGGCGTCTCGCAAGCGGCGGCCATCTTGCGGTGCAGATGCCCGACAATCTCGATGAGCCTGCGCACCGCCTGCTGCGCGAGATCGCCGCGTCGGGTCCGTGGGCGCACAAGCTTGCAGATGCGGCGCGCACCCAGCGCTTCGATGCGCGCCACTATTACGCACTGCTCACGCCGCTCTGTACGCGCGTGGACGTGTGGCGCACGACCTATTACCACGCGCTCGCGGGCGGCGCAGATGCGGTGGTCGAGTGGTTCAAGGGCAGCGCCTTGCGGCCTTTCCTGGCCGCGCTCGGCAGCGACGACGAACGCGCGGCCTTCACCGCGCGCTATCGCGAGGCGATCGGGCAGGCCTATCCGGCGTTTGCCGATGGCACGGTGGTGTTGCCGTTCCCGCGTCTTTTCATCGTCGCGACCCGGGCCTGATCTGAACCACCCGCAACGTTAGCGAACGCATGACGGGCGCATGCGCCCTTAAAATAGGTGCTCCACGCGCGCCGCCTTGACACCGGCACGCCCGCTTATTTCGAGGATCATCGCCCCATGCAATCGCTACTCGCGCACGTTCATCCGTCCAACTGGAGTTTCCTGTGGGACGCGCTCACCGCCTTCGCGCTGCGCCTGTGCGCGGCAGTGGCGATTCTCTGGCTCGGTTGGTGGGTCGCGCGGCGCGTGGGCAACTGGCTCTCGCGCCAGGGCAGCATCGACGCCACGCTGCGCCCTATCGTGCGCGACAGCGCCGTGTGGGGCGTGCGTCTCATCGCCATCGTCGGCGCGCTTTCGCAGATTGGCATCCAGACCGCGAGCATTGTCGCCGTGCTGGGCGCGGCGGGTCTGGCCATCGGTCTCGCGCTGCAAGGCACGCTGCAGAATAGCGCCGCCGGCATCATGTTGCTGCTGCTGCGCCCCTTCAAGGTGGGCGACTATATCGACGGCGGCACCAATGTTGCGGGCACCGTCGAAGAAGTCAATCTCTTCACTACGCGCCTGACCAAGCCGGATGGCATCTGCGAATACGTGCCGAACAGCGCGCTGTGGAGCAATTCGATCCGCAATTACAGCCGCAATCCCACCCGCCGCCTCGATCTGGAAGTGGAAATTTCGGTGCGCGACGATGTGAACCGCGCCATCGACGCGCTGCGCGCGCTCGCCGCCGCCGACCCGCGCGTACTGGCCGCGCCCGCACCGCAAGTGATGGTGACGCGCTTCGACGACAGCATCGCAGTACTGAATATTCGCGTCTGGGCCAATATCGACACGTTCTGGGAGATGCGCTGGGAACTCTCGCGCCAGGTGCGCCAGACGCTCAACGACGCGCACTTCGCGCTGCCGCTGCGCACGCGCGAACTGCATATCGTGCAGAGCGGCGAAAGCACCGTCGATGCGCCCGCCGCCCAGCAGACACCGTAATCTTCAAGGCGAAGGCAAGCGGCGGAACAAGGTGGGATAGTCGATCACGAGGCCATCCTGGTCGATCTTGAGCCGCGCGGTGAAGTCGCGAAAAATGCCTTCGTAGCGATATTCGCGATCCGGCTCGATACACACGTACGCCTGGGCGACGCGCGTGGGCACGAGTTCCGGCGCGGCGATATAAGCGACTTCGATCGGACGGCGCTCGCCGCGCGCCAGTCCCAGACGGCGGATCGGCAGCGAGTTGGTGAACGGCGTGGCCGCAAGGTCGATATCGATGCAGCCTTCAATTGCGTCGAGCGCGCGGCCCTCGCCGTCGTGCCAATGGCCAAGGCCGTCGCCGTACATGGCGAAACTCCCGCCGCCCATCACGCGAAACGCGGCATAGGTCACGCGCCAGAGCGGATCGCAGTGGACCGTGTAGCACAGCCCGTAAGCCTCGCCGTAACGCTGCCCGACCACCACGCTTTCCACGCGGATTCCGTCGCCGCTCGCATCGAATGCCAGATGCTCGATGCCCTCGCCTTCCTTTGAAGCCCAACGTACTTCGCGCATGGCGCTCTCCGTGTTGAAAGTTCTGTGAATTTTCTGCGAATGTTCTGCATCAGCCGTCAGCGGCTATCCTGGCACAGCCCGCAAATAGCGACTATCACGCCTGCGCATACGCAAGACGACGCGCTTCGCCTATCCTCGCGAAGCGGCGCGCATCGCCCGATATCCGCGCCTGCCTGTATTCCTTCGTCTTTGCCCCACCATGTCCACCCACGCGTCCGTTCGAGTCGCCTCCGCCGATTCCGCCGTCAGCCTCGTCGAGCCATTGCGCACGCTTTTGCGCAGCCTCGGCCAGATCGTCCTGCAAAAGCATGCGGGCACGGGCGCATGCGTGCTTGTCGCACTGGCACTGTGCGACCTGAGGCTGGCCTGCGCGGCGCTCATCGGCGCCACGGCCGCCAATGTCTGCGCGCTGCTGGGCCGTGCGCCGTTCGATGCGATCCGCGACGGTCTGGCGGGCTTCAACGGTGCGCTCGCGGGCCTCGCAGCCGTCACCTTCTGCTCCGATACCGCCACGGCTTTCGCGCTCGCCCTGCTCGCGGCGGCGTTCAGCGCGTGGCTTGGCACGCCGCTGGTGCGTGTGTTGGGCCGCGCCCGGCTCGCGGTGTACTCGGTGCCGTGCCTCGCCGCGACGTGGCTCTGGCTCGCGCTGGACGCGGGCGGCGAGCGCGCCGCTTCAGCCGCATCTCCAATGCCTGCCGCCCTGAGCGCGGCCGACGCGTTCGCGGGCCTGATGAGCGGCATCGCGCAGACCGTATTCGCCTCCGGCGCGCTGCCGGGCCTCGTGCTGCTTGCGGGGACCGCGTGGTCGTCGCGGCGTGCGGCGGCGTACGCGCTGGGCGGCGCGGCGCTGGCTAGCGCGCTCGAAATCCTGCTGGGCACGCCGCCCGCGAGCTTCGCCGCCGGGCTGTGCGGCTTCAACGGCGCGCTCGCGGCGCTGGCCGCCAGCGCACTCGGACCGCGCGCCGCAATCTGTGCGACCATGCTGGCCGCGGCCCTGCACCTGGCCGCTGCGCGCCTGGGGCTGCCCGCAATGACCGCGCCGTTCGCGCTCGCGGGCTGGGCTGTGCATCTCGCGTGGCGTTTGCGGCTGCGCAATCACGAATCAAGCCGATCCGGCCAGTCGAACCACCGCATCGTCCGCTGAAGGAGAGCCGCCATGTCATTCGCCCATCGCCCGGCCGGTATCGCCGAGGCCACGCCAATCTCCGCAGCCGAACAGCAACTGCGCATCGATCTCGCTGCCGCCTACCGGCTGATCGCGCTGTACGGCTGGGACGACCTGATCTACACGCATGTCTCGGCAGCCATCCCCGGCGAGCCGGGCCGCTTCCTCATCAACCCGTTCGGTCTGAGGTTTGACGAGGTGTGCGCCTCGAACCTCGTCAAGATCGACACCGAGGGCCGCATCGTCGGCAACAGCGCGCATCCCGTCAACGCCACCGGCTTCGCGCTGCACGCGGCCGTGCATCTGGCGCGCGCCGACGCCGTCTGCGTCATGCATCTGCACAACACGGCGGGCATTGCCGTGTCGATCCAGCGCGACGGTCTGCTACCCGCCTCGCAGCATGCGCTGCGCTTCTACGGCCAACTGGCATGGCACGATTACGAGGGCCTGGCGTTCACGCCCGCCGAGGGTGCGCGCCTGACCGCCAGTCTCGCCGACAAACCCGCGATGCTGCTGCGCAATCACGGCACGCTCACCACCGGCCGCACCGTTGCCGAAGCCTGGGTGCTGATGGCCACGCTCATCAAGGCCTGCGAGATCCAGTTACAGGCGCAGGCCGGCGGCGTGCCGCTCGTCATGCCGCCGCCCGAGGTCTGCGCGCGCACTGCCACGCAGTTGTACGACGGCGGTGCAATCGAAGGCGAACTCGAATGGCCCGCGCTGCTGCGCAAGCTCGATCGCATTGATCCGTCGTATCGCGATTAAACCCTCATCGTTTAGCCCATTCACCAGGAGATCCGCATGCCTACGTTCCACGTCGAATTGTTCGAAGGCCGCAGCGTCGAGAAGAAACGCGAACTCGCCGCCGCACTCACCGAAACCACCGTCAAGGTGCTGGGCTGCGACGCCCAGTCCGTCGATATCATTTTTCACGACGTCAAACCGGAAAACTGGGCGACGGCCGGCAAGCTCTGGAGCGATCCGCGCTGAGCATTGCGTAATCATTTACATCGTCATCCTGATTAATTAGTTACGCGCGTCACCTCTCCAGCGACGCTTCTTTTCTCTGCCGCCTGCGCCCAGTAGAAAATCCGGTTCGAACACCGTTTCTTCGCGCACCTGGGCCAATTGACGCACCACGCGCGCGCACCCCGAAAATTGACGCATATTGCCGCAGCGCGCATACATTGCGTTAAATCAAGCGACGTCGAATTTCCCCTTTAACTCAATCCATATCAATGCTTTAGCGCATGCAATCGTCACTTGACGATTGATTACTGCGACATGCTGGCGCATCGGGCGGCACAGCAAAACGCGCGCGCTTCCCCTACGCTTACGTCCATTCGCACGACGCTTCGCGCGACGGTTTCCCCGCCGCCGCATTGCGCGCGCCGTGCAGGTTTTCCGACGAACAAGCAAGCCACACGTACGCACGCACATGCCCCCGTCACTCCCCGCCTTGCCGGCACTATCGGCATTCGATCTGGCCCGGCTCCAGTTCGCCTTCACGGTCTCCTTCCACATCGTCTTTCCGGCGCTCTCCATCGGTCTCGCGAGTTTTATCGCGGTGCTTGAAGGGTGCTGGCTCAAGACGCGCCAACCCTTCTACAAAGAGCTTTGCCACTTCTGGTCGAAGATCTTCGCCGTCGCCTTTGGCATGGGCGTGGTCTCCGGCGTGGTGATGAGTTACGAGTTCGGCACCAACTGGGCCGGCTTCTCGTCGTTCGCCGGTCCCGTCACCGGGCCGCTGCTGATGTACGAGGTCATGACCGCGTTCTTCCTGGAAGCGGGCTTCCTCGGCATCATGCTGTTCGGCTGGAATCGCGTGAGCGAGCGCGCCCACTTCGGCGCCACGCTGATGGTTGCCATCGGCACGCTGATTTCGACGTTCTGGATTCTGGCCTCGAATAGCTGGATGCAGACGCCGCAGGGCTTCAAGATCGAGAACGGCCACGTCGTGCCGGTCGACTGGCTCAAGATCATCTTCAATCCGTCGTTCCCGTACCGCCTCGCGCACATGGCGATCGCCGCCTTTATCGTGGCCGCGCTGGTGGTGGCCGCAACGGGCGCGTGGCATCTGCTCAAGGGCCGCCGCGATCCGGCCGTGAAGAAGATGTTCTCGATGGCGCTGGGCCTGCTGCTCGTGCTGGCTCCCGTGCAAGCCTTCGTAGGCGACGCGCACGGTCTGAACACACGCGAATACCAGCCCGCCAAAATCGCCGCGATCGAAGGCATCTGGGACACCGAACACGGTGGCACCGCGCTCAATCTGTTCGGCATTCCCGACATGAAAGCCGAAACCACGCGCTACGCCCTGCAGGTCCCGCACCTGGGCAGCCTGATCCTCACGCATAGCTGGGACGGCGAGATTCGCGGTCTCAAGACCTTCCCGCCTGAAGACCGCCCGAACTCGACGCTGATCTTCTGGACCTTCCGCGTGATGGTTGGCTTAGGCATCCTGATGATCGTGCTGGGCGTGGCCGGCTGGTGGCTGCGCAAGCGTGGCACGCTGTATGAATCGAAGCTGTTCCAGCGTTTCGCGCTGGCGATGGGTCCGACCGGATTCATCACGCTGCTCGCAGGCTGGATCACCACTGAAGCGGGCCGCCAGCCGTGGGTGGTCTATGGCGTGATGCGCACATCGCAGGCTGTGTCGCCGCTCACGGCACAGCAAGTAGGCATTTCGCTGATGGCGTTCTTGTTCGTCTATTTCCTCGTGTTCGGCACCGGCATCTACTACCTGCTCAAGCTCATGCGCAAGGGCCCGGCGCTGCCTGGCGACTCCTCGCATGGCGGCCACGGCGATCACGACGCTGGCGCGGCGTTTGCCCATCCCACCATCGCCGCGAACCAGACCGCACGCCGCCCGATGGTCGCCGCCGACGAACTGATCGACGCCTGACACACGCGCGCATCAACTCGCAGCGACCCTTCATACGCATACAGAAACGAGGCAACGCAACATGGATGTCACCGTCATCTGGGCCGCGATCATCGCGCTCGGTCTTTTACTCTACGTCGTGCTGGACGGCTTCGATCTGGGCATCGGCATCGTCTTTCCGTTCTTCCCCGACGAGGATGAGCGCAATCTGATGATGAACACCGTCGCGCCCGTGTGGGACGGCAACGAAACCTGGCTGGTGCTGGGCGGCGCGGGGCTGTTCGCCGTGTTCCCCATCGTCTACTCGACGGTGCTCTCGGCGCTTTATCTGCCGCTCATCTTCATGCTGGCATGCCTGATCTTCCGCGGCGTGTCGTTCGAGATCCGCGCCAAAGCCAATCGCACCAAGCATCTGTGGGATCTGGCCTTTATCGGCGGATCGACAGGCGCGGCGTTCTTCCAGGGCATCGCACTGGGCGCTTTCCTGCAGGGCATTCCGATGCAGGACGGTCACTTCGCTGGCGACGCCTTCGGCTGGCTCACGCCGTTCAGCCTGCTCACGGGCTTTGGTCTGGTGGCCACCTATGCGCTGCTCGGCAGTTGCTGGCTCGTCGCCAAGACCGAGGGCGATCTACAGCGCCGTCTGCACAAGCTCGTGTGGCCGCTCACGGTCATGCTGCTGGGCTTCATCGCGCTCGTGAGTCTGTGGACGCCGCTGCAGGATCCGTCGATTGCCCATCGCTGGTTCTACTCGGGCCTGTTCTGGCGTCTCGCGCCGGTGCCGCTGCTGGTGGTCGCCTGTACCGTCTGGATGCGCTGGGCCGTGCAGTCGCGTCATCACAAGACGCCGTTCGTGGCTGCGCTGGCGCTCGTGCTGCTTGGCTACGTGGGCCTGCTCGTGAGCCTGTGGCCCTACGCGATCCCGCAGCATCTGACGCTCTGGGAAGCCGCCGCGCCGCGCGAAAGCCAGGTTTTCACGCTGATCGGCGCATCGTTCATCCTGCCCATCATCCTCGCCTACACGGCGCTCGGTTACTGGGTCTTTAGAGGCAAGCTCCGTCATGGCGACGCTCACCACTACCATTAAGAAGCGGGGTAAAGAGCGCGCCCTGCCCGGCTGGCTCTGGTTCGTGCTGCTGTGGTGCGGCGGCGTGGCCGGGGCGGTGTCGCTCGGTTACGTGTTCAAGATTTTCATGAACCTCACGCTGTTCGCCGTGAAATAGAAGAAGGAATCGCGCACGACCGTGCGCACAGCCGCACCAAACGCCCACGCCGCGTTAGACTGTAGGCCGTCTGTAACTTCGATCATAAGAACCATGCAACAGATGACCTTCATGGAATGCGTGAAACGCGCGTGGGCGAGCGCCGGGGAAGCCGTCAGGCGCATGCCTGCCGTGGTGCTGGGCGCATTCGTGCTCTATGCGGCGCTCGGCTGGCTCGCGCTGGCCGGCAGGCCCATGCCGGGCGAAGGCGACGTGCCGTCCACCGGCCTCGTGTTGCTGGGCAATCTGGCGTCGATCTTCAACGCCCTCGTCTACCTCTGGTTCACGCTGAAGATCTACCGCTTCGTGCTGCTCGACGAGCGCACCGCGCCGATCCTGCCCAATGGCGCGCGGCCGATGCTGCGCATGCTCGGGCTGGGCGTGCTGATGATGCTGTTCTTTATCGCCACCGGCGCTGGATCGTGGCTGGCGCTGCGTCCACAGACGGCGGCCAGCGAGCTCTTTCTCGCGCTGATCGTCGCGGCGATCTGGGCGTTCATCGGCGTGCGCGTGTGCCTGCTTTATCCGGCGCTGGCGATCGGCGGGCGCTTCTCGCTGGGCGCGGCGTGGCGCGATACACAGGGACACTTCTGGACTCTGTTCGGCGTGTCGTGCGTGGCGGCGCTGCCGCTGCTGGTGTGCGGCGTGATCGTGCTGATCGGCATGGGACTCGCGGGCATTTCGCCTGCCGTGGTGCAGACCCCTGGCTGGGTCACGGCGCTGGCAATCGCCCAAAGCGTCGCGAATCTTGCCTTCGCGTTGCTCACCAGTTCGGCGCTGGCGTGGCTTTATCGGCGCTATGCGAATGCGCTGGGGGCGTCCGCTGCTCCGTCATCGCACTGAATCCGCTTCAGGTCGCGCCCGGCCTCACCACACGCCGGGCACGAACCGATACTTCACCCGCTCCAGATACGCGCGATAGCCCGGCAGTTCCGCGGCCAGCGCGCGCTCTTCGCGCACGGCGCGCCAGCCCACTCCCGCCACCATCAGCGGCACCCACAACAGCCCCCACCACGATCCCAGCATGAGCGGCGTGCCCGCCAGCAGCAGGATCGCGAATGCGTACATCGGATGGCGCACATAAGCATACGGGCCGCTGTCGCTCACGGCATGGCCGCGCTCGCGCTGGATCTTGACGACGGGCGCGGCATAACGGTTCGCCGCGAAAACCCCGCGCGTCGCGTAGATGTCGGCGAAGATCGCCATCGCCCCGCATACGCTCAGCCACGTGGGCACGCGCGACCAGTGAAAACGCACGGCGTCCAGGCCGATAAAACACAGCCACGCACACCACGCGAGCGCCACCGCCACCATGAAGATGCGGTCCCAGCGCGCCTGCTCGCGCTGCGTGAGCGGCGCGAGGCGCTCGGCGAGCAAACCGGGATCGGTGCGCGCGAGCCACATGCCGATCCATGCGCAGCATGCGGCCCATTCGAGCAGCCAGAGCCAGGCCGCCGTCCACGCCAGCGTGCCCGCCGCGACGAACAATAAAGCGCCCTGGAACACCAGCCAGATGAAGGTTTGCGCGAAGAGCCGCGCGACCAGCGGCTTGTTCATCGTCTCCTCCTTCGCGCTGCCCGTGCGCGCGAATCCAGCTCACGGGTTTGCGCATTGCGTCAGCGCTCGCTGCTCTGTTCGCGCCCTTCCACGCGCGCAAACATCGCAGGCAGATCGAAACCTGCCGTATCGAGATTGAAGCACTCCTGCAAGCATTGCGCGAGTTCGTCCACGCTTTCGATAAAGCGCTCGGTCAGGCGCTGGCCGTTGCCGTCGCGCTCCGTGTAGCGATCGTTGAACAGCACGGCGCGCCGTCCTTGATGCGCGATGCATGCGATCAGGTTATCGCGGAAAAACGATTGCGGCGCAGCCGACGTGTACCAGTTGGCCACTTCGTAATCGACCCACTGCGCGGGCGCATCGTCGAAGCGATAGACGTCGAGCCACGCCTCGCCGTTAAAGGTTTCGAGCTTCCACTCGGTCTGACCGAGCGGGGCGAGACGCGCCGGTTCGAGCAAGGTCTGCTGCACGCCGCGCTCGGCGAACGCAAGCGGCGTGCTCAGCGACGCGCCGCCGAAGCCCACATCGGCCAGCCATGCCTGTCCCTCTATGCTCACGCGCAGCAGCATATGCGTGCGCGGTGTGCTCGCACCGGCGGGATGACCGTAGAGCACGCGCGCCGCCATCGGCTCGACATCGAAACCCAGTTGCATGAGCACGTTGGCGAACAGCGTGTTGTGTTCGAAGCAGTAGCCGCCGCGCCGCGACGACACCAGTTTCGCGACGATCGCGGGCAGCGCGACCGACACGCGCCGCGCGCAGAACGGATCGAGATTCTCGAACGCGATCGCGCGCGGATGCCGGTCATGCAGCGCGCGTAAAACATCGAGCGACGCTTCGCGCGGACCGTCGTAGCCGATGCGGGAGAAATAATCGTTCAGATTTACCTGATATTCGGACATCGATCACCTGCAAAAAATTTTAAGTAGCGCCACCAGAAAGCGGTGTTCTAAATCGGCAATTCTCGCGTTAATTCCTCATACCGTATAGCTTCAAACTGACCATCTGTAATGATCAGGATCACCCATGAAAGCACAACGTAAACAACACGCTTACGGCGCGTAATTAATGTGAGAATCATTCTCATTTGTGTTGACGCCTATATTACCGATGAGTACGATGGCGCCGTCCCGGAGACAAACGATTCAGGCGTGCCAATAACGGCAAGCATGGAGATTCGATCCCGCTATAAAGAATTAAATAAGTAAGGAATACGATGAAATTCAACCGGTCAGCGCGCTCGTTCGGACGGCGTACGCCTGCCCTTCGGGGTCTCGCGATGTGGGCGGCCTGCGCCACGTTCGCCTGCGGCGCCGCTCAAGCACAAACGAGCAACCCCGATGCCGCACCCGAAGCTCCCGAGGCCGATCTCTCGATCAAGGCACAGCCGTCGAACTTCATGACCGGCCTCTGGACGCGCCAGAATCTGCTGGGCGACATGGGCGGCCTGCGTCCGTGGCTCGGCAAGTACGGCGTGACGTTCGAGCTGACCGAGACGAGTGAATATCTTGCCAACCTGCGTGGCGGTCTGAACCGCGGCGGCGCCTATGACGGTCTCACCACCGCGACGGTACAGGTCGATACGAGCAAGGCGCTGGGCATTCCCGGCGGCCTGTTCAACATCAGCGCGCTGCAGATTCACGGTTCCAATCTGAGCGCGCGCAATCTGGGCACGCTCAACACGGCGAGCGGCATCGAGGCGCAGGACACCACGCGTCTGTGGGAGATGTGGTACCAGCAGTCCTTCCTCGACAAGAAGCTCGACGTCAAGGTCGGTCAGCAGAGTATCGACCAGGAATTCATCGCGAGCCAGTACGCGGCGCTGTTCGTCAACACGATGTTCGGCTGGCCCGCGCTGCCCTCGTACGACATGCCGTCGGGCGGCCCGGCTTACCCGCTTGCGGATCTCGGCGTGCGTGTGCGCGGCCAGATCGCACCGTCGCTCACCGGTTTGATCGGCGTGTTCGATGGCGACCCGCTGGGTAACAATCCGAATAACCTTAGCGGTACGAACTTTAATCTGCACAACGGCGCGCTGGTGATCGGCGAGCTGCAGTATGCGATCAACCAGCCGTCCGAAGGCGAACTCGTGAGCGCGGACAGCCACGCGTTGCCGGGCACCTACAAACTGGGCTTCTGGTACAACAGCAACTCGTTCGCCGACCAGCACTACGACAACACGGGTCTGTCGCTGAACAATCCGGCGAGCACTGGCATCGCTGCGCAGCATCATGGCGACTACAGCATCTACGCCGTGGCCGATCAAATGATCTGGCGTCCGGACCCCGACGAGCCGCGCAGCATCGGCGTGTTCGCACGCGTGATGGGCGCGCCGGGCGACCGCAATCTCGTGAGCTTCTCCGCGAACGCGGGCATCGTGATGAAGGCGCCGTTCAAGGGCCGCGATAACGACAGCGTCGGTCTCGCCGTCACCTACATCAAGGTCAGCAACGCGCTGCAAGACCTCGATCTGGACTATCGCAACTTCAATGCCAGCCCGTACGGCGTGCGCACGCAGGAAACCACGCTCGAAGCGACCTACCAGTACCAGGTCACGCCGTGGTGGCAGTTGCAAGCCGATGCGCAGTACACCTTCAATGCCGGCGCGGGCCAGAATCCGAACGACCAGACTGCGCCGCTGCGCAATACGTTCGTGTTGGGCGTACGCACCAACATCACGTTCTGATCGCTGCATCCGTTTATGTCTAACACCAAGTCCTCACGCTCCCACGCCGCGCACATCGATGTGCGCGCGTGCCCCTGTGAGGCACGGAGAAATACCATGAATCACGCCATGCGCAAGCTGATGCTGTGCTCGGCTCACGCCACCCGCGCGGCGCTCGCGCTCTCCGCTGCCGCCGTGCTCGGCGCGCCGCTCGCCGCCCATGCCGACCCGCAAGGTCTGCTCGAAGTCGTCCACCATCACACCACGCTCATCAACACGGTGCCCGATAACGGCGACCAGAATCCGTATGCGATCTTCGTCGCGCCGGTGAGCGCGGGCGCCGTGAAGCAGGGTGACGTGCTGATCGACAACTTCAACAACGCCGCCAACCTCCAGGGAACGGGCAGCACGATCGTCGACTATCATCCCGACACGAAGCAGATGACGCTGTTCGCGACGATCCCGCGCGACCTCAAGGAATGCCCCGGCGGCGTGGGTCTGTCGACCGCGATGACGATGCTCAAGTCCGGCTGGGTGATCGTCGGCAGCACGCCCAGCAACGACGGCACGACCGGCACCAAGGGCGCCGGCTGCATGATCGTGCTCGACAGCGGCGGCAAGATCGCCAAGGTCATCAGCAGCCCGAACATCAACGATCCGTGGGGCAATATGGCGGTGGTCGACAACGGCGACCACGCCACGCTGTTCGTGAGCAACGCCGGCTTCGGCGTGGGCGGCGCGGACGGCAATCCGCCCGTGTTCAAGCAGGCCACGGTGCTGCGCATGGATCTGGACATCCCCAACGGCCAGGCGCCGGTGGTGAAGAGCGAAACCGTGGTGGCGAGCGGCTTCGGCGCACAGGCAGATAAAGGCGTGTTCCTCGTCGGCCCGACGGGTCTCGCGCTTTCGCCCGATAACAAGCTGCTGTACGTGTCGGACGCGATCGGCAACCGCATCAACGTGATCGAAGATCCGCTCACGCGCGACACCAGCGCGGGCGTGGGTCGCCAGCTCACCGCCGACGGTCTGCTGCACCGCCCGCTCGCCATGATCCTGACGCCGCAGGGCCATCTGCTGGTGACGAATGCGCTCAACGGCCAGGTCGTGGAAATCGACCCGGTCGCGGCGAAGCAACTCTACGCACGCTGGATCGATACCGACAAGGCGCAAACGCCGCCCGGCAACGGCGACCTGTTCGGCATCGCGCTGACTCCGGCTGGCGACGGCTTCTACTACGTGGAAGACGACGTGAATACTCTTGTGCTGGCGAAATAAATCATGTCCTCCGATGAATCCCAAAACCGGCCGCGGCAACCCGCGCGGCGCGGTTTCCTGAAGGCGGGCGGCGCGGCCGTCGCGGCGGGCGCCACGCTCGGCGCGACGCTTGCGCAATCGCCGGCCCAGGCCGCCGAGGCGAAGCACCGCCCGGCAGCCGCCGACCCGTACACCGCTGTCGAGCCGTTTTACGCGCCCCATCAGGGCGGCATCGTCACGCCGCAACAGGCCCATACCTATGTGGCCGCGTTCGATCTGACGACCACCTCGCGCGACGACGTCATCAAGCTGCTGCGCCAGTGGACCGAGTCCGCCGCGCGCATGACGCAAGGCCAGAGCGCCGAGGCGCTCGAAGGCGTAAGCGAAGACAAGCCCGCGCCGGATTCCGGCGATGTGCTGGGCCTGGGCCCGGCAGGACTCACAATCACGTTCGGCTTCGGCCCCGGGTTGTTCATGTCCGAAGGCAAGGACCGCTACGGCATCGCCAGCAAGCGCCCCGCCGCGCTCGTCGATCTGCCGCGCTTTAACGGCGACCAGCTGATCCCCGAGAAAACCGGCGGCGATCTCTACGTGCAGGCCTGCGCCAACGACGCGCAAGTCGCCTTCCACGCGGTGCGCCAGCTCGCGCGCCAGGGCTACGGCATGCTGCACATGCGCTGGGGCCAGGCGGGCTTTCTGTCGGGTCCGCGCGGCCAGACGCCGCGCAACCTGATGGGCTTCAAGGACGGCACCAACAATCCGCCGACCAGCGACGCCGCCGCGATGAAGGAATTCGTCTGGGCCACCGCCGCCGACGCGCCCTGGATGCAGGGCGGCACCTACACCGTCGTGCGCCGTATCCGCATCACGCTCGAACACTGGGACCAGATGGAAGTGGGCTTCCAGGAACAGGTGTTCGGCCGTCGCAAGTACAGCGGTGCGCCCATCGGCAAGGACAAGGAATTCGACACCGTCGACCTCAACGCCGAGGACAAGGACGGCAATCCGCAGATTCCGGACAACTCGCACGTACGCCTGTCGAATCGCGCCTCGAACGACGGCGCGCAGATCCTGCGCCGCTCGTATTCGTACAACGACAGCACGAACTTCTATATCGAGCGCTGGCCGCCATGGCGTCAGGAAACCGAATATGACGCGGGCCTCATATTCGTCGCCCACCAGGCCGACCCGCGCAAGGGCTTCATTCCGATCAACGAGAAGCTCGCGAAGTTCGACATGATGAACCAGTTCACGACCCACGTAGGCAGCGCGATCTTCGCGTGCCCGCCGGGCGCGAAGCCGGGTTCGTACATTGGCGCCGAGCTGTTCGAGGCCTGAAAACAGGTCTCTTTACACGTATTCGACACACGCAATCGACAAGAACGGATAACGACCGATCATGAAAACAACATTCTCTGGCGCGCGTCTGCGCGCCGCCGCTCTCGCCCTGGCCGTCGCGGGCATGGTGCCGCTCGCCGCGCACGCCGCTTCGATCACGCTCTACAACGCCCAGCACGAGCAGGTCGTGAACCAGCTTGCCAAGGACTTCCAGCAGCAGTCCGGCATCGACGTGAAGATCCGCAGCGGCGAAGGCCCGGCGCTGGCCGCGCAGCTCGTGGCCGAAGGCGAGAAGACGCCCGCCGATGTCTACTTCACCGAAAACTCGCCCGAGCTGATGCTGCTCGAAGAGAAGGGCCTGCTCGCGCCGGTGCAAAAGAGCACGCTGGCCGAAGTGCCCGAGCGCTACAACTCGCCGGCCGCACAATGGGTCGGCGTGACCGCGCGTGAAAACGTGCTCGCCTACAACACGGCGAAGGTGCAGGCTTCGCAATTGCCGCAATCGATCTTCGATCTGGCCAAGCCCGAGTGGAAGGGCAAAGTGGGCATCGCGCCGAGCGACGCCGACTTCCTGCCGCTCGTCGACGCCGTGCTGGCCGCCAAGGGCGAAGCCGCCACGCTCGCCTGGCTCAAGGGTCTGAAGACCAACTCGCAGGTGTTCGACGACGACGAAGGCGTAGTGGCCGCCGTGAACCGCGGCGCCGTGGCCACGGGCATCATCAACAACTACTACTGGGACCGCCTGCACGCCGAGATCGGCGACAAGCAGACGCGCAGCGCGGTTGCGCACTTCGCCGATGGCGACGTGGGCGCGCTCGTGAACGTCTCGGGCGCCGCGATCCTGAAGGCCGCGCACAACCCGGACGGCGCGCAGAAGTTTCTCGCGTATCTGGTGAGCGCGCGCGCGCAGAAACTCATGGCGCAAGGCCACATCAGCTATGAATATCCGCTGCGCCCTGGCGTGGCGGGCGACCCGATCAACAAGCCGTTCGACCAGTTGAAGCCGCCTGCGCTGACGATCCAGCAGCTTGGCGACGACAGCCAGGCCGCGCGTCTGCTGCGTCAGGCCGGCCTGCTTTGATCCAAATGCAATTCACAAGGATGCCTGATTAAATTGTGAGCGATGCTGTTTCACCGGCACGTCCCGTGCCGGATACCCTGGATGGTCTGGACGGCGTAACGGGCACGCCCGCGCGCCGGAGGGCGCCGCGTGCCTTGTTGCTGGCCGCGGCGCTCGGTCCGTTGCTGGTGCTCTTGCCGCTCGCGCTGACGTTCTGGCGCGCGCTTTCCTATGGACAGGACTCCGGTTTCGCCGATGCCGCCGATCTGATTTTCCGGCCGCTGGTTGGCGAGCTGCTCGTCAATACGCTCGAAATCACGGTCAGTGCGACGCTGGCTTCGGCGGTGCTCGGCACGGCCTGCGCCTGGTTCGTCGAGCGCACCGATGTGCCGGGCCGGCGCGCCTGGGCGCTGCTCGCCGCCGCGCCACTGGCGATGCCAGCGTTCATCACGAGTTACGCGTGGGTCTCGCTAAGCCTCGATTTGCAGGACTTTCTGGGCGCGTTGATCGTCATCACGACCGCGTATTTCCCGCTCGTCTATCTGCCAGTGGCCGCCGCGCTGCGCGGGCTCGATCCCGCGTTGGAAGAATGTGCGCGCGCGCTCGGCTGCAATCGCTGGACCACTTTCGTGCGCGTGGTGCTGCCGCAGTTGCGCCCTGCCCTGCTCGGCTCGATGCTGCTGGTGGCGCTGGGCGTGCTGTCCGAATTCGGCGCCTTCACGCTGCTGCGCTTTCGCACCTTCACCACCGAGATTTACGCCGAATACCGCACGAGTTTCGATGGCGGCGGCGCGTCGCTGCTGGCCTGCGTGCTGATCCTGCTGTGTCTCGTGTGCCTCGTGTTCGAGTTTCGCGTACGTGGCAGCGCGCGCTATGAACGCGTCGATCGCGGCGCGCGGCGCGCGAGCGTGCGTCATGGGCTTGGCCGCTGGCGCTGGCCGGTTGCGCTGGGCTTCGTCGCGCTCAATATCGGCACGCTGGGCGTGCCGCTCGGCATGATCGGCTACTGGCTCACGCAACCGGGCGCCGCCGCGATCACGCCCGCCGATGTCTCCGCCGAATTGCTGGTCTCGACCACGTTTGCGTCGCTGCGGCTCGGCCTGATTGCCGCCGTGTTCACGACATTGCTGGCGTTGCCGCTGGCGTATCTGCTCGCGCGCTTTCCGAGCCGCGCAGCCACCTTCCTCGAACGCACCACGTTTATCGCGCAAGGCGTGCCGGGTCTCGTGATTGCGCTCGCCATCGTGTCGCTTGCGGTGCGCGCGCTGGAGCCGCTTTATCAGGGCACCACGCTGCTGATCACGGCCTACGCGATCCTGTTCCTGCCGCTCGCGCTGGTCAGCGTGCGTGCGGCGCTGCTGCAGGCTCAGCAACGGCTGGAAGAAACGTCGCGCGCGCTGGGCCTCGGCTGGTTCGCCACACTGCGGCGCGTGGTGCTGCCGCTCGCGGGCCCCGGACTGGGCGCGGCGGCCTCGATGGTGTTCATCTCCGTCGTCACCGAACTGAACGCCACGCTGCTGCTCGCACCCATCGGCACCCATACGCTCGCCACCCAGGTCTGGTCCGATACCTCGACGCTCGCATTCGCCGCCGCCGCGCCCTATGCCGCGCTGCTCACGGCGCTGTCGCTCGCGGCCTCGGGCCTGCTGTTCGCGTTCGCGGGCAAGTCGGCGCTCGCGGCGCACGCGACTGTGCCGCCCGCCGATACACCCTAATCTGCGCAAGCTGATCGACGTTTTCCGTATTCATGAGCACACTTCGCATTTCCGGCGTCTCCAAGTCCTTCGACGGCCATCCCGTGCTGCACGACGTTCATCTTTCGGTGAAGTCGGGCGCACTGGTCGCCCTGCTCGGCCCTTCTGGCAGCGGCAAGACCACGCTGCTGCGCCTGCTATGCGGTTTTGAGCGCGCCGATGCGGGCACCATCGAGATCGGCGGACGGCGCGTAGCGGGCGATGCGCTGCATCTGCCTACGGAGCAGCGCCAGATCGGCTATGTGCCGCAGGAAGGCGCGCTGTTTCCGCATCTCACCGTGGCGGAAAACATCGTCTTCGGTCTGCCGCGTGCGCAGCGGCGCGCGGGCCATCGCGTGGCGGAATTGCTCGAACTCGTGGGCCTGCCGCAGTCGTATGCGAGCCGCGCGCCGCAACAGCTATCGGGTGGCCAGCAGCAACGTGTAGCGCTGGCGCGCGCGCTCGCGCCTTCGCCGGGACTCGTGATGCTCGACGAGCCGTTCTCGTCGCTCGACGCCGCGTTGCGTCTGGAAACGCGCGAAGCCGTCGCACGTGCGCTCGCGGCTGCGGGCGCGACCGCCGTGCTGGTGACGCACGATCAGGCCGAAGCGCTGTCGCTCGGCCATGAAGTCGCGGTGCTGTGGCGCGGACGTCTGGTGCAGACCGCCGCGCCGCAAACGCTTTATCGCCGCCCCGTTACGCGCGAACTGGCCGCGTTCGTCGGCGAAGCCGTGCTGCTGCCGGGCCGCGTCACGGCGGGCCGCGCACACTGTGCGCTCGGTGAATTGCCGCTTGCGGAAGGCGTACGCCCCGCAGACGGCGATGTGGATGTGATGCTGCGGCCGGAGCAGATCGACGTGCTCGACCACGGCGCAGAGGGACTCGAAGCGCTCGTGCGCGACGTGACGTTCCAGGGCCAGGACGCCGCGCTCACGCTGGAACTGGCCGCAACGACAACGCCGCCGACAACGATCCGTGCGCGCGTACCCGGCTATCGCACGCCGCGCACGGGCGAGCGCGTGCGCATTGCCGTGGGCGGTGACGTCAACGTCTATCCGCGCTGACGCTTGATCGACAGATCCTGCATCATCTGTTCTACGAAGTAATCGCAGGTGGGCCGATTCGATTTCACGCTGCGCGCGACCACGATATCGAGCGGCTCGATCTTCGGCAGTCCGTGCGCCTCGCCCAGCATCTCGAAGCGCGGCGGCACGCTGCAACGCGTGAGCGCCACCACCGCGATGCCCGCCTCCACCGTTGCCATCAGGCCCATCAGGCTCGCGCTGCTATACGCGGCGCGATAGCGGATACGCGCCGCATCGAGCGCGGCCACCGTATGCGCACGTGCCACGCTGCCGTGCTCGTACAGCCCCACCGGTAGCGGCGACATCGCCAGCGGCGCGGGATCGTCGGGCGAGCCCACCCACACCATGTCTTCGCTGCGCACGAATTCGCCGCGTATCTTGCGGTCGCGCGTGACGAAGGCCACGTCGATCTTGTTGTCCGCCAGCATCGGCCCGAGCGCCACGCTCTGCGCGCAGACGATCTCGATCTCCACATGCGGATACAGCGTCGAAAAACGCCGCAACACCGGCGAAAGCAGCGCGGCCATATAGTCGTCGGGCGCGCCTAGCACGACGCGCCCAGTCACTTCGGGCCGCACCAGCGCCGACCACGCCTCCTCCTGCAGATCGAGCGCGCGCCGCGCATATTCGAGCAAGGTATTGCCGGGTCGCGTGAGCGCCAGATTGCGCGTGTCGCGTGCGAACAGCGTGGTGCCGAGCATCTGTTCCAGCCGCTTGATCTGCATGCTCACCGCCGCCTGCGAGCGATGCACGGTCACCGCCGCTTTCGTGAAGCTGCCCGCATCTGCCACGGCCGCGAAGGTGCGCAACAGATCGAGATCGAATTCGGGATTCATGATTCATCAGCTGCATTGATGGAATTCTTCAATTTAATTCGTTTGCCGATACCCCGCAACTGACGAATACTGGGCCGGTTTTCAACGCTCGACCGTCCATCGACCATGCAGCCCTTGCAAGCCGATCTCCAGACCAGCCGCCGTCACGGCGTCGCCATGCTCGCGGGCGGCGGCCTGCTGATGGGCACGATCGGCGTGTTCGTCGAAGAAGCGCATCTGGGCGCGCTCACGCTCGTGTTTTTCCGCTGCCTGTTCGGCATGCTCGCGCTTGCCGCGTACTGCGCGTGGCGCGGCTGGCTGACGCCGCGCCAACTGGCGCAGCAGTTCACGCGCCGCACCTTCGCGCTGGCCTTCGTTTCAGGGCTGCTGATGGTGACGCAATGGGTCGGCTTTTTCGATTCGATCCATCGCACCAGCATCGCGGTGGCGACAGTCGTGTTTCATGTGCAGCCGTTCTGGGTCGTGCTGATGGGCGCGGCGCTCTTTCACGAGCGTCTGGGCGCGGACCGGCTGGGTTGGATCGCGATTGCGTTCGTGGGCCTCGTGCTGGCCTCGGGCGTGCTCGCGGAAAACCAGGTGGCCGATCATTCGCGCTATCTGATCGGACTGGCCGAAGCGCTGGGCGGCTCCGTGCTCTATGCCAGCGTCACGTTGATCGCCAAGAGCCTGCACGGTTTTCGCCCGCATCTACTCACGCTCACGCAATGCGCGGTGGGCGCGGTGTGCCTGCCGCTGATCGCGCCGTTTATTGCGCCGCTAGAACTCCATGCGATTTCGCCGGTGCAATGGGGTTGGCTCGTCGGCATGGGCGTGCTGCATACGGGGCTGTCGTATGTACTGATCTATGGCGCGCTGCCCAGGCTCACGACGCCGGTAATCGCCGTATTGCTGTTCATCTATCCGCTTACGGCGATTGCCGTCGATGCGCTCGTTTATGGCCGCGCGCTGAGCGTGCCGCAATGCGCGGGCATGGTGTTGATCGTGGCGGCGAGCCTGGGCGTGAATCTTGGCTGGCGTCTGCTGCCGCCGCGGCTTGCATTCAAACGCCGATAAAAAAGGCGCATGTGAATCACGCGCCTTTATCGTCCGGCATCACACTGGTAGCTTTTCTCCTCGGGTTTCCGGCGCGAACGGGATAATTAGCAGTCCGATCACAAATGCAATGGCCGTAAGCGCAACCGGCACGCCCAGCGTGTGCATATGCAACACGGCTGCGCCCAGCAGGAAATTCACGCCCGCACCCACAAAGCGCCCAAACGACGTGCAGAATGCGAACGCCGTGGCCCGCACGCGCGTCTCGAACTGTTCGGGCAGCCACAGGCTGAACAGCGCAAAGTTGCCGCCGAAGAAGCCCAGCACGAACAGCAGCGCGATAAACGGCACCAGCCCGTTCTGCAGATAATAGGCCCAGCCGAAGCTCGCCGCGATCGTCACCGCCATCCCCGCGAAATAGACGGCGAGCGTCCAGCGCCGGCCAATGCGCTCGGCCATCGGCGGCAGTGCAAGGCAGCCGAAGATCGTGCCGATCGACAGGATGCCGGTGGCGATGGACGCCGTGCGGATTGCCTCGGCTTTGCTCGCGCCTGCACGCGTCGCAAGCTGGATCACGGCCGAAGGCTCATACACCGCGCCCGCCCACAGGCCGATGATCGCAATCGTCAGCAACGCGCAAGCCACAATTGTGCGCTTTCGATAAGCACTGCCGAAGATTTCGCGCAGTGGGTGAGCGCGACGTACGTGGCTCGCTTCCGCCTTCTTCCAGGTGGTCGGTTCCTCTACACGCGTGAGCACGAGAATCGCCACCACAACCGGAACCGCGCCCGTCAGGAACATCGCGCGCCAGCCGAAATGCACGCCCACCGTGTAGTTGAGCGCCGCCGCGATAAAAAAGCCCGCGTAATAACCCGTCTGCAGATAACCCGCGCCCATCTTGCGGCGATCCTCGGGCCACGATTCCGCTACGTAAGTGCCCGCCAGCGCCCATTCGCCGCCGATCCCCACGCCCGCGAGAAAGCGGTAGAAACCCAGCGCCCACACGCTTTGCGCCGTGGCCGACAGCCCCGTGAAGATCGCGAACATGAAGATGGTGCCCGCCAGCACGCGCGTGCGGCCGAAGCGGTCGGCCAGCGGCCCCCAGATGAACGACAGGCCCCAGCCCACCAGGAAGAGCGCGAACAGGATCGAGCCCGCCAGCCCGACGTTCGACGCCGTGGCGGCATAGCCCGACTTAGGCAATAGCTCGGCAAGCGCGGGCGTGAGCACCAGCGCGTAGATGAACGAGTCCATCCCGTCGAGTGTCCAGCCGGCCCATGCGCCCCAGAAGCCTGCGATCTGCGAACGGTTGAGCGGCGTCTTGTGCGCTCGCCGCGCGGACCCGGTAATCGAATTCATGATGCTTGTCTCCTCCTGTGGCGCGGCGATGTGCCTGGGCACCTTTGCCGATCCCGTGCAGCGTGGAATTCACCCTGGCGTGACGCCAGTGCGCTGTGCAAGCTCGCTGAAAGGCCATTACGAGCTAACTGTTTGCTGTCTGCCGATCTATTCTGTGTTGCGGGTTTGCGAGACTTTGCTCGTCACCGTTTTATATATAATATTTGAAGTTATGAGTAACGCAACGAATGGTTTTCCCCTGGACGGCGCATCGGCGCCCACGTCGCGAACGGTTCTGCCGGGCGTGGCAACCCCGCTCGCGCCGCCCACTAGCACCTCGCACGTCATCGCGGATGCGCTGCGCACCGCCATTGTCGAGGGCACGCTCGCGCCCGGCGCGCCGCTGCGCCAGGACGCCATCGCGCGTCATTTCTCGGTGAGCGCAATCCCCGTGCGCGAGGCGCTGCGCCAGCTTGCGAGCGAAGGCTGGGCCCGTATCGAACTGAACAAAGGCGCGAGCGTCGCGCCGCTGTCACGCGACGAGGCACGCGAGATCTACGAGATCCGCTCCGCGCTGGAGAGCCTGGCGCTGGGCCTCGCGATTCCCAATCACACGGAAGCATCGCTGCGCGAAGTCAGCGCGCTGGCCGCGTCCGGCTCGCATGAGACCGATCCGTCGCAATATGTCGCGCGCAACGAGGCTTTCCATATGAGCCTTTACGCGCCCGCCGGACGTCCGCAATTGATGGAGATGCTGGCCACGCTGCATCGGCGCGGCGAGCGTTATCTGCGCCTGAAATTCGGCTTTCCCGCCTACAAGGGCGAGTCGGATGCCGAGCACGCCGAAATCCTCGCCGCCGTGCAGCGCCGCGATATTCCCGCCGCCCAGGCGCTCGTCGCCGAGCATCTGCTGGGCACGGGCGAACTGATCTACCGTTTCCTGAGCGAGCGCGAGGCAGCGCGTGCGGCAGCGCCCGCCGCAAAAAAGCGACGTGCGGGCAAGACTATGCGCGCCGCCGCCAACGCCGAATCCGCCTCTCCCGCAACACCCCGTTCCCGGAGCCGAACATCCGATGAAGCCTCAAGCTGAAACGCCCTCTTCACCCGACGCAAACGCACCGCGTTCGTGGACCACGCGCCGCGACGAGAAAGCCCGCCGCCTCGCCTCGGTGGCTCACTGGCTCGAAGACGGCGTGTTGCCAGCCGCGCGCACGACCGAAGCGCTCGAACTGCTGATCCGCCCGGGCGATCGCGTCGCCCTCGAAGGCGACAACCAGAAGCAGGCCGACTTCCTCTCGCGCTCGCTGGCCAAGGCCGATCCCGCAAAGCTCAACAACGTCCACCTGCTGATTTCGACCATCAATCGGCCAGAGCATCTGACACTGTTCGAGCGCGGCATCGCGCATCGCGTGGACTTTTCGTTTGCGGGTCCGCAAAGCCTGCGCGTTGCTCAACTGCTTGAAGACGGCCAGCTCGAAGTGGGCGCGATCCACACCTATGTGGAGTTGTACGCGCGCATGTTCGTCGATCTGATTCCGCAGGTCGCGCTGCTGTGCGCGGAGAAAGCCGACCGTCACGGCAATCTCTACACCGGCCCGAACACCGAGGACACGCCCACGATTGCCGAAGCCGCTGCGTTCAGTCAGGGCATCGTGATCGTTCAGGTCAACGAAATTGTCGATGAACTGCCGCGCGTGGACATTCCCGGATCGTGGGTGGACGTGGTCGTGCAAGCCGACCGGCCTTTCGCGGTGGAGCCGCTTTTCACGCGCGATCCGCGCCATATCGGCGATCTGCAGGTCCTCACGGCCATGCTCACCATCAAGGGCATCTACGCGCCGTACAACATCACCTCGCTCAATCACGGCATCGGTTTCGACACCGCCGCAATCGAACTGCTGCTGCCCACTTACGGCGAATCGCTGGGCCTGCGCGGCAAGATCTGCCGCAACTGGACGCTCAATCCGCACCCCACGCTGATTCCGGCCATCGAATCGGGCTGGGTCGAAAGCGTCCATTGCTTCGGCAGCGAAGTGGGCATGGAGTCGTATATCTCGGCGCGCCCGGACGTATTCTTCACCGGCAACGACGGCAGCCTGCGCTCGAACCGCGTGCTGTGCCAGCTTGCGGGCCAGTATGGCGTCGATCTGTTTATCGGCTCGACGCTGCAGATCGATGCCGATGCGAATTCGTCCACCGTCACGCGCGGGCGTCTGGCGGGTTTCGGCGGCGCGCCGAACATGGGCCACGATCCGCGCGGGCGCCGGCATGCGAGCGAAGCGTGGCTCAAGCTGTTGCGCCGTGCCGATCCGCAATCGCCGATTGCGCGCGGCCAGAAACTCGTGGTGCAACTGGTGGAGACGTGGAAGAAAGGCGGCGAGCCGACTTTCGTCGATGAACTCGACGCCATCGCCGTGGGCGAAAAGAGCGGCATGCCGGTCGCGCCTGTGATGATCTACGGCGACGACGTGAGCCACGTGGTGACCGAGGAAGGCATCGCGCATCTGCATCGCGCGGAAGGCATCGACGAGCGCCGCGCGGCGCTGGCCGCCGTGGCGGGCGTTACGCCCATCGGCCTGCGCGCGAAAGCGGACAAGACCGCCGAGTTGCGCCGGCGCGGCGTCGTGCAGTTCCCCGAGGATCTGGCCATTCGCCGCGGCGACGCCAAGCGCTCGCTGCTCGCGGCGCGCAGTATCGACGATCTGGTGACGTGGTCGGGCGGTCTGTACACGCCACCCGCGCGTTTCCGTAGCTGGTGAGCGCGATGCAGACCATCGTGCTCGAAACATTCACCGAAAGCGCCGGGCCGCTGTACGCACGCCGCACAACGCCTGGCCCAGAAGCGCAACTGGCGCGCTTCGCCCGCGACGCGCTGATCGAAGAAGCACGCCTCACGCCCAAGCCCGCGCTGGTGGATGCACGCGGCAGCGGCGCGCATGTCGATCTCGATCTCGCGACGATGCTACGTTCCGCCCACGCGCTCGAACCCACGTTCGAAGCGCTCGCACGCGCCTCACGCGGCGCAACGCCGGGCAGCGCGCTGCGTACCGACCTAGCACGCATCGGCCGTACCGGCGAAGCAGCGATGATGCGCGCCACCGGCGGCAGCAACGCGCATCGCGGCGCGATCTGGATTGTTGGCCTGCTGGTTGCGGGCGCAACGATCATGCACACACCTGCCGACGACGCCAGCCCCTTCGCGCACGCCAATGCAATCGCCGATACGGCCGCACAGATCGCGCGCTTCGACGACCGCCTGGCCACGCCCGCGCCTGCGAGCAACGGCGAACGCGTGCGCGAGCGCTACCACGTCGGCGGCGCGCGACAGGAAGCGCAGGATAGCTTTCCGCATGTGGTTCGCGTGGGTCTGCCCGCGCTGCACGCGGCGCGCGCGCAAGGCCATGACGAAGCCACCGCGCGCGTCGATACGCTGCTCGCCATCATGGCCTCGCTCGACGACACCTGTGTGCTGCATCGCGCGGGCCTTGCGGGTCACGAGGCGGCACAAAGCGGCGCGCAACGCGTGCGCGACGCGGGCGGCATCGCCACGCGCGCGGGCCGCGCGGCTTTCGACGCGCTCGAACGCACGCTGCTTGCGCTTAACGCATCGCCTGGCGGCGCGGCCGATCTGCTCGCCGCGACGCTCTTCATCGACAGACTGATTCAGCACCGCATCGGCCAAAGGACGATTTCATGGAACAACTGACATTCGACTATCCGGCGCAGCGCGCCGTGACGACGCGCGCCCATGTGGGCGTGGTGGGTTCGGGCGATCTCGAAGTGCTGCTGCAGCCCGCCGCCGATATGCAGGCGCGCGTAGTCGTGCATACGAGCGTTGACGGCTATAGCCACATCTGGAAGAGCGTGCTGGACCGTTTTTTCACGCGCTACGACGGCGCTGCGCTCATCGAGATCAACGACTTCGGCGCGACGCCGGGCGTGGTGGCGCTGCGTCTGGCAGAGGCTGTGGAAGCGACGCAGGATGGAGCGCAATCATGAGCGCCCTGCCAAATACCACCGCAACGACCGCACTGCTGCGCGATAGCTTCATCGAACTGGGCGCGCGCGAACGCGCCGCCGCCCTGCTCGACAAAGGCAGTTTCCGCGAACTGCTCGGGCCGTTCG
The DNA here is from genome assembly GCF_035948235.1 of Paraburkholderia sp. Taxonomy (GTDB): domain Bacteria; phylum Pseudomonadota; class Gammaproteobacteria; order Burkholderiales; family Burkholderiaceae; genus Paraburkholderia. Next base: position 4,848 of record NZ_DASZJJ010000065.1, on the reverse strand, counting down.
ATCGCATCGAATCGCCGTGGCTGCCGTTGCAAGGCATCGTATGCCAGGCCGATGATGGCGCAGTGATCGCACGCGGCACCATTGACGGCGAAGCGGCCGTGGTGTGTGCCATCGAATCGGCGTTCCAGGGCGGCAGCATCGGCGAGGTGTCGGGCAGCAAGATTGCGGCGGCGCTCGAACTCGCGCTCGCTGACTGCGAGCGCGGCAAGATCGTGCGCCCCGTCGTGCTGTTCGAAACGGGCGGCGTACGCCTGCAGGAAGCAAATCTGGGCCTTGCGGTCATCTCCGAGATCCAGGCGGCCATCGTCGCGCTGCGCCGTCATGTGCCGGTGGTGGGCGTGATTGCGGGCATGGTGGGCTGCTTTGGCGGGATGTCGCTGGCTGCCGCGTTGTGCTCGTATCTCGTGATGACGAAGCAGGGGCGGTTGGGCATGAATGGCCCCGAGGTGATCGAACAGGAAGCGGGCATTGAGGAACTCGATGCGAGCGACCGCCGCGGCGTGTGGCAGTTGATCGGCGGCGAACAGCGCTCGCGCACCGGTTTTGCCGATGCACTTGTGGACGATGCCGTGGATGACGTGCGCGCCGCCGTGCAGGCCGCGTTTGCGCAGGGCGTGCCCGCTACGCATCGCAGCGAACGCGTCGAAGCCACACTCGCGAAGCTCGCGCAGATCGATCCTGCAAGCGTCACGCCCGAAACGATGCGCGAGGTTTTTACTGCTGCGCCGCTGACCATCCCCGGAGAAAAAGCATGAACGAAACGTCGATGAGTCGCGGCGCAACATGGCTGCGCGCACTCGCGGGCGACCAGGTGAAAGGCGCCTGCGTGCAATACGCCGACGCGCCGCTCGACGGCGAAACCGCGCGCTTTATCGCGGTCGTGCCCGATGCGCAAAACCGCTTCCCGCGTGCACGCGATAACGTGGTCGGCCTCGAACAAGGCTGGCGTCTGGCCGAAGCCGTGCGCACGGCGATTGCCGAAGATGCGGCCAGCGGCACACGCCGCCCGATCGTCGCGGTGGTCGATGTGAAAAGTCAGGCCTACGGCTTTCGCGAGGAGATGCTGGGTATTCATCTGGCTTGCGCGGCGGGTGTGGATGCGTATGCGAGCGCGCGCCTGGCCGGCCACCCTGTCGTTGCGCTGATCGTCGGGCCTGCGATGTCGGGTGCGTTCCTCGCGCACGGCTATCAGGCCAACCGCATCGTCGCGCTCGACGCGCCGGGCACGATGGTGCATGCGATGGGCAAGGAAGCAGCGGCTCGCGTCACCAGGCGCAGCGTGGACGACCTTGACGCACTGGGCGAAAAGATCGTGCCGATGTCGTACACGATGGCATCGTTCGCGAAGCTCGGTCTGCTCGACGAATTGATCCATGGCGTTGATGCCGATGCGCCCAGCGACACTCAGATCGCCAAGGTGCGTGATGTGCTCGCGCAGAAAGTGCGTGAGGCGCGCGGCGACAAGCCCGGCCTTTCGCATCGTCTGCAAGGCGATGCGGCGCAACGCACGCGCGCGGCTTCCATCGAGGTGCGCAAGCGCCTTGCGCAGCAGTGGGATGCGGCCTGATGCGCGTGTGCGCCGCCCCGCCGTTTCCCGCCGACGCGCCACTCGTCGCTGAAGCGCGCTGGCGCGCGCACGATCTGTTGCGGCTTGCGCGTCTGGAGCCGCTAGCGGATGAGCCTTCGTGGGTGCGCGATGCGTTCGCGCGCGTGCCATTTGCCGTGGTACGGCGTGCAGAAGCGGCGGCGGGCTTTGTGGCAGCGGGCATGCGTGGCGAAACGCGCGCGCAGCGTTTCGGGACGTGGATTGATGTTGAGGATATCGAATCATCTATCCCCCCTGAATCGCTGCTTGCCGTCGAACCTTCGGCGCAGCGAGCGGCGTTTTCGGCTTTTGTTGCGCTGAAAGCGTTGCGTGACGATGCCGATGTGCTGAATGCCTTCGCCTGGGGGCCGACCGGCAGCGCGGGTTTCGAACTCGCCACGCAAGTGCCCACGATCAATGAGGCCAGCGATCTCGACTTGCTGATACGCATGCCCGAGCGCTGTGACACGACAACGATCCAGGCGCTCTTTGAAGCGCTTACGCGTGCCGCGCAGCACACCGGTGCCCGCGTCGATGCGCAGATCGAAACCCCTTGCGGCGGCGTCGCGCTCGCCGAACTCGCGGCGGGCAAACCACGCGTGCTGGCGCGGGCAAGCGACGGCGCGCGCCTTGTCGCCGATCCGTGGCAACCCCGCTGGCAACCGTCATGACACTCGCCTGCCTGTTTCCCGGCCAGGGCGCGCAAAGTCCGGGCTTTTTGCATCGGCTGCCCGAGCACGATGTCGTGCGCGCGACGCTCGACGAAGCCTCGGCCGTAATCGGCACCGATGTGCTCACGCTCGATAGCGCCGAAGCCCTGCAATCGACCGTCGCCGTGCAGATCGGCCTCGTAGTCGCCGGTGTCGCAAACGCGCGTGCGCTCGCCCATGCAGGCTTGACGCCGCAGTTCAGCGCGGGCCTGTCCGTGGGTGCCTACGCCGCCGCTGTGTGCTGCGGCGCGCTCGCCTTCGACGACGCCCTGCGCATGGTGCGCAAACGCGCCGAACTCATGGAATCCGCGTGGCCTTCGGGCTATGGGCTGACCGCTGTTTCCGGCCTGAGCGAAACGCAGATCGAAACGCTCGCCGCCGCGCACGCGCAGGACAGGGGCGCCCGCGTCTATGTGGCCAACGTGAACGCGCCGCGCCAGATCGTCGTGGCAGGTGCCGACGCGGCGCTCGAAGCCTTCGCGACGTGCGCGCTTGTGGCCGGTGCGCGCAAGGCGCAGCGCCTGGCGATTTCAGTTCCTTCGCATTGCGAACTATTGGCCGATGCCGCCGACCAACTCGTGGCCTGGTCGCGCGATATCCCGTTTCACGCCCCTGAAGGCGTCTATATCGACAATCGCGGCGGCCGTCCGCTCTACAACGGCGACGCCATTCGCGCCGATCTGGCCACCAATATGCGTTATACGGTGCGCTGGTTCGATGCGCTCACGGTCATGGTCGAATCGGGCGCGACGGTGCTGGTTGAAGCGCCGCCGGGCCAGGTCCTGACCGATATCGCGCGCGAACACTATCCGCAGACGTCGGCGCTGAGTGCATCGACGCTTGAGTTCGAGAGGTTAGTTGCAACGATTCGGCGGCGGCTGGGTGAGGATTGAAGGGAGCGTGACGGCGCTAAATTTCGAATTCGATTTTTATGCGCATAAAGTCGAATTCAAAAATTCGCCAATTCCCCGCCAATTCCCCGCCAATTCCCCGCCAATTCCACGTAACTCGCTCACTTCTTCCGCAATTCTGACATGACCACCCGAAAGGTCAGGTTGACGCGCTCCCCGTTCACCGCAGGTTCTTTGGGCACGCGATGCCGCCATTGCGCCTGTGTCTGACCGCGCATCACCAGCAAACTGCCGCCTGACAGCGCAAACGAGCGCGTGACGCCGCTTGCCGTGTGGCGCAGATCGAAGCGCCGCGTGGCGCCCAGGCTCAGCGACGCAATAACCGGTTCGGGACCGAGTTCGGGTTCGTGGTCGGCGTGCCAGCCCATGCTGTCCGTGCCGCCGCGATAGCGGTTGAGCAGCACGCTGTTGAAACGCACATTGCAGAGCGCGGCGATTGCGTCGCGCAGTTCGGCCACGGCCGCGGTCCAAGGCTGCGGCACATTGCGAATACCGGAGTAGATATAGACCGCGCCCGGGTCGCCCTGCCACGCGGTCAGACGCGGCTGGTCCACCCAGCCGCCGGGTGTGCGGATGCGCTCCTGACGCCAGTCGATTTCGGCGACGATGCGCGCGAGGTAAGCGGCGGCCTCGGCGGGCTTGAGCCACGAGGGATGCCAGTCGACGTCCGGTTGCGGGGTGTCGTCGAAAAGATCGAACATCGGGAACGCTTGAATGAAGGCGAAAGCGGCAGTGTCGCACGACCGCCGCGTCGCCTCATCGATCAAGCAAGTATTCAGCAAACTTCAGGTCAGCAGCGCGAAGTAGAACACCACGGCGCCGATCAGCGCGCCCACGAAGCAAAAGCCCTCGGGCGCGTCTTCGGTGGTGCGTGAGCGCAGCCAGCCGCCCGCCACCCCGAACAGCCCCGCGATACCGAGCGCGACGAACACCATCACGACATCGAATAGCGCACTGCGGCCAATCTCGAGGATATCGACCTGCTTGACGGCGTAGTACAGCGCAATCGCCATGATCGAGAGCACGACCAGCGGCAGCATGACGTGGCTGCCCTCATGCCCTACGTGACGACCATGAAGCCCTTGTACAGCCGGCTTGGTAATTTTCATGACCCGTCTCCCCCAGAGCGCCCGAAACCGCACGGGCCTCGATTCGAGCATAGTTCACAGATCGCGCGGGTTCAATGAACGTTTAATAGCGCGCACTGCCCACGGGAAAATAGTGCGTCTCGTCCCACATTTTGGCAATCCAGGGTAATGCCGCAGTGCCACACCATCCGCGTGCGGCGCGCTGCAAGCCACACGCAAGGGCCCTGCAAGCTGGAATGACGCGCGATGCCGCGCTGCGCAAAACCACCCGCACTTGTGCCGGTCTCGTCCGGGCTTGCCTGCCTGCGGCACGAAGTCTGCGCTGTGGCTAGAATGCATCGTGACTCGCGCTTGCTGATTCGTTCGTGCACTGGCATTCCGGCATCGCGCGCCGTCCCCTTCCGCCGTGCTCCTCCATTGCTTCCGCGCCCGCCATGCCCCGACTTTCGTTTCTGCTCCGCTTCATTTCCATCGGTGTGCTGCTGCATCTCTATGTGGGTTTCCGGCTCATTCCCGATCTGCCCGTACCGGTCGCCGGAAAATGGCTCGCGGCA
>NZ_DASZJJ010000064.1:0-22103 GCF_035948235.1 Paraburkholderia sp. | reverse complement strand
TGTTTGCCCATCTGAAATTGATACGATAACGAAATAGCCGCCCCGTGCTGTGGCGTCGCTCGCGCCGAGGCGTCCGACCGCCTGCTTGCGGTCGACCTGTGCCCAACAAAGCGCAACAAAAGAACAGCCTTTCGCAAATTTATGGACGTCGATCAAGCGCGAAAGCTTGAAAAGTTCGACCGTGCCTCACTGCCAAACACTGCCGCCGCGCCTGTCCGATTTTCAAGAGTGTCATCGATTCCAATCGCGAGGTCGATCGTCGCTTCCTGGCCAACTACCCACGCTTCGCCCCAATGTCGATCCAGTGCACACCCTCAGCGCTCTTCGTTATGGACTTTTCAGTCAACCAGCACCGCGTGCGATTTGGCTCTCAGGATGAATGCGCCCGCAACACCACAAGTGCCGTGACACGGCCACACAGTACACATGCGCTCCTACCGCGTTCATTCGAGGAACACATATTCCGCGATATAGGGGCTACGCCCTTCCTCGCCCTCCTGCACGCAGGCTTGCGCGGGGGCCGCGCCACCGTGCGTCGCAAGCCGCTGCACGTAGCGCACCTTGCTCAGTAGACCCGGACCGCCCGCATTGGTGGAAGAGAGGAGCAGCATTGGGATCGCGGAGTCGTCGTCGGGATTGGCGGTGTGCTGCAGCAGCTTGCCAGTGATCCGGCTGCCGTCAGGCGCTTCCCACGACGGCCCTGCGCCGTGCCTGACGACGAGCTGACCGGAGGCGTCGTAGAGATCGGCTTGCGGCGCCTGGAAGGTCCACGCCAGTTGATTAGCGGCGTCGCGCCTGCATACGTAGATCTGTACCCCTGATGCCTTGAGCGAGGCCACCACGTGGGTCACACCAGCGGGCTGCAGCGCGCCAGGTATTGGCGCCTGGGCTTGGGCCGACGAAAACGCCACGCTGCTGGCCAGCGCAGTGGCGATCGTAATTGCGCGCTGCTTTGCAAGGCGGACGCTACCGCAGCCTCTGCGAGTCGATTGGGTCATGCGCGTTGTCCCCCGATGAATGTCCCAGTTTGCGAGCCGATCATACCGGCAAACCGCTGCGAGACGCGGGCGCCGCCGCGCCCTCAGCCAATTTGTGCATCCCCTAGCCGTCGGAACTCCAGCCCTCGCTGCCGACCCCGTGATGGACGAAAAGAGCCCCTCGGGGTTGCTCACCATCACAGGCCCCCACAGATTAGTGAGAATTGCGACTAACGGTCAGCAACTACCCTGGCAGGCGAGTGACATCCGCGAGCCGGTTAGCGACCAGGTGCCGAATTTCGCCTTCGCAATGCCACACACCGTAATCGGCGAGCAGGGCAGAGCCCAGCGTCTCGCGGTGGAACTTCTCAAGTATGGATTCCAGTTGGCCGCGGCAGGCCGCTGGCGGACCATCACAACGCGGAAAGCCCTTCGCCGGAACAGAAAAATCAGCGTTTTGGCGCGACGGGCAGCAAGGCGCAGACGTCGGAGCACCCCCGGCCGCAACGCGCCAGCAGTGCAGCGTGGGCTCGCCCAAACGCCTGTCAATTGCAGTTCGCTGCAACTCTCTCTTTCAGCGCTTCACGTTTAAACAAGCCTCCAACCGGCATAGACTTCAAGCTGGATCGATGAGGCGCATTCCGCGCATTTCACGAGTGCGGAGTATCCGGTTATGAAAATCTTGACACTGGCAGTTCTGGCGACTGCGGTGGTATGTGGCGCTGCCCATGCCTCGACGTTGACTACGGCCGATAGCAGCGATCAGCAAGCGGCACAATTAAAAGCGCCGCAATGCGATTCCGTATCCTTCGCGACGAGCGGCGCGAAAAATCGCAAGGCGTGCCGCCGCGAATTCGCTCGCGAAGCGCGCCCCACGGTGCAAACCGCACCGCTGAGCGCATCCGACTACGCCTCCTGAACCGGCACGTCCTGAACCGGCGCGGCCAGCGTGCTGGCCCGCACGACCAGTTCGAAGCCCACATCGACGATTCTTGGCGCTATCTCCGCAGCCGGCTGTTCTGCGCGCTCGATGAGTTCCTGCGCGATGCGCAGGCCGATTTCGGTGGCACGCGGCTGGATCGTCGTGAGGGGCGGAACGCACTCCTCGCTAAACGGCAGATCGCCGAAACCGGCCACGCGCAACTGGTGCGGCACCACCATGCCGCGCCGTTGCGCCTCGAACAGCACGCCCAGCGCAATAACGTCGTTAGAACAGGCGATGGCATCCACTTCGGGCAAGCTTTCCAGCAACTCAGCCAGCGCGTGTGATCCCGCCTTGGGCGACGCGTCGCCAGCCACGTCCTTCACCTGCACCTGAATGCCTGCATCCTGCATGGCCCGCGAAAATCCCTCGCAGCGCTGCCGCGCGCGGACGTCGCTGTCCATACGTGCGCCGATGAACGCTACGCGCCGCGCGCCAATCTCCACCATATGCCGCGCCATCGCTTCGCCCGCTGCGTGGTGCGAAAACCCGACCTGCAAGTCAAAAGGCTGCTCGCCAAGATCCCACATTTCCGCGACTGGAGCGCGCGCCGAACGCAACAGCGTGCGCGTTTCGTCGTCGTGGCGGCAGCCCGTGACGACCAGCGCCGTCGGCGACCAGGACAGGAAAGTGCGCACGATGTCCGCCTCGCGGCCGGGCAGATAGTCGGTCGCCCCCAGCAGTAACTGGTAGCCGTGGCGATCGAACTCCTTCTGCATCGCCGCCACCGTCGCCGCGAAGAAGGCATTGCCGAGCGATGGCACCACCACGCCGATGGCCCGCGTACGCGCCGCCGCAAGGCTTCCCGCCAGCAGATTGGGCACGTAGCCGAGCACTTCGATGGCCTGTTTGATGCGCGGGGCGATGCGCGGCGACACCGCCTCCGGGTTGCGCAAAAACAGTGAGACTGAGCTGGCTGACACTCGGGCGCGCGCGGCAACGTCGTCCATCGTGACGCGGTTGGTGCTGCGGCGCGAGCGCGGCGCCCTGGCTGTCTGAGACATAGGCTGCAAGCGATCAGAAAGGCAAGCGCCCAACGGGCGCGGGAACCTTCATTGTAAGGGCCGCAGCGCAACGAGTCATCCTCTCCGCACTAACCCTGGTATTGTCTTTAAAAATAATAGCGCTATTATTTCGCAGCGCTGCGATTTTTCGAAACGCGACCTGAACAGCTTCTGCGACCATGTCCTCTTCCGATTTCCATTGCGTTCTGGATGCCCGTGCCCAGCTTGGCGAATGCCCGCGCTGGGACGAGCGCGAACGCGTGCTGTACTGGGTTGATATCCTCCGGCCGGCGCTGCACCGTTTCGACCCTGCAACCGGCGCCGATCAGGTCTTCGAGCTGCCCGAACATATCGGCTGCTTCTCGTTGCGCGAAGGCGGCGGCTTTATAGCGGGTCTGCGCAGCGGCATCTGGACGCTGGATGCGTCGGCGCGCCCGGTGGCCCAACTGGCCGCCAATCCCGAAGACGTGCGCACGAGCCGCTTCAACGATGGGCGTTGCGATGCCGCGGGGCGCTTCTTCGCAGGCACGATCGACGAGCCGAAGGCGGGCGGCAATGCACACCTTTATCGCTACGACGACGGGTGCAACGGCGGCAATCTGCAGGCATTGAGCCGCGGCCTGCTGACGTCGAACGGGCTGGCTTTCAGCCCCGACGGCCGCTGGCTCTATCACTCCGATACCCCCAACTTCACGATTTACCGCCGCGCCTATGACGCCGCGAGCGGCCTGTGCGGCGAGTCCGCAGTCTGGGCGCGTATCGAGCCAACCGCAGAGGATCGCGGTCGCCCGGACGGCGCAGCCGTCGACGCCGAAGGCTACTACTGGAGCGCCTTCTACGAAGGCTCGCGGGTGGTGCGCTTCGCGCCCGACGGAACCGTCGACGCCGTGTATCCCGTGCCGGTGACCTGTCCCACCATGTGCGCGTTCGGCGGCGACGATCTGCGCACGCTCTACATCACGACCGCGCGCGCGGGCCGCAGCGCCGAGGAATTGGAGCGCCAGCCCCACGCCGGCGGCCTGTTTGCGATGCGAACCGACGTGCCAGGACTTGCCGAGCCGCGCTGGCGCGAATCTGCCTGACTTCACTCTCGACGGACCCCGACATGCCTGATCTGAAAGACCCCACACTGCTTCGCAACCGTTGCCTGATTGGCGGCGAATGGCGCGCGGCGCACGACAGCCGCACTTTCGACGTGCTCGATCCCGCCACGGGCGCGCTGATCGGCAACGTGCCGTCGATGACGGCGGTGGAAACGCGTGAAGCGATTGCCGCCGCGCAAGCGGCACTGCCACAGTGGAGCGCACTGACGGCCAAGGCGCGCGCGACGCTTCTGCGCAAATGGCACGACCTGATGCTCGAACATCAGGACGATCTCGCCCTGCTGATGACCGCCGAGCAGGGCAAGCCGCTCGCCGAGGCCAAAGGCGAAATCGCCTTCGCTGCGAGTTTCGTCGAATGGTTCGCTGAAGAAGCGCGGCGCGTCGATGGCGACGTAATCGCGACGCCCGCGAACGATCGTCGTCTCGTCACGATTCGTCAGCCGGTGGGCGTTTGCGCGGCCATCACGCCGTGGAACTTCCCGGCCGCGATGATCACGCGCAAGGCCGGCCCGGCGCTCGCCGCGGGCTGCACGATGGTGCTCAAGCCGGCCTCGCAGACGCCGTTTTCGGCGCTCGCGCTGGCGGCGCTGGCCGAACGCGCGGGCATTCCCGCAGGCGTGTTCAACGTCGTCACCGGCGACCCGCAGCCGATCGCCGAGGAACTGACCGGCAATCCGGTCGTGCGCAAGCTGTCGTTCACGGGCTCCACGGGCATCGGCGCGCGTCTGATGGAGCAGGGCGCACGCCATATCCAGAAGATGTCGCTCGAACTGGGCGGCAACGCGCCGTTCATCGTGTTCAATGACGCCGATCTGGACGCCGCCATTGAAGGCGCGCTGATCTCGAAGTACCGCAACGCCGGACAAACCTGCGTGTGCGCCAACCGCTTCTACGTGCAGGGCGGCGTCTATGAAGCCTTCGTCGACAAGCTCGCGACGCGTGTGCAGGCACTGCGTTGCGGCGACGGCCGCGAACCGTCAACGCAGATCGGCCCGCTGATCGACGCCCGCGCCTTGAGCAAGGTGAGCGAACTGGTGGTGGACGCCCGCGCGCAAGGCGCCAATGTGCTATGCGGCGGCGAAGCGCTCGCGCTTAACGGCGACGGCGTCGCGCGCCACTACGCGCCCACGGTGCTGACCGACGTGACGCCGTCGATGCGCGTCGCGCGCGAGGAGATCTTCGGACCGGTCGCGCCCGTCATGCGCTTCACCGACGAACAGGACGTGATCGCGCTGGCCAACGACACGGAATACGGCCTCGCCAGCTACTTCTACACGAAGGACATGGCGCGGGTGTGGCGTGTTGCGGAGGCGCTGGAGTTCGGCATGGTCGGCATCAATACCGGGCTGATTTCCACCGCGGAAGCGCCGTTTGGCGGTGTCAAGCAGTCGGGCCTTGGGCGCGAAGGCTCGAAGTACGGTATCGACGAGTATCAGGAAATGAAATACCTGTGCATGCAGGTCGCCTGAGCATCCAGACCGATTTCGCACCACATCGGCAGGCTCTGACGATCGCACAGAAATCGCAGCGCTGCGAAAAAGCGCTGACGCCAGACTGGACGAACTGAAGCGGCGGCATAGCACTGCCGGTCCTGCGCGCACAGCGCAGACCACCTCAAAGAGACGAGGAGACAATGACTTTCACCATACTAAGCTTTGCGTTTTTCACCGCGCTCGTCGGCTTCGTGTCGTATCTGTTCACGCGCCGCGCGAAGGATCACGGTGCACGCGGCTACTTCATGGCCAGTGGCGGCCTCACGGGCTGGTTTATCGCGGGCTCGATGATGCTGACCAATCTGTCCGCGGAGCAGATGGTCGGCCTGAACGGCGACGCCTACGCGCACAACATGTCGGCGATGGCGTGGGAATGCACGGCCGCAATCGCTACCGTCGCGCTTGCGATGTTCTTCCTGCCGCGCTATCTGCGCGGTGGTTTCTCGACGCTGCCGCAGTTTCTTGAAGAGCGTTTCGATTCGACCACGCGCCGTGTGGTCAGCGCATTCTTCGTGATCGGCTACATGCTGGTGGCGAATCCGTCGGGTCTGTATCTCGGCGCGATTACCTTCAATCAGGTGTTTGGCGTGCAGGCGCTGCTCGGCACGTCGTACGCCAGCACGATCACGATTCTGGTGTGGATGTCGGGGATCATCGGTGCGCTGTATGCGATTTTTGGCGGGCTGCGCGCGGTGGCGGTGTCGGACACGATCAACGGCGTCGGCCTGCTGGTCGCCGGTCTGATGGTGCCCGTGCTCGGCCTGTTCGCGCTGGGCCACGGTAATTTTCTGGCAGGCGTGCATACGATCGCCACGCAGGCGCCCGAGAAGCTCTCCGCCATCGGCGGCCCGCACGACTCCGTGCCGTTTGGCACCTTGTTTACGGGGATGATCTTCGCGAACCTGTTCTACTGGTGTACCAACCAGGCGATCGTGCAGCGCACCTTTGCGGCCAAGAGCCTTGCCGAAGGGCAGAAGGGCGTGCTGCTTTCGGGTCTCATGAAGCTGCTCGTGCCGCTGATCATGATGCTGCCCGGCGTGGTGGCGTTCCATCTCTACGCCTCGCACCCCCTTGGCCGTCCCGATCTCGCGTATCCGCAACTGGTCACCGACGTGCTGCCCTGGTGGGCGAAAGGTTTCTTCATCGCGGTGCTGTTCGGCACGGTGATGAGCCACTTCAACGCCGTCATCAACAGCACGGCCACGCTGATCGCCTTCGACTTCTATCGCGTGTGGCGTCCGCAGGCCAGCGACGAAAAGCTGATCCGCGTGGGCAAGACGGCGAGCGTCGTGATCGCGGTGGTGTCGCTGCTCGTCGCGCCGCTGCTGATGTACGCGCCGGACGGCATCTATACGGTGATGCGCCGCTTCACCGGCTTCTACAACATCCCAATCATCGCTGTCGTGCTGGTGGGTTTCTTCAGCAAGAAGATCGGTGCTTTCCCGGCCAAGATGGTCCTGCTGCTGCACGTGATCGTGTACACGCTCGGCATTCTGGTGTTTCAGGTGGACAAGCTGCTCGGCATCAACTTCATCCACATCATGGGCATTCTGTTCGTCTGCGAAGTGACGCTGATGGTCGTGCTGGGTATGCGCCACCAGCGCGCCAAGGCCTACGAACCGCAGCAGCGTCAAACCGGCGATCTCACACCATGGCGTCACGCCAGCACGATGAGCGTGTTTCTGATCGCGATGCTCGTGAGCATCTACCTGACGCTTTCGCCGATCGGCGTGGCGCGGCAAGGCGGCGTGACGCTCCAGTACCAGATTCTGATGGTGGCGACATGGTGTGTCGCGATCGGGCTGATGGTGCTGTTCCGGCGCAGGGCGTCGGCGGGCAGGCGCGAACTCGCGTGGACCCAGACGCCGAGCGAGTCGAACGGACATTGATCGAACTGCAGCAACGCAACGCGCACTACAACGCAACACAACGCACTACAACGCAATAGCAAGGTAAAGCTGATGAACTGGCACACAGACGCGGGCGGCAAGCTCGTTTTCAGCGCGGCTGGCCGCACGCTCTTCGAACACGCGCCGCACGCGCCTGCGGTTTTCGTGGGGCACGGCGTCGAAACGATCGACATGTATCGCGGCAACTTTGACATCAGCGATTACGTCGAAGAGCGCGTCGCGCTGCGCGACGCTCGTATTACGCCGCTGGAAGAGGGAAGTGCGCGCATCGAGCTGGCGCGCGATGCGCAGGCCGCGCCCGAACTGACCTTCATCGCGCGTGAATCCGCGCACGGCGTGACCTTTGCCGTTTCGGCTGCGAACAGCACGATCAACCGCGTGTGGTGGCGCGTGCCCGCGCAACCCGACGAATGCGTGTGGGGCTGCGGCGAGCAGATGTCGTATTTCAATCTTCGCGGCCGCAACTTTCCGCTGTGGACCTCCGAACCCGGCGTGGGGCGCGACAAGAGCACCCATCTGACCTGGCAGGCCGACACCACATCGAAATCGGGCGGTGACTACTACAACACGAACTATCCGCAGCCGACCTTCGTTTCGTCGCAGAAGTACTGCCTGCATGCGCAAACGACGGCCTATGCGGACTTCGATTTCCGTCACGACGATCGGCACGAACTGCAATTCTGGGCGGTGCCGGAGCAGCTCGAATTCACGTTCGCCGACGACTTCGTCACGCTGGTCGAGCGTATTTCGCAGTGCTTCGGCCGCCAGCCCGCGTTGCCCGCGTGGGTGCTGGACGGTGCGATCCTCGGTCTGAAGAATGGCCGCGAGCATGCGCAAACCATCATGGAGCAAAGCCGCGCCGCCGGCCTCAAAGTGAGCGGTCTGTGGTGCGAGGACTGGGTCGGCATTCGCCAGACTTCGTTCGGCAAACGGTTGTTCTGGAACTGGCGCTGGAACGACGTGCGCTATCCGGAGCACGCGCAATGGGTCAAGCAGCTCAACGCCGATGGCGTGCGCTTTCTGGGCTACGTCAATCCGTATCTGTGCAACGACGGCGTGCTGTATGTCGAAGCGAAGCAGGCCGGTTATCTGGCGACGCGCGCGGACGGCAGCGATTACCTCGTTGATTTCGGCGAGTTCGATTGCGGCGTGGTGGACTTCACGAATCCCGATGCGGCGCGCTGGTTCGAAGATCGCGTGATCCGCGACGAGATGCTGAACAAGGGCCTTGACGGCTGGATGGCCGACTTCGGCGAATACTTGCCGACGGACGTGACGCTCGCCAACGGCATCGACGCGAAGCTGATGCACAACGCGTGGCCGACGCTCTGGGCGCAGGTGAACGCAAGCGCGATCGAGCGCGCGGGCCGCACGGGCGATGCGGTGTTCTTCATGCGCGCGGGCTATACGGGCGTGCAGGCGCATTGCCCGCTGTTGTGGGCGGGCGACCAGTCGGTCGACTTCACGCGCCATGACGGCTTGCAGACGGTGATCTGCGGGGCGTTGTCGTCGGGTCTGCTCGGCAATGCGTATCACCATAGCGATATCGGCGGCTATACCAGCCTGTTCGGCAATACGCGCACGCCTGAGCTGTTTCAGCGCTGGGCCGAAATGGCCGCCTTCACGCCGATGATGCGCACACACGAAGGCAATCGCCCCGACGACAACTTCCAGTTCTGGCAGGACCCGGGCGTGCTTGCGCACTTCGCGCGCATGACACGCGTGTTCGTGGGACTCAAATCCTATGTACAAGGGCTAGTCGATGAAGCGGGCGCGCGTGGTTTGCCGTTGCAGCGTCCGCTGTTCCTGCATTACGAAGACGACGCAGAAACCTATGCTATTCAGGATCACTATCTTTATGGTCGCGATCTGCTCGTAGCGCCGGTTCATGCGGCAGGCGCTTCGCAATGGCGCGTGTATCTGCCCAAAGGCGATGCCTGGATTCATCTCTGGAGCGGCGTGCAATACGAAGGCGGGCAGCACGTGGAGATTGCTGCGCCTATCGGCGAGCCGCCGGTTTTCGTTCGCCAGGGCGCGGCGCGCGAGCAGCAATTGCTCGACCTGCGCACGCTTGCGGGAGCCGCGCAGTGAGTTCGGGCGCAATTCTGCATCACCTGCTGTTCGCTGCGTGCGTGGCGACCGCGACCTTCACGCAAAGCCTCACGGGCTTCGCGTTCGGGCTCGTGCTGCTGGGCCTTGTCGCCGTGTTTCATCTGGCGCCGTTGCCGGTTGCGGCGAACGTCGTCACGGTGATGGTGCTCGCGAACGCGGCGCTGCTCGTGCGCGCCGTGCCCGCCTTGCCGCGCCGCCTGCTGGCGCCGTCCTACGGCAGCAGCCTTGTGGGCGTAGCGATTGGCGCGTGCCTGCTGGCCTGGCTGTCCGACAACGCCATCGGCATCGTGCGCTTTGCGCTCGGCGTGGCGATTCTCGCGTGCAGTCTGCTGCTGGTGGTGCAGTCGAAGCCGCGTGCGCAGGTCGCCTCGCCGGGCACGTTCGCCTTTTATGGCTGCATTTCCGGCGTGATGGGCGGTGTGTTCGCAAGCGCGGGTCCGCCGATGGTGTTCCATCTCTACCGGCAACCGCTCGACCGCGTGGTCGTGCGCGACACGCTGGTCCTGCTGTTCGCCGTCAACGCGGTGCTGCGTCTGATCATCGTGCTGGCTCAAGGGCGCTTCGACGCCGCATCCCTGGCCCTCAGCGCGGAGGCATTGCCCGTCGTGCTCACCGTGACGCGGCTCGCGCGCCGCTATCCGCCCGACTGGTCGCCTACTGCGGTTCGACGCGTCGTGTTCGTGCTGCTGGCCATCGCGGGATCGAGCCTCGTCGCGCCCGCCATCACCGGCGGCGTAAGCGGCACGGCGCACGCCAAAACCAGCGTCGCCTCTCATCAACTTCGTATTCTCACGGCGTGAATATCGTGCAAAAGAAGCTCAAGCAACTCAGCGAACTGCGCAGCCAGCGCTGGCTGGCCCCCGACGACATGCGTTCCTTCGCGCATCGTCAGCGCCTTCAGCAAATGGGGCTGCGCCGTGAAGAATTCATGTCGCGTCCCGTGATCGGCATCATCAACACGTGGAGCGATCTCTCGCCGTGTCACGCGCATCTGCGCGAGCGCGCCGAGGCGGTCAAGCGCGGCATTCTGCAGGCGGGCGGCATGCCCTTCGAACTCCCGGCGATGTCGCTGGGCGAAGTCATGGTCAAGCCGACCACGATGATCTACCGCAATTTCCTCGCGATGGAAACGGAGGAACTGCTGCGCTCGCTGCCAATCGACGGCGCGGTGCTGATGGGTGGCTGCGACAAGACCACGCCGGGCCTGCTGATGGGCGCGCTATCGGCCGATTTGCCGTGCATCTTCGTGCCGGCCGGGCCGATGCTCAGCGACCGCCATCGCGGCCAGGCCGTCGGCGCGGGCACGCATACGAAGAAGTTCTGGGACGAATACGTGGCGGGCAATATCGAGCAGCCCGAGTGGATCTCGCTCGAAGCGCGCATGACGCGTGCGCCCGGCACCTGCAACACCATGGGCACGGCCAGCACCATGACGTCGAT
Organism: Paraburkholderia sp.; assembly: GCF_035948235.1. Classification (GTDB taxonomy): domain Bacteria; phylum Pseudomonadota; class Gammaproteobacteria; order Burkholderiales; family Burkholderiaceae; genus Paraburkholderia. The sequence goes on along the minus strand of NZ_DASZJJ010000064.1, from coordinate 11,082 downwards.
CGTCGAGGCGATGGGCTTCACGCTGCCTGGCGCGACCAGCATTCCTGCGATGGATTCATCGCATACGCGCATGTGTTCGACGAGCGGCGAGCGCATCGTCGGCATGGTGTGGGAAGACTTGAAGCCGAGCCGTTTCTTCAATCGTCAGTCGGTCGAGAACGGCGTCGTCACGTATATGGCGCTGGGCGGTTCGACCAACGCCGCGATCCACACGATTGCGATTGCGGGGCGCGGGAACGTGCCGTTGACGCTCGACGATATCGCGCGCATCGGCAAGAACGTGCCCGTGCTTGCCGATGTGTTCCCGTCGGGCAAACGCCTGATGGAAGACTTCTATTACGCGGGTGGCGTTCCGGCGTTGCTCAGCGGCGTGAAGGAATACCTGACGCTCGACAGCATGACCGTGACGGGCGAAACGCTCGGCCAGAACATTGCGCGTTTCGAATCCGGCATGCGCCCGCAGGGCGAAGATGCAATTCGACCGCTGACCGATCCCGTCAGCGAACGCGGCGCGCTGGGCGTGCTGCGCGGCAATCTCGCGCCCAACGGCGCTGTCATCAAGCCGAGCGCGGCCAGCCCGCATCTCATGAAGCACCGCGGCCGCGCGCTCGTATTCGATTCGGTGGCGGAAATGAACGCGCGCATTCACGCGCCCGAACTCGATGTCGACGCCGATACCGTGCTCGTGCTGCGTGGCGGCGGTCCGATCGGCGCGCCCGGTATGCCTGAGTGGGGCAATCTGCCGATTCCGAAAAAGCTGCTGGCGGCCGGCGTTCGCGACATGGTGCGAATCTCGGACGCGCGCATGAGCGGCACGCACTACGGCACCTGCGTATTGCACGTCTCGCCAGAAGCGGCTGCAGGCGGACCGCTCGCGCTGATTCGCACGGGCGACCTGATCGAGCTCGACGTGGAAGCGGGCAAGCTCGACGTCCTGCTCTCCGACGAAGAACTCGCGCAGCGCCGCGAGAGCTGGCGTGCACCGGCGCCGCCGCGCAAGCGCGGCTATATCCGCCTCTATGTCGAGCAGGTTTCGCAGGCCGATAAAGGTTGCGACTTCGACTTCTTGACAGGTTTTGAAGAGCCAGTCGAACCGGCAATCTTCTGAATACAGGACACTTAAAAATGGTCACCAGAATGAAACAGGATCCGCTGCGCAACGCCTTTCGCGACGCACTCCAGCACAAGGAAGGCGCGGCGATGCGCAAGAAGCCCCTCGGCACCTGGCTGATGTCCGGCTCGGTTGGGCCGGCCGAAGCATTCGGCCACGCGGGCTTCGACTGGCTGTTGATCGACATGGAGCACGCGCCGCTCGAGTTCACCGACGTGCTGCACATGCTGCAAGCCGTCGATTGCGGTGGCGCTGCGCCCATCGTGCGTCTCGCGCGCAACGATGCGACGCTTGCCAAGCGCGCGCTCGACATGGGCGCGCCCACGCTCATGTTCCCGTATGTGCAAAGCCCGGAAGAAGCGCGCGCCGCGGTGGCGTCCGCTAAATTTCCGCCGCTGGGCACGCGCGGTTTCGCGGCGATGCATCGCGCGAGCCGCTACGGCACATGGAGCGAGTTTGGCGCCCGCGCGAACGAGGCAACCATGTGCATCGTGCAACTGGAAACGCCGGAAGCCGTGGCACAACTCGAAGCGATTGCCGCCGTGCCGGGCGTCGATGCGCTGTTCGTAGGACCAGGCGATCTGTCCGCCGCGATGGGCAAGATCGGCAATCTCGCCGATGCGGGTGTGCGCGAAATGATCGCCGACTGCGCGCGCCGCGCGAACGCCATCGGCATGCCAGTCGGCATTGTCGGGCCGACGCCCGCGATGGTGCGCGAGTTCATGGAAATGGGCTACGACTACGTCGCCATTGCCTCGGACATGGGCATGATGATGCGCCAGGCTAACGCATTTATCGCCGAACTCGATCAGGTGGAAGCCAACGCCAACGCGGGCGGCCCGTACTGACCATGACTGGCTCGACGGAACTGTTCGCGCTGGGCAACGACGCCTGGCAGGTGCAGGTGGCGCCTTCGCTGGGCGGCGCGATTGTCGATGCGCGCTGGCATGGCCGGGATGTGCTGCGGCCAACGCCCGCTGCCGAACTGGCGGCGCGTAATGTCCGTAAAACGGCGTGCTACCCGCTCGTGCCGTTTTCTAATCGCATTGCGTTCGGCGAGTTTGCCTTCGGCGGTGCGCAGTACACGCTCGTGAAAAATCTCGCCGATATGCAGCACGCGATTCACGGCGTGGGCTTTCAGCAGGCGTGGTCGGTCGGCGAGAGCGATGGCCAGTCCATCTGGATGCAGATCGTGCATACGCCTGATGCGCGCTGGCCGTTCGCGTTCGAAGCGCAGCAGTCGATGGCGATTGAAGGCGATACGTTGACGCTTGGCATGCGCATCCAGAATACGCATAGCGAGGCTGCGCCCTGCGGAGCAGGCTGGCATCCGTTCTTTCCGCTCGACACTCAGGCGGGCGAGACGCATCTGCGCACCACGTGGACGTCGATGCTGGTGAGCGATGCCGACGATCTGCCGTGCGCGCGGGTCGATCCGATGAATTTCGGCGCGCTGGACCACACGGTGGTCGATAACTGTTTTACGGGCTGGAGCGGCCAGGCGCAGATCGACACGCCGCATCATCGGATCGCTATCGAGGCGAGCGACTCGCTGGGCTGCGCCGTGCTGTTCAGGCCTGCGAGGCAGGCATTTTTCGCTTTCGAACCGGTCAGCCACGCCAACAACGCGTTACACGGCAACGATCCGCCGATGCAGGTGCTCGCGCCTGGCGAGGCGCTCGAAGCACGCGTGTGCATCACGGTGCACGCGCTCACGAAATAAATGAAAAGGACATCAAGATGAAATCGACCCAGGCAATTTACCCGGCGCTCGCTGGTCAGGTGGTGTTCGTGTCGGGCGGCGCATCGGGCATCGGCGAAGCGATCGTCGAGGCCTTCTGGCAGCAGGGCGCAAAAGTGGCGTTCTGCGATCTCGACGAGACCGCTGGCCACGCCTTGTGCGAGCGCCTTGGCGATGCGGCCGAGGGCCGCTTCAAACCATGGTTCGCCCGCTGCGACGTGCGCGATATCGAGGCTTACCGCACGGTGCTCGACGATGCGGCGCAAGCGCTCGGCGCGATCCGTACGCTCGTGAACAACGCGGGGCGCGATACGCGCCACGCGCTCGACGAGCTTTCCGTCGAAACGTGGAACGAGATGCTCGCCGTGAATCTCACGCACCATGTATTCGCCACGCAGCGCGTCGCGCCAGGCATGAAGGCGATGGGCGGCGGCTCGATCATCAATCTCGGCTCGATTTCGTGGCTGCGCGGCCGCCCCAACCTGATCGGCTACACGGCATCGAAGGCGGCGATTTCGGGCATCACGCGCACGCTGGCGCGCGAACTCGGTGATGGTGGCATTCGCGTGAACGCGGTGCTGCCGGGCGCAGTCGTGACGCCGCGCCAAACGGCGTTGTGGCGCGACGCGGCTTCCGATCAACAGTTTCTCGACTTGCAGTGCCTGAAGTTCAGAGTCGAGCCGTCACATATTGCGGACTCCGTATTGTTTCTCGCCAGTCCACAGGCGGGGGCGATCACGGGCCAGAATCTTCTCGTCGATGCAGGGTTGGCGCAGGTGTCAGTGGTGGGATAGACGGGCGGAACACGCTCGCGTGCATCATTAGAAGAACTATTAAAACCAAAGCAAACTTGGAGACGTTCTGATGTTTTACGCGAAGAAGCGCCCGGCAACGGGCGCGTGGGCACGTTCGTGCCTGCGAAACGGAACGGCGCTCGCCGCGCTGGTGGCGGCGGGCAATTCGGCCGGCTGGGCGCAATCGACGCTCACGCTTTACGGCATCGTCGATTCGGCCGTTCAATACGGCAAGTTCAACGACACTGTCAGCCCGACGGCGATGGCGGCCAGCGGCAACCTGCAGGCCTCGCGGTTCGGTTTTCGCGGCAGCGAGGATCTGGGCGGCGGCTATCGTGCGAATTTCCAGCTCGAAACGGGCTTCAACACCTATACGGGTGTGGGCGGCGGCTCGACGCTGTTCAATCGCGGCGCTTCGGTAGGGCTGTCCAGCACGAAGTACGGCAGCGTCGATGCGGGCCTGATGTACCTGCCGATCTACTGGGTGTTTCTGGCCTCGGACGTGGCGACTTACGGGCTGTCGAACCCCGCCGCGATCATGTCGCTGGAGCATACAGTGACACTCGGCAAGTCGGGCACGGGCGGCTTTTATCCCAACGCCGTGCGCTACCGCACGCCCAATTTCAATGGCCTCACGGGCGAAATCGGTTATTCGTTCGGTGCGCAGAATGTATCCGGGCAGACCGCCGATGGCCGCAATATCGGCATGAATGTCATGTATCAGCGCTTTGGCATGATGCTCGGCTATGGTTTCAACCGCTATCAGTATTACGCCAATACGAGCACCTTCACGCCGTCGTCGCAATTGACGCAGGTGTTTGCCGCGACCTATGCCTATAGCGGCAATTTCATCGGCGCCAACTATATCTATTCGAAACGCACGGATGCGGCCAACTGGTTTGCGTCGGCGTTCCTGGTCAACGCGAAGATTCCCGCAGGCCCCGGCGATATCGAGCTAGGCGTCGCGCGGCGCATCGAAAACGCCAACGCACGCGCGATGGCCTACAACGCGGGCTATGTGTATTTCCTCTCGAAACGTACCCAGCTTTACGGCTACGCGTCGATGATCACCAACAACAGCCATTCTAATCAGGGCTTCGCGCTGCTGAATTCGACGTACTCCACCGTGACGCCGGGCTTCGACCCGTGGGCCGTCACCGTGGGCTTGCGCACGTCCTTCTGAAGTAGTTCTTGTGCGGCTTCGCACAGCCATTTCGCCTAACGGAGATTCCATGACTGAGCCTTTGAGATACGGCATTATCGGTGCCGGCATGATGGGACAGGAGCACATTCGCAACATCGCGTTGCTGCCGAACGCGGTCGTCACGGCGATCGCCGATCCTCACGCTGAATCGGTCGCATCGGCCATCAAGACCCTTGGGCGCGAAGTGAATGTGTTTGCCGATCATCGTGATCTGCTCGAAAGCCGGGTCTGCGATGTGCTCGTGGTCGCCACGCCGAACGACACGCATCGCGCGGTGCTCGAAGACATCTTCGTTGCGCCGACGGCGTTTCCCACGCTGATCGAGAAGCCGCTTTGCACGACGATCGAGGACTGCCGGCAATTGGCGGAAGCCGCAAAAGGGCACAAGGCGCCGCTGTGGGTGGGCATGGAGTATCGCTACATGCCGCCGCTCACGGCGATGATCGACGAAATCGCCGCGGATCGCATCGGCGCGCTGAAGATGTTTTCGATCCGCGAGCATCGACACCCGTTTCTGAACAAGGTCGGCGACTGGAATCGTTTTTCGGCGCGCACAGGCGGCACACTCGTCGAAAAGTGCTGTCACTTTTTCGATCTGATGCGGCTTGTCGTGGACGACGAAGCGGTGCGTGTGTTCGCTTCGGGCGCCGCCGATGTGAATCATCGCGACGAACGTTATGACGGACAAGTGCCCGATATGATCGACAATGCTTACGTCATCGTCGAGTTCAGGAGCGGCAAGCGGGCCTCGCTCGATCTGTGCATGTTTGCGGATGGTGCCTATTGGCAGGAGGAGTTCGCGGCGGTGGGTGACAAGGGCAAGGTGGAGTGCTTTGTGCCCGGCGCGGGCAAGCATTGGCCGGGGCTCGGCGAGCGCCAGGCCGAACTGGTCGTGAGCCCGCGCGAGCCGAAGGGCCCCGTGCGCCGCACGGTCGAAGTGGACGAAAAGCTGCTCAAGCTTGGCGCACATCACGGCTCGACGTATTTCGAGCATCTTGGCTTCCAGCAATCGGTGCGGGAAGGCGCGCCTGTCAAGGTGACGGTCGAGGATGGGCTGAAGGCCGTCGTGATCGGGCTGGCCGCTGAGAAGTCGATTCGGGAAAAGCGCATGGTTGAAATCGAGGGGACGTCGCTGCGTTGATCCTCGTCTGGCAACCGACAGATTGATACGGTTGCTGCCACTGCGGTACCTGACGTGAGACCTCGCGGCGGCAGTCACCCGGCCGCCGCCACCGCAAAACGGCGGCCAGATGAGCACTTCTGGTACTCGGACTCCCCGCGCAACGACGTCCTCAACGGTGCATGACCGCGCAGCATTGAAGGCACGTACAACGGCAAGCCACGCCTGCTACGCGAGTCAAGACCGATCCAGCGCCTTTATCGTCAGCGCAGCCGCAGCGGCGCGCGTTTCCACGTGAAGCTTGCTGAACAGGTGTTCGAGGTGCTTGTTCACTGTTCGCGGGGCCATGCCAAGGATGTCGCCGATGTCGCGATTGGCTTTGCCGCGCGAAACCCATAACAGCACTTCGGCCTCGCGTGCCGTCAGGGCAAAGCGGCTCGCGAGCGTATTGCGGTGCACGTGGTCGTCGATTTCGGTGAGGACCATCATCCATTCGCCCGGTTGGAGCGCAGGCGTCACGCTTGCCGTGCGTCGCACGTGTCCCGAGACGATCTCGTGGACGGCATCGGCGGGGCATCCGCGTGCGAGCCAGTCGACGAACCAGCTACGCAAGAGCGGTGGCAAGGCAGGGGGCATCGCCGTCATCGCCGCGCCATCCGTGTCATCGGTCGGGTAGGCAGCGATCAGCCGAGCCGCATGCGGGCTTTGCCAATGGATGGCTCCGTCAGCGCCCACCACCAGCGCCGCGCGCGCATCGATCGACAGCGCTGCCTGCGCATAGAGCTGCGAACGCGAACGCTGCACATGGGCACCGATTCGCGCACACACTTCCTCCGGCCGGACCGGCTTCGTCACATAATCAACGCCGCCCACGCGAAAGGCACGAACCACGTGTTCACTTTCCGTCAGCGCCGTCATGAAAATCACGGGCAGATGTTCGTGGCGCAGGTCCTGTTTCAGGCTGCTGCAGGTTTCGAAGCCGTCCATGCCAGGCATCATCGCGTCGAGCAACACGACATCGGGTGTGACGCGCGCGAGGCGCTTGAGTGCATCTTCGCCCGAGAGCGCGACCAGCACCGCGTAGCCGTTCGCCTGCAGCGTATGGGAGAGAAACGCGAGATTGTCGGGGGTATCGTCGACGATCAACACGACGGGACGGTGGCCGCCCCACGCTGGCATCGCGTCTGTGCGGCTCAAGCTGGATACGTCACGCGCCGTCGGCGCGTCCAAGCAGGTCGAGTTCATGCTCAAGCTCCCTAAGCTGAAAGCGTTCCGCCAATTCCCGCAAGACATCGATCTGTTGCTGCAGGGCGGGCCACGTCGCGCGCGTCGCGTCGAGTTGTTCGATCACGCCTTCGACGTAGCCGACGTCGAGATGCGCGCGCAGGCGTTCGACTACCGCCTTTGGCCAGACGGCAGGCGGGACGTTCGTCGTTCCTGGCAGTGTGGGTATCGAGAGGTCGGATGCAATCCAGTCGAGTTCCAGCAACTGCGCGAGTTTGTCGACGAGCAGGCTGACCTGGAGCGGCTTGACCAGATAGCCCGCGCAACCGGTGGCGCTCGCGCGCTCGCGGTCGTCGGCGAATGCGTTGGCGGACAGCAGCAAAATGGGCGCGCTCGACAACTGGTTTTCCCGAATCAGCCGGCTGGTTTCGTAGCCGTCAAGCAGCGGCATGGAAATATCCATGATGATCGCGTCCGCCGTGTGGGTGGCGAGCCAGCGCAACGCGTCGGTGCCGCTCGCGGCTTCCGCGACTTCGAAGCCGAGCGGCGTCAGCAACTCCACGACGATGCCGCGATGATCGGCGAAATCGTCGACCACCAGAATCGCGCGACGCGGCCCCGTGTAGCCGCGAATCGCCGCCAGTTCGGTCGGTGCGGCGGCGCCGCTCTCGACCGCGGGCGCGAACAGGCGCACCACGAAGCGCGTGCCGCGCCCAACCTCGCTGTCCACTTCCAGGCTGCCGCCAAGCGCCTGGGTCAGCAGACGGCAGATCGTGAGGCCGAGGCCCGCGCCGCGATCGTGCGCATGGGCGGCCTCGCCGCGTTCGAAGGGTAGAAACAGGCGCTCCATTTCCGCCGATGGAATGCCGGGACCGGTATCGGCGACTTCGAATTTGAGCGTGTCGAGCACGTGGCTCACACGCAGTGTGACGGTGCCGCTGGACGTGAAGCGGATCGCGTTGCCGATCAGGTTGGTGAGAATCTGGCCCATGCATTTCTGGTCGGTGCGCACGGTAGCGGGCAGGCGGCCAACCGTTTGCACATCGAAGGCGAGTGCTTTCTCCAGCGCCTGCGGCCGCAGCATCGATGTGACGTGCGCGACGAAATCCGCCAGCGGCACTTTCGCGATATTCAATTGCAGCTTGCCGGCCTCGATACGCGCGACGTCAAGCAGGCCGTCGACAAGCGCCAGTAGATGCTCGCCGCTGCGATGGATCGTGCGTACCGCGTTGTAGCGCGTGGGCGTGAGTTCCTCCTTCGCCTGAAGCAGCAATTGCGCGTAGCCGAGAATGCTGTTCAGCGGCGTACGCAATTCATGGCTCAAGCCGGAAACGTAGCGGCTCTTGGCCTGATTCGCCGATTCGGCGGCGGCGGTCGCGCGCTTGAGCGCGGCATCGGTTTTCTGGTGCGCGTCGATCTCGAGCATCAACAGTTCGTTTTGCCGCTGCGACTCTTCCTGCGTGACTCGCCGGCTCTCGCGCTCCAGCACGAACCACCACGCCGCGATGCAGCCCACGAGCGAGAGCGCGAGAAAGATCTTCAGGAAGCTGCTCCCGAGTGCATGGCCGATCGACGCATCGGTGGCGGCTATCGACGTCGCGCTTTGCGACCAGATCAGATAAAGCACGCTCGACAGTACGGCGAGCATCGCCAGCACCAGGCTCGCGTAATGAATCAGGCGCAATGCGCCCGGACCGAGCCGCGCGCCTGGCAACACGCGGTGCAGCGCGCGGTCGGCTTGCGAAACGAAGCGCGCGTGCGGCTTGCAGCGGTCGTGGCAACGCGAGTCGAGCGAGCAGCACAGCGAGCAGATGGTGCCGCCGTAGGCCGGGCAGTGAGCGGTGTCGTCGGGCTCGAAGCTGTTTTCGCAGATCGCGCAGCGCAGCGAGGTCGCGTCGCCGGTGGGTTGCGCTTCGCGCGCGATGTAATAGCGTCCGCGCGTGGCGATGGCGAGCACGGGCGCGCACGCAAACGCCACGCCAAAGGCAACGAACGACGACATCGCCTTGGCGAGCACGCCGAACAGGCCGCTATGCGCGAGCATGGCAACGGCCGCCGCGATCAGCATCGCGCCCACGCCGACGGGATTCACGTCGTAGAGATGCGCGCGCTTGAATTCGATATGGCGCGGGCTATAGCCGAGCGGCTTGTTGATGACGAGATCGGCGAACAGCGCGCCCACCCACGCAATCGCGATGTTCGCGTAGAGCGACAGCACCTTGCCGATCGCGTCGAACACACCCATTTCCACTAGCAGCAACGCGATCATCACATTGAACACGAGCCAGACGACGCGCCCGGGATGACTGTGAGTGAGGCGCGCAAAAAAATTCGACCACGCGAGCGAGCCGGCATACGCGTTGGTCACGTTGATCTTCAATTGCGAGACGATGACGAACAGCGTCATCGCGGGCAGTGCCCAGCCTGCGAACCCGAGCGGGTCGAGCAACAGGTGATAGGCGACGAGATACATCTGCGTGGGCTGCGTCGCGTGGCTCGCATCGACTTCGTACTGGAGCGCGACGAAGGCGAGAAACGCGCCGCCCAGCATCTTGAGCACGCCCGGCACGATCCATCCAGGTCCCGCCGCGAGCAACGCCAGCCACCAGCGTGTGCGGTTCTTCGCCGTGAGCGGCGGCAGGAAGCGCAGATAGTCCACCTGCTCGCCCACTTGAACGATCAGCGCGAACACGACCGTGGAGGCCTGTCCGAAAGCAATCAGGCTGAATGCGCGGCCTTGCGGCGCGAAGCCCGCGAAAGTGGTCCATTGCGCGACCAGATCAGGGTGATGCCACAACACCGCCGCATAGGGCAGCACCAGCAACACGAGCCAGAGCGGTTGCGTCCAGCTTTGCAGGCGATTGATCAGCGTGATGCCGAACATGACGATCGGTATCACGACGAGCGAACTCACCACATAGGCGATCGCCAGCGATAGATGGAAATAGAGCTGCAGCGCGAGCGCCATGATGGCCGCTTCGAGCGCGAAAAAAATAAACGTGAACATCGCGTACAGCAGCGAGGTGACCGTCGAGCCGATATAGCCGAAGCCCGCGCCGCGCGTGAGCAGATCCATGTCCACGCCGTAGCGCGCTGCGTAATAGCTGATCGGCAGGCTCGTGAGCCAGATCAGCACGGACACGGCCGCAATGGCCCAGAACGCGTTCGTAAAGCCGTAGTTCACGACAAGACTGCCGCCGATGGCCTCCAGCACCAGAAACGACACCGCGCCAATCGCCGTATTGGCGACGCGCAATTCCGACCAGCGCCGGAACGAGCGCGGCGTAAAGCGCAGCGCGTAGTCCTCCAGGGTCTCGTCGCCGACCCACGCGTTGTAGTCGCGGCGCACCTTGACGATGCGTTGCGTGCTGGGCGCGCCCGCTGTCGGGTGGCTCTGGGGCATGGGAATGGTCCGTGTTGGTGCGCAGGCGGCAAGACCGGGATGCGATGCAAATTACATTCCAGTCCATGCGTCGGGAATACGTCAATCGACGTATTTCGATCGCCGTTTTGGCTTTCTACATTGCGTCCAACACTCGACCCAGCCCGCTGCGACCCGCGCCGGGCACCCGATAAGGAGAACGTGATGTCCGCAGACGATCGATTCGATGACGATGCCCAGATGCCTTCGCTGCTGCGCCGGAAAATGCTCGGCGGTCTCGCTGCCGCGCCGTTGATGGCGCTGGGCCTGCCGCGCGGCGCGTTTGCGCAGACGCCGCCCACGGCGAAGGTGAACACCACGGGCCTCGCGGTGACGGACACCACGGTGACGGTCGGCCAGCTCCATTCGGCCACGGGCACGATGGCGATTTCCGAAACCGGCTCGATCCAGGCCGAGCGCCTTGCCATTGAGCAGATCAACGCCATGGGCGGCGTGCTTGGCCGCAA